>DATHPI010000435.1:0-6716 GCA_035484035.1 Chthoniobacterales bacterium
GTACCGCTTACCGATCGCAAACGGCTTGTCGCCCATCCAGAAGATCCGGGCTCGGAAACGTTTGGTTTCGATCGGAGCCTCGGTGTCGTGCGATGCAATATGCCCCCGTTCGACGAAAATTGGCTCACTCAGGATGAGCCCAACGGACTCTCCGGCCGAAGCCGAATCTTTCAGAGGCGCGTTCCACCGTTCGATCGACGCGACAGTCGATGTTTTGCTGTTCGGCGAAAAAACAACGTAATCCCCGACACGCATCGTACCGGACTCCACTCGCCCGGCCACGATCCGGCGTTCGTCAAATCGATAGATATCCTGCACGGCAAACCGCAACGGCCCATCTGCCTCCGCACTGGGAACCGGAAGCCGGTCGAGCGCGCGCATCAGTGTGGGCCCGGAATACCAGTCAACCGGACCCCGCGCCGGTTCAACCAGGTTCAATCCGTCACGCGCCGAGATGGGGATAAAGACGATCGGACGTACGCCCAATTTTTCGAGAAAAGCACGATATTCTTCCTCGATTTCCCGGAAGACAGACTCGGAATAGTCCACGAGGTCCATCTTGTTGATCAGGACGATGACTTGGTCCACCCCCAGCATGCTCAGAAGATAGGCGTGGCGCTTGCTTTGTTCCTGCACCCCTTCGTTTGCCGCAATCAGCAGCAGCGCCGCTCCTGCGCTCGCGGCACCGGTCACCATGTTCTTGAGAAATTCTTTGTGCCCGGGTGCGTCAATGATCACGTACGATCGGGTTCCCGAATGAAACCAGATCTGTGAGACATCGATCGTAATGTTCTGGTCTCGCTCGGCTTGCAAGGCATCCATCAGAAACGCCCATTCAAAGGGCATTCCGCGCCGCTTGCAGACGGCCTGAATTTGTTCGAATTTTCCTTCCGGAAGCGAGCCGGTGTCGTGTAAAAGCCGGCCAACCAATGTCGATTTGCCATGATCGACGTGGCCCACAATAACGATACGGAGTGCTTGAGCGCCTGAAATTGGCGCTAAATCTGAGGTTCTCACATGTATCCGCTGGATCGAAGCCGCTCAAAAGCGTCCTCAGACTCTTGATCCTGAGCGCGCGTGCTACGCTCCGAGACTCTCGTATTTCGGAGCTCTTCAATGATCTCAGGGACATTTCGCGCATCCGACTGGATCGGCTTCGTGCAAGGAGCGCAACCCAAACTCCGATAACGCATCCCTTCTCTGGAAAAGTAGAGACCAACCACTGGAATGCCTTCCCGGTGGATATACTCCCAGACGTTCACCTCCGTCCAGTGCAGCAATGGATGAATACGAATATGTGTTCCGGGATCAAAATCGGTTTTGAATTGGTCCCACAATTCCGGCGGCTGATCCTTGAAATTCCATTCGAAGTTTTTGTCGCGTGGAGAGAAATACCGCTCTTTGGCCCGGGTTCCTTCTTCGTCCCGCCGAATACCCACGATCACCGCCTGGTAATTTTTTTCCTCGATGATCGACTGAAGAGCATCCTTTTTAAGCAAACCGCAGCATTCGACGCGCGTAATCCGGCCATTTGGGAAGGTCTCACCCCGCTCAAGCACCGCGCGGTTCTGCCCAACGATCAAATTAAGTCCCCATTCCTTGGCAAGACGATCTCGAAACGTGATCATCTCCGGGATCTTGTAACTCGTGTCCACGTGCACGCAAGGAATAGGCACATGACCGAAAAAGGCCTTCCGCAGCAACCAAAGCATCACACACGAGTCCTTTCCGATGCTCCAGAGCATCGCTAATCGCTTAAATTTGCGATAGGCTTCCCGTAAAATGTAAATACTCTGATTCTCGAGTAGATCGAGGTGAGCGTACCTGGATTCCATTTCTAGATTTTGTCCCCCAAAAAGGTGTGAATACCGCATTCGCTCTTCTCAAATCCAGTCCAACGTCCAGCACGATCGTCCTGTCCAGAGATGACAACCCTCGTACACGGGTAGCACCCGATACTCCGAAATCCACGATCCATCAACGGATTATAGGGAATCCCATGATGCCGGATATAATCCCAGACTTGATCACGGGTCCAGCGGGCCAGCGGATTGACCTTGAGGATGTTCTTCTCGCGAAGTCGATCAAACTCATAAAGCTCTAGAACCTGTATGTTCGCCCTCCCGGCAGATTGCTCCCGACGGAGCCCCGCGATCCAGGCATCGAGTTGGTTCAGTTTCTTTTGCAAAGGTTCCACCTTTCTCAAGGTGCAGCAGAGATCCGGACTGTTCAGCCACAGGTCCGGGGTGATCTCCTTCGCCTGCTGTTCAACGGTGCGCTCCGGGACCAACGCCTCAATCGCAATTCCAAAGTAATCTTCGAGCCGGACCTTTAATTCGAGTGTTTCGGGAAAGAGCAATCCGGTGTCAATCGTGAAGACCGACAACGGTAAACCGGCCGCCACCGCATGATGAATCGTCACCAGTCCGGCTCCCTGGAAGCTGGTCCCGATCGCCGCGGAGCGTCCAAACTGCTCAAATGTCCACTGCAGGATCTCAGTGGCCGAAGCGGACTCAAACTCTGCGGCAAGAGCGGCAACTTCCGAAGGACTGTCAGTGAGCACGGCGGACATAGAGCTACATCTCTATGTACAAATAGGGAATTAGCAAGGGCTTTTTAGGCTAGGGTGAGGCCCCGCCCGGCCAGCGACTTATCGCGACGCCTCGCCCTTCTTCAATTCTTCAATCGTGCTTATCTGCTCGTGCTCGTGCTCGATCTTTAGTGGTGGCATGGCGCAGGAGGAAAGACGAGGACGAATTGCTCTCGGGTGACAGCCAGAGCGAGGCAACGCGGGAAGCCCCGGCTCAGGCGGAGCTTCGCCCCACCCGCCGGGGAGGCCCGGATTCAAACGGAGCCTTGCCCCTTGCCTGAGCTCTTTGCCACGCCTCACGCAGTGAGGCTCTTAACCGCCTGGATCACACTTTCCGCTGTCATCCCCAATTCGGTCATGACTTTCCCGCCCGGCGCGCTCATACCAAATCGATCGATGCCGACAACTTTGCCGTCCAAGCCAACGAATTGATACCAAAGCGCGGTCACACCGGCCTCGATGGCGACGCGTTTCCGGCAAGACGGAGGCAGTACCTCGTCGCGGTAGGCTTCATCCTGGCGCCAGAACCGTTCCGTGCATGGGACCGAGACGACCCGAACACCTTCTCCAAGCTGCTTGGCTGCGTTGAGCGCATGCTGAAGTTCGCTGCCAGTGGCGAGAAGAATAACTTCGAGCTCGGCCGTCTCCTTATGGGCCACATAAGCTCCTTTCCGGACACCCTCGCGGCGCACCTCGACAGGCACGTCATTTTGAAGAGGTATTGCCTGGCGCGTCAGCGCGATCAGCGTTGGACCGTCCGTTCGGGAAAACGCCGCGGCGAACGCACCTGCCGTTTCCTCGGGATCACCAGGCCGAATGACGTCCAAATGGGGGATAACTCGAAGTCCGCTCACCGTTTCAACCGGCTGGTGAGTAGGACCGTCCTCGCCCACGCCAACTGAATCGTGTGTGAAGATATAGACGACCGGCAACCTCGCGAGGGAAGCGAGACGAATGGAAGGCCGACAATAATCGGCGAACACTAGAAACGTAGCTCCCGAAGGTACGAAAATGCCATGATAGGCAATCCCGTTCAGAATCGCGCACATTCCATGCTCGCGGATTCCGAATCGGATATTGCGACCGCCCCGGTTCTCGGGATTGAAGTCCTTTTCGGCCTGAATGTAATTCAAAGTTGAACCATACAGGTCGGCGCTCCCGCCAATCACCAGGGGCAACGCCTCCGCAATCGGCTGCAAAACGTCGCTTCCCGCCTTGCGAGTTGCAATCTTGCTATCTTTAGGAAAAGCCGGAATCTTCGAGAGCAGGTCAGCCGGGATCTCGCGATGAACTCCGCGGTCCAATAAAGCCGCCAAGTCAGGGTTCGCATTCTTCCAAGCGCTATATTTTTCCTGCCAATCAAGATATCGTTTTTTAAGAACCTGCCTGTGGCCGGCAAAATATTCGTAAACCTCCTTTGAGACGTAGAATTTCTCGTCCGGCAACCCAAGAGCCTTGCGGTCGGCATCGACATACTTCGCGCCACCTTCTCCGTGGGCTTTCTGGGTACCTGCGACCTCGGGTATACCCTTGCCGATCAAGGTTCTGGCAACGATGAACTGCGGCTTGCCGGTCGTGGCATACTTCGCCGCTTCGAAAGTTGCGAAGAAGCCTTCCAAATCCTGGCCGTTCACCGTGTGCACATCATAGCCATAGGCTCGAAATCGCTCGGCGGTGTCTTCACTCTGAGACATCTTGGCCATGGCATCGAGCGTTACGTCATTGGAATCGTAAATGAGAATCAGATTATCCAGCTTCTGGTGCCCGCCAAAGGCAGCGGCTTCGGAGGCCACGCCTTCCTGCAAACAACCGTCTCCGGCAAGACAGACGATTTTGTGATCAAAAATCGAGTGTTCCTTGGTGTTGAATCGGGCCTCGGCCATCTTGGCGGCCACTGCCATACCGACTGCGTTTCCAACGCCTTGTCCCAATGGGCCGGTAGTTGCCTCAACGCCAGGAGTTTCACCGAATTCCGGGTGCCCGGGCGTTTTGCTGTGGAGTTGCCGAAAGTTCTTTATTTCTCCAATCGACAGGTCATATCCCGCGAGATGCAGCCAGCTGTAAAGGAACATGCTCCCGTGTCCAGCGGACAAGACGAAGCGATCGCGGTTGATCCAATGCGGGTCTTCTGGAAAATAACTGAGAGCGTGTCCAAAGAGGACAGCACCGATCTCAGCGCAACCAAGCGGCAAACCAAGATGACCGGAAGCTGACGCCTGAACAGCGTCCATTGCCAGGCCGCGAGCGTCAGTGGCAGCCTGAGAGAGAATTTTTGTGTCTAATGGCATGGGATTTTTGTTTGATCAAAGATCTGGTTGGTGGGTGCGTAAAACAACGTCTGAACGAACTGACCTTAAAAAAAGAGAGAAATCCAGAGAAGTTTTCGCTGGTCAGAAATCTCCTATCAGCGTAAGTAAACGCCCCTTTTCCGAATGTCATGAATCAACCGTGCCTCCGTATAGGACTGCCTTCGGGTAGTCTGCAAGAGTCAACACTCGATCTCTTCGCCAAAGCCGGTTATCAAATTACGGGCTCCAAAAGGTCCTACAAACCCACGGTCAACGATCCGGAACTGGAAATCAGACTCCTGCGAGCTCAGGAAATCAGTCGATACGTCGAGCACGGGTTTCTCGATTGCGGTATTACCGGTAAAGATTGGATTGAAGAGAATAATTCAGACGTCGAACTGATCGAGAAACTCCAATACAGCAAATCAACTTCAGGTCCGACACGCTGGGTTCTGGTCGTACCGCTGAACTCTCCTATCCAATCCGTCAAAGATCTGGCGGGAAAACGAATCGCCACCGAGGCGGTCGGCTTAACGACCCGGTTTCTGGCCTCCAGAGGCGTCAAAGCCCAAGTGGAGTTCAGCTGGGGCTCAACCGAGGTGAAAGTGCCCGAGTTGGTCGACGCCATCGTCGAGATCACGGAGACTGGCACCTCTTTGGCGGCCAATAACCTGCGGATCGTCGAAGTGATCACTGAATCGTACCCGCAAATCATTGGCAATCGGGAGTCGATGAGGGACCCATGGAAGAGAAGCAAGATCCAACGGCTGGTTTTGCTGCTGAAAGGTGCACTGAACGCCCGCGACAAAGTTGGACTCAAGATGAACCTTGAGGAATACAAGCTGAAGGAACTCCTGCAAAAGCTCCCCGCACTCCGCAACCCGACTGTGGCTCCCCTCGCTCAGCCGGGTTGGGTCGCAATCGAAACGGTGATCGACGAGAAAATCGTGCGTGAAATTATCCCGGAGCTGAAAGACCTGGGGGCCGAAGGGATAATCGAGTATCCATTGAATAAAGTTGTTTATTAGGTATCCATTCACATCGGCGGCTGGTCCGAGGATAGTCTTTACCAGCATTGAACGGTTAACATATGGGTTCACTGAAAAAGAGAAGAAAAGCGAAAATCGCCAAGCATAAGCGCCGCAAACGGATGAAGGAAAACCGCCATAAGAAGCGTTTGCGATACAAGTCCTGAGACCTAAATTAGGTTCCATGAGTACCTGGAGGCCGACACGCCTGCTGCTGTGCCTCGGAGCAAGTGTCGGTACATCGCTGGGCGCGTTTGCCACGACAGGAGAAGCCGAACAGGCACTGCCGATCGCGGTCGCGTCAAAGGTGAATTCTGCGCCCAGGTACAGAAGTCCGGAAGAGACGTTCTATTCGGATATTCGTCCAGCGACGCCGGAGCAACAGCTTCCGAAGAGCATCGAAAAAAAAGCGGACGCTCAAGCCTCTTACATGGAGGGACTTCTCCTGGAGGAAGAGGGAGACTACGAGGCGGCTCTGGAGGCCTATAGCAAATCTCTGCAGCTCGACCCGGGCGGGAATCCACAATTGGCGGTCCGCATCGCACACGATTATGCGAAGCGGGGAGACGTCGCCAGCGGGATTGATGTTCTCAAAGACCTGGCTAAGGCGCGGCCGAACGAGCCGTTGGCTTACCTCAATCTCGCCTACTTCTATCTGAAGCAACTGAGAAAACCGGAACTGGCGGTCAAGTACGCTGAACAGGCGGTTCAAGTCGATCCGAGAAATTTTGTCGGATACCAGACACTTTTCGAAGTTTACATGGCGCTGAATCAAAAAAAGGAAGCCGAGTCGACTCTGATCAAAGCGCA
>DATHPI010000436.1:0-2545 GCA_035484035.1 Chthoniobacterales bacterium
AGAACCTCCAGCTTGGTCCCGTCAGACTCGAAACAATCGTTTATCACTTTTTCCAGGATAAGTTTTTTGCGGTCTCGCTTAACACGAAGGATCGTGATAACACGTTACGCTTGCTGCGCGTGGCGCAGGCGGCTTTTGGACCAGGGAACGAACGACCGAACGCCAAAGAGGAGCTCGACAAGTCATGGTTGGGCAAAGCCGCTGAGGCCTTCTTCACCGTCCATCCGCAAACCGAAGAGGGGAGCTTGTTTATCAGAGATAATAAACTCGGGTCCGATGTCGAAGCCTACTGGGAGAAGCTGACAAATGAGGCTACCAATGATCTCTAACCGATCCATAACATTGCAAACAAACGAGCCTTTATGAATTCAGGACCCGAAAACCCAAAGCGCTCACTCGCCAAATCGCTGGGCGCTCTCTTCGCATTGACGGGCGGTTTGATGCTAACTTCGACTGCTGCCGCGAACGCCGCCGCTGCCAACTCCGGTTCTGCCATGCCGGACGGAACTGAGCAGCTCGAGGTACGTGTCCAAAAAATTCAGCAAAAACTCGGTCAGGCTCAGGGGACGGAACTCAATCAAGGCAGTGAATCTCCGACAACTGCCCAGCCGATGTGGTGGGGTAACTGGCACAACTGGCATCCTGGCTATGGATGGCACAATTGGCATCCGGGCTGGGGCAATGGCGGTTGGGGTAACGGGGGCTGGCATAATTGGCACAACTGGCACAACTGGGGTAACTGGTAGACCTTCTGACTTTGAGTCGCCGGCCAAAAGCGCCGGCGCTCACTGCGACCAATCGAAGGCGGCAGTCAACACCGGATGAATCAGAGTGATCCCTTTTCGGATCCAACATTGCCGGACGATCCGCTTCAGCCGTGGATCAGTTTACTGGTCCTGCAGGCATCGCCGTTCTGTAACATTAACTGCGACTATTGCTATCTGCCGAATCGGACCTCCAAGAAACGTATGGCTTTGGAGATTGTGGCAGCGACCATTGAAAAAGTCTTTGCGGCCGATTTGGTCCTCGGCCCGCTGACCGTCATCTGGCATGCCGGCGAGCCATTGGCGGTGCCGATCTCCTACTATCAGAGCGCGTTTGACGAGATTCAGCGGAAAGCGCCGGCAGGAGCCGTTGTCCGGCACTGCATGCAGTCGAACGGGACTTTGATCAACGAAGCGTGGTGCCGATTCATCGCCGACCATAACATTTCGATCGGCTTGAGCATCGATGGCCCGGCGGATATCCATGATGCACATCGCAAAACTCGATCGGGGAGAGGTTCGCACCATTCGGCCATGGAGGGCGTGCGCCAACTTCAGACCCACGGGATTCCGTTCCATGTCATTAGCGTTATCACCCGGCAGTCTCTTGGGCGCGCCAAGGACATCTATCAATTCTTTTACGATCTTGGCATCTCTCAACTGGGCTTTAACATCGAGGAAATCGAAGGCGAAAACGCGAAGTCATCGCTGACTTCAACCGAAGATATGCCCGAAACCGTCAAGGCCTTCATGGAGACGATCTTTCAACTTCAGAAGGCGGACGGAGCTCGGATGCGGATTCGGGAATTTGATGCGGCTTTGAACAAAATTCGGAGCCCAAAATCCTTACGCAGCTTTGATTTTCCTCACTTCAACGAGCAGGTCCGCCCCTTTGGCATTCTGAATGTGGATTGCGACGGAAACTATTCGACTTATTCTCCTGAGCTCTTGGGAATGAATATCTCCCCGTATGGATCTTTCAGCTTCGGCAATATTCTCACGGATGACTTTGTTGAGGCTGCGGAAAGCGCGAAATTCCGCTCTGTTTTTACAGATATTCAGTCCGGTATCAGTCTTTGCAAGGAGTCCTGCGGCTACTACGGCTACTGTGGCGGCGGTGCACCGGCAAACAAGTATTACGAGAATGGTAGTTTCACGACGGCTGAAACCATTTTCTGCAAGTACAGCGTCAAGCTTCCCTTGGACATCGTTTTGAACGATCTCGAGGCGCAATTGGATCCTCGCCAACAACTGATCCTCACGGCTGGGTAAAAGCGAACCGTCTCCGTCTGGGGCTTTGCAGAGGCCAAACGGGACGCTTCAAGAAATCCAACATGAACGAGAACGAAGATGATGAACAGTTTTACAGGGACACGGAAGCGATTGCTTTTCCAAAGCTGGATGATCGGCAGATTGCCATGCTGGAACCGTTGGGAGAACGTCGTGCCCTTCGCCGCGGTGAGATTCTTTTTAAGGCGGGGCAGCGTGACCTAGGCATGACCGTGATTCTAAGCGGGGGCTTGGAAGCATTTGAGGCGCGCGATAGCGGCGAGCTAATTCTGGCAAACCCAGGGCCTCGTGACTTTGTCGGTGAAATAGCGATGCTCACCGGCAATGCGACCCTGGTCAACGTCCGAGGCAAGGCTGAGCTATCGGAAGTTCTCGTTGTCGGAGCCACGGAACTAAGAAGAGCTCTTTCCGAGTTACCAGGTTTGGGAGAAATTATTGTCAGCGCTCTGATCATGCGTCGGAAGCGACTGCAGCGGGACCGCGAATTTTCC
>DATHPI010000437.1:0-4850 GCA_035484035.1 Chthoniobacterales bacterium
ACCAGAAAGACAATCGGAATCAAGACCGGGGCGCTGACTCCGAGAAATTGAGTGGTCGGTTTGGAAATGAGAAAGAGCCGATCTTTCGCATATTTTGTGGCGGCGAAACGTCTGAGTTCGGCGAGCGCACAGAGCCCGCCAACCAGCGCCACACAAACCAAGAGCACGCACGCCACGCCGACGACCGGCAACATAGTCAGTAACTTCCGTTGAACGATCGCCAAAGGTTTGCTGGCGTCCGCAGCCAAGCCATTCAGAGTGATCGCATAAGCAGTGAGGAGAAAAGACTGCGAATTAACCAACCAGGAGACACGCTGATTAATGAGATCATCCTCGTGAGATAGCCGCGCCTGAATCAGCGTAAAATCAGGGTCCATTCAGTGTCAGTGCTAGTGTTAGTGTCAGTTGCTAACGCCTGATCATCCAATGCTAGACAAACTTCAGGTCGTCTACCGGTTGGTCGACGAAATATGTCGCAAACTCGGTATTCCGACGCGTCCTGACCCTCAGAATTTCCTCAACTGGCACTGACACTGACACTGGCACTAAGTTCAAGCATGGGTCCACCAATGATGGTTGTCCCTCTCGATCAGGCGCGTTGCCGCTTCCGGCCCCCAGGTTCCGCTCGTATAATTCGGGAAGTCGGTCGGCGGATTGTTATTCCACGCTTCCAAGATCGGTGAAGCCGCTTCCCAGGCCGCTTCCACCATGTCGGAACGATGGAACAGACTGGCGTCGCCGACCATGCAGTCGTAGAGCAGTTTCTCGTAACCGGTTGTCGGTTGCCGATCCCCGAATTGGTTGTAATCAAACTCCAAACGAACCGACCGCGTGCAAATGGTCGGGCCCGGAATTTTGGCGCGTACCTGGAGGGTAATTCCTTCCTCGGGCTGGATGTTGAAAATCATATAGTTCGGCGAAATCGGATCCGCTTCATTGATGGCAAAGAGCGACAGCGGGGGCGTCTTAAATCGAATGGCGATGCTGGTCGTCCTCTGCGGCATTCGCTTCCCTGAACGCAAATAGAACGGCACACCGGCCCAACGCCAGTTCTCAATTTTAAGCTTGATCGCGGCAAAGGTTTCCACGGTTGAATTCGGATCCACATTCGGTTCCTGACGATACGCCGGCACCTTCTTGCCGCCCATGATACCTTCGCCGTACTGTCCGCGAACCGTGTTCATCAGCGCTTCCTCCGGCGTGGTCTGCCGGATCGAACGAAGCAGTTTGACCTTTTCGTTCCGGATCGCTTCCCCCTCCAAAGAAGTTGGGGGTTCCATGGCAATCAGGGCCAGAAGCATAAACATGTGATTCTGCATCACGTCGCGGAAGGCACCGGCGGTCTCATAAAATGCGCCTCTGCCTTCTACGCCGATGGACTCCGCCACCGTTAATTGCACGTGATCGATGTAACGCCGATTCCAAATTGGTTCAAAAATCGCGTTGCCCAAACGAAATACCAAAAGGTTTTGTGCCGTCTCTTTACCGAGATAATGATCGATGCGGTAAATCTGATGTTCCTGGAGAACCGACGTCAGTTGGGAGTTCAATTTCCGCGCCGAGGCCAGATCATGTCCGAAAGGTTTTTCGATGATCACCCGGCGCCACCGGCCGCCCCCTTCCGCTAAAAGCCCTGCCTCCGATAATCGTTGCGCAATGGTCGCAAAGAAGTCCGGTTGGACCGACAAATAGAACACCACGTTGCCGGAAGTTTTAAATTGCTTCTCCGAGTCCTCAAGAGCCTTCTTGAGCTTCTGATAGGTCGCCGGATTGTCGAATTCACCCTCACAGTACGATATTCGACCGCGGAACCGGCTCCAGAGGTTCGGATCAACCGGTTGAGTCCCGAGCTCGGAGAGAGCCTTCCCGAGCTGATCCCGAAACACATCATCCGAAAGCGGGCGTCGTGCCACGCCAATGATGCTGAAGTCCGCAGGGAGGAGACGATAAGACGCCAGATTATAAAGGGAAGGCAGCAGCTTTCGTTTGGTCAAATCTCCGGAAGCGCCAAAAATCACCAGGGCGCATGGTTCAGCCGCTTGAGGAATTGGGCATGCATCCATAAGGCTTCTTATTGCTCGCTGTAATTCCAGGTCAGTCCGCCATCGACCACGATCGTGGCGCCCGTGATATAATCCGCGTCCGCAGAGGCCAGAAATGCCGCCACCCCCGCCACATCGGATGTTTTACCAAGCCGAGCGAGCGGAATGTTATCAAGGAGAGCTTTCAACTTAACGGGGTCGTGCAAAAGCGCGGTGTTGATGGGCGTCTCGATCGCACCGGGCGCGATATTGTTGATCGTGATACCGTACGGCGCCAACTCGATGGAGAGATTTCGCATGACCATTTTCATGCCGCCTTTACTCGCGCAATAGGAGGTAAAATGTGGAAACGGCAGGTCTTCGTGCACTGAACTCAAATTGATCACTTTCCCTGGTTGCTTGACCTCCATTCGATGCCGAACAAATGCCTGGGTGGTAAAAAATGCCCCTTTCAGATTAATGCCGAGCACCAGGTCATAATCTGCTTCTGTGACCTCCCAAAACGAGGCGTGTCTTTCAACGCCGGCGTTGTTGACCAAAATATCCAACCCACCGAGCGCTTCGACGGATTCGGCTACCATCCGCTGAGTGTCGGCCACTTTGCTGATATCCCCCTGGACCGCCACTGCTCGCCGCCCAAGTTTTCGGATCGATTGGACCGTCTCTTCCGCAGTGTCTGGATGCGTGACATAATCGATAATGAGGTCAGCTCCTTCTTCCGCGAGCCTCAACGCGATTGCTTGACCAATGCCTTGATTGCTACCCGTGACTAAGGCCTTTTTGCCAGTGAGTTTCATTGTGACTATTAGATCGCAGAATTCCGACCATCCGACAAGAATCGTTCGATCTGGCGCGTGCGCAGTCGGTCCTCGTCTCTCAAATCCCTCGTTTCATGCGGCCCGACCACTCCATCACTCCATCACTCCATCACTCCACCACTCCACCACTCCTTGACTCGTAGGGCTGGGACTCGGCGCTAAACCGATATAATGTCCAAAACATGTTGAATGTGATCTGGCTGGGCCTCCTTCTAATTGGCGTTTTGGTGGCCGGGATCACGGGACAGTTTGCGGCCATCAACCAGGGCGCGCTCAATGCGGCGAAGTCCGCGGTGATGGATGTGGCGCTCCCGCTTTGTGGAGCCATGACCCTCTGGCTGGGAATGGTGCGGCTCGCCGAAAAGGCCGGCCTTATTCAGCTGATAGCCCGGTTCATCCGTCCCATTCTCGTTCGTCTGTTCTCAGATGTGCCTCCGGATCATCCCGCTATGGGATCGATCGTCATGAACATGGCGGCCAATATGCTGGGGGTCAGCAACGCTGCAACACCGCTCGGTCTGCGCGCCATGAGCCAACTGAACGAACTGAATACCAAGCAAGGCGTCGCAACGGATGCGATGTGCACCTTCCTCGCTATCAATACCAGTTCGATCCAGCTTGTCCCGGCAACCGCCATTAATATCCTTGCCATCAACGGTTCGAAGAATCCGACCGCTATCGTCGGCTCCACTTTGATTGCCACCTCCTTCGCGACTCTGTCGGCGATCGTCGCCGTCAAGTCCCTTCAACGCCTCGGTCCGTTTCGTTGGGAAAAACAGACAGACACACCAAAGGATCAGACCGCCCAGCCTCTGTCCGAGTCAGACGAAAACGCGGCCGGAAAATTGTCGATGGCTCCCTGGGCCCCCTGGGCGCTGGCGGCCCTTCTGCTCTTTTTTCTGACGCTCTTCCTCCCGAATGCATTTCCCTATTGGTTTCGCGGCGCTCCCTACCTTGGTTTTCTTGAGGCTATCGCCACCTTCTTCAATGCGCTCTCTCCACTCGCGGTTCCGTTTCTGCTGACTTTTTTCCCTCTGTATGCCGCCGGTCGTAGACTGCCGGTTTATACTGAATTCATCGAGGGCGCCAAAGAAGGTTTTACCATCACGGTCCGAATAATCCCGTACCTTGTCGGAATGCTGGTGGCCATCGCGGTTTTCCGCGATTCCGGTGCACTGAATCTTTTGAAGGATCTACTCGGTCCCTTCCTGAATTGGCTACATTTCCCGTCCGATCTTCTTCCGATGGTCTTGATTCGGCCCCTGAGCGGCAGCGGTTCAACGGCCGTCTTGACGGACCTGGTGAAACAGCTGGGACCGGACAACATTCTGAGTTACATGGCCGCCACGATTTACGGCAGTGCCGAAACAACATTTTACGTGGTGGCGGTCTATTTCGGCTCTGTCGGCGTCACCAAGACGCGGCACGCCATTCCCGCTGGACTCTGCGCTGACCTCGTTGGCGTAATCGCCTCCCTCCTAGCTTGCCGCCTCCTTTTTCGATAATGAGCAGGGCGAGGAAGCTTGGGTGGACACCGTTGGCTTCCGCACGGGAACACGCGAGGAAGGGAAAAGGCATCGCACAGAGGTCACGGAGGTCACAGAGAGGGGATTTATGTTAACCTACGCCGCCCTTCCTAAAGCGATTTCGACGCTATCTGACCTAACATGATGGTCGCCTTTTCGAGATGGTTCAGACGATAGGTTTTATCGAATAACCTGAATTGGTCCTTCTCCATTCGTCGCAAAAGAGCGAAGTAGATGGCGCGCATCCCTTCCGCCGCGACCATTGATCGCCGGTCTTCCGCAGGCAGCAATCGGGTTGCCTCTCGAAAGAACGAATGCGCTCGCTCCGCCTGAAATTGCATCAGGCGAACAAAGGCACTGTTGTATTTGCGATCCCTCAGCTCTTCTTCCGAATAGCCAAACATTCTCAATTCGCCCGATGGCAAATAGATGCGTCCTCCATTGCGCAAATCCTTATCGACATC
>DATHPI010000438.1:0-11796 GCA_035484035.1 Chthoniobacterales bacterium
TTTAGACCGATCAGCGCCTGCTCACTCCACACTACCAACGAAAAGTGTCTGGAACTTGCCTCCCTTGACTTCGTTCACCACCATCGGAACACCGATCTGGCGTGGCTGAGAGAAGTAAGCTGTACCGACAAACTTCAGCTGCTTATCCTCCTTGATGAACGGATTTTTCATGGTGAAATCGGGCATCGCCTTCTTAAAAAGCTCGACGTTGTTAATCGCTTCTGGTCCAGCCTTTTTCAGGGTTTCAAGGATGATCTCAAGTGCATAAACCTTGGTACCGGCTTCGTCATTCCACTCACCGGCAACCTTCTTGTAGCGCTCGGCGAATTTCTCCATTTCGTCACTACGAATTTCCGGCGTGCTGGCGCCACCCACACAAATAAAACCGTCTGCGGCGTCGCCAGCTACTTCGTTCAGGATCTTAATGTCTTGGGCGGTTTCCGTCGCCAGCGTCCCCTTGAAACCGAGTTCACGTGCGCTCTTAATGAGCAACGGGGCATCGGCTGGAGCAACGCCTGAAAGGACGATAAGGTCTGCGCCTTTATCGACCACCCGGGACATCACTGGAAAGAAGTCTGTCGTGCCGGGCTCATACGTATCGTCCGCCGACTTGATCTCCAGACCGAGCTTCTTCGCGGCTTGAACACCCTCGTCTCGTTGATTCAACGGATCGGACTCGTTGCGAGCGACGAAGCTAACCGATTTTACACCCTTTTTGTCCATCAGGTATTTGTAGATGATCGGCCCAGCCTGGTAGGAAGCAATCATACCGAGAATGGCATTGGCGTGCGGAGGCGAGTAGAGCGTTTTCTGAAAGGCATATGGGAAATAAATGGCACCGGCTGCCTCGGCGACAGGTTGCACGCTCGCAGCCGTCGTATCGACGTTCGGACCGATGATGTAGTGGATCCCCTCTTGCTTGGTCAGGCGCTCGGCACCTGAGACCGCGAGCTTCGGATCGTTTTTATCGTCGATTGGCACAATTTCGATCTTGTATTTCTTGCCTCCGATCTCGAACCCGCCCTGCTCGTTGTAAAGCTGCGCAGAAGTCTCGGCGCAATACTTATTGACGAGTCCCCAGGAAGCAGCGGAACCGCTCATGACTCCAAGGACGCCGATTTTTAAGACTTCCTCCGCATTGGTGGAACCCCCGGCCAAACCTGTTCCGAGAACGAAAACCGCAATCCCCATCAGGAAGTTGCGACGACGAAGCTTGAGTGTGCTCATATAATCTTCTCTTTCCCAGTCCGCGTGATCGGCACCGGAAGGAGGCGGCGCGATGCTGCCCAGTGGTTATCCCTGATCGCCATCCGATCGGCAAGAAATAACGACCATTGTCCGTTCGAATTTCAAGGCAATCCGCAAATTCTCGAGCAATCGTTTTCTTGTGCAGAGCGGGTCAATCATTCATCCTTCAATCCATTGAGTAAGTTATGCATATCCTGGTAACCGGCGCGGCCGGAATGATCGGTCGTAAATTTTGCGAGGCGCTTATTAAACACGGTCGCATCGGAAGCGGATCCGTGGATCGACTGACGATGGCCGACACGATAACCCCTGCTGCACCGCCCGAAGCTCCATTCAAAGTCAGCACTCTCTCGGCGGATATCTCCGATCCAGGTATCGCAGAGTCTTTCGTCGCGGACCGACCTGATATTATCTATCACTTAGCCGCTGTCGTTTCTGGTGAGGCCGAGGCCGATTTCGACAAAGGCTATCGGGTGAACCTGAGTGGAACTCAACGGCTATTCGAGGCTGTGCGGAAAGCGAAATACCGGCCAAGAATTGTCTTCGCGAGTTCAATCGCAGTATATGGCACGCCTTTTCCCGAGACGATCCCCGAGGATTATGCGCTCACTCCGCTAACTTCGTACGGTACTCAAAAGGCCATCGGGGAATTGCTCCTGGCCGATTTGAGTCGCCGCGGTTTTTTTGACGGCATTGGGATCCGGTTCCCGACCATTTGCGTTCGACCCGGGAAACCGAACAAGGCCGCGTCCGGATTTTTTTCCAACATGATTCGCGAACCCTTGAAAGGTGAACCGGCCATTTTGCCGGTAAATGAAGATGTCAGGCACTGGTTTGCTTCTCCGCGGGCTGCCGTGAACTTCTTACTCCACGCCGGTGCTCTCGATCTCGATCATCTTGGTTCGCGTCGAATCCTTAACATGCCTGGGTTATCGGCCACGGTCGGCGAGATGATCGCGAGCCTCGAAAAGATTGCCGGAACCGAGTGCGTGAAATTGATTGAGCGCAAGCCTGACCCAGATATTCAGCGGATCGTCGATGGCTGGCCACGGCAGCTAAACGCTTCGAAGGCAGAGTCGCTCGGTTTCCGGGCAGAAACCAGCTTTGCGGAGATTATCAAAACGCACCTCGAAGACGAGTGCGGCGGCGTTCTTCCGTATCGCCGCAACGTTGGGAACGCCTAGGGTTCGAAGCGTCGATCGTCGGTTCTCATCGATCCTAACCGGCCGTTTCGCTCTCACCATTGGCAACCGTCACTGGCAACTTATGGAGCTTCTCTCAATCGTTGCTCTCCTTCATGGACCAGACAGACCTGGCCTGGTGGCGCGTGTAGCCGGCTGGATTTTCGAGCAGGGCGGCAACATCCTTCACGCCGACCAGCACCGAGATGCGGAGGAGAGAGTTTTTTTCCAGCGGGTCGAATGGTCGCAACCAGCCTCCGCACCGGAGGTCGCTCGGGTCGCGGCTTCCTTCAAAGAGATGGCCCATCTGGAACTTGGCATGAATTGCCAAACGACGGTTTCAAACGAGCGAGCGAAGGTCGGAATGCTGGTTTCGAGAATTCCGCACTGTCTACAAGACCTCGCGTTGCGCTTTAGCCGGGGTGAAATGCGAGGCGAGCTGGTTTGTATCGTTTCCAATCATCCGGAGCTTGGCCCATTTTGTGAGTCAATGAACTTGCCTTTCCATCATGTGGAAGTGCGGGGCGAATCCAAAATGGAGGCCGAGAAGACGCAACTCGATATCTTTAGAAAGCATCAAGTCGATCTCATTGTTCTGGCGCGCTACATGCAAATTTTGAGCGGCCAATTTCTAGCTAACGCGGGGGTTCCGATCATTAACATTCATCACAGCTTTTTACCGGCTTTCGCCGGGGGCCGACCTTACCATCAGGCTTACGCGCGGGGTGTGAAGGTGATAGGGGCCACGGCGCACTATGTTTCTGCCGCGCTTGATCAAGGCCCGATTATCTCCCAGGACGTTGTCCGAATCAGCCACCGCTATACCGTGGAAGACCTGGTTCGCAAAGGACAGGATCTGGAGCAAACCGTTTTCGCGCAAGCCGTTCGCTTTCATCTGGAGCATCGAGTACTCGTCTATAAGAACAAGACCGTGGTCTTCGATTGAGAGCATTTGCCGCCTTCGTTTGAAGAGGGAACGGAGGGGATAGCGGCGGCGCTCAGACACCTCGGACTTCGCCCAATATCAGTCAGGCGAGACATTCAGCATTGAGCGCCGCCAAGTGGGAGTAAATCAAAACCGGCAGGACCAAGGCAAGCGTCAACTTGATTCAGACCAAAAAAGTAAAAATCGACGACTACGAACGATGAAGTTCGTCCAGGGCACGCTTGGCCTGTTCAAGGATCTCCGTCAAACGCTCTTCGCGCTGGGGATCCCCGGCGGCCCATTTAGCGGCTTTGAACGTTGCTTTTACCAGGGAGCCGAGTGGGCGGAAGAAGGTGAACGATTCCGGTCCTGCCGATTCTCCCCAGTCGCCCCAGCGTTTGGCTCTTTTCCAAATCCGTTCGACGGTTTCCTTTTCCCGCTCCAGTTCTTCGACTCCTTCCGGTCTCAATTGATAAGTCCGCCGGCCATCTTGAGTGTCCGATTGCACTAACCCTTCGTCTTCGAGTTGTTGCAGGGTCGGGTAAACCGTTCCGGCGCTAGCGCGGTATAATCCGCCCGAACGTTCCGTCAGCTCTTTGATCAGCTGATAGCCATGTTTCGGACCCTCTTGCAACAGCGAGAGAATTGCGAGGCGGACTTCGCCAAATTCGAAGAATCGGCCGCGGGGCCCTCCCGCAAAACCAGAAAACGGTCCCCACTCTTCCCATGGACCCCAACCGCCTCTGCCGTGCGGTTTCCAATGTCTTCCCATAAAATCCCGATACGCAGAATGGCGACCTTCGCGGGCGCCATGACGGCCCTGTTGATAGGCCCAATCTGGAGCGTCCGCGAAAGAAGTATGAAGGCGTTCACAACCCGATAAAAAATAATACCAAAATGGTTTCATAGTCATAAAGATATATCGAACGATATATCTCCCGCACTCGCCGCCATGTCAAATCCAAGAATCCAAAATTCTCGAGAGCCAGACGCTGAATCGGGCATTCCATTCGTTCCCGCTTAGCCATCGGTTTTTTTAAGCATTTGGCACAATAAATGCTGAAATTGCCTCTACAAAAACGCCGATGTTTAAAAGCTTTTTTGTCACTGTCGCCTGCATCCTGCCTTGCCTGCTCCTCAGCGCTTTCCCGTTCAGCCGACCCCTCCACTACCGAATCGCTAGTGATCTTGCACTTAAAGGCAAAGGAAAGGAGGGCCGGTGCATGGATTATGCCATTGCCTTGTCATCCCGGCTGGCCTCCAACGGCATTCACGGTCAACTGATTTTTTATCGATGGCATGTCCGGAACACCTCCACCAACGGCAGCCACGTCTTTGTGGCGTATCAACTTTCGGACGGGACCAAATGGATCGTCGATAACGAGCTATCGCATCCAAAGCCTGTTCCGGTCGATGCGAGCCCGATGCAACTCGTCTACCTTCTGGCTGGTTCCCCGTCTGCGCCCGTTGAAGTGAATCTTCAGGAAGGGTTGAACCACCTGAGCTTTTTCTGAGCCCGGGGAAGATGGCGTTCGGCGTTCGGCGTTCAGCGTTCAGCGGGCGCAGGGCGCAGTCAGGACATCGGTAACACTTATGGGTCAGGACATCGGTACCTTGGCTTCTCAGATTTACTCCACAGCCAGTGCGGCTTAATTAGAAGGGTGGCCCGCACCATCATCCATTTGGACATGGATTGCTTCTATGCCGCCATCGAGGTTCGCGATCAGCCGGAACTTGCCGGTAAACCGGTTGCTGTCGGCGGTGCGCGCGACCGCCGAGGCGTCCTGACGACGTGCAATTATGAGGCACGAAAATTTGGCGTTCGGTCCGCGATGCCGACCTTTCAGGCCTTACAGCGATGCCCGGAGCTGATCGTCATGCCGACTCGATTTGAAGTTTATCGCCGCGAATCGGCAAAAATCCGAGAGATTCTCTTTCAATTCACACCGCTGGTGGAACCGCTTTCCCTTGACGAGGCGTTCATGGACGTTTCCAAGCGCAACGAGCATCCGGCCACGTTGGCAGAGAAGATTCGGCGACTAATTTATGAAAGCACCGCGTTGACCGCGTCTGCGGGAATCGCCCCTAACAAGATGTTGGCCAAGATCGCCAGCGATTGGAACAAACCCAACGGCCAATTCGAAATCCGACCAGAGGATATTGCGGAATTCATGGAGCAGCTGCCCGTCCAGAAACTATGGGGCATTGGCGCTAAATCCGCCGAGAAATTCCGGCGACTTGGCATCCAGACTTGTGGAGAACTTCAGAGATGTTCGAGGATCCAATTGCACCAATGGTTCGGAAAATTCGGGCTTGAGCTTTTCCTGCTTTGCAGAGGCGATGATCGCCGAGAAGTCGCGCCGGATCGGGAGCGAAAATCTCTGAGCAACGAACGGACTTTTACGATTGATCTGACATCAGCCGCGCAATGTGAATCTCGGATACCGGAACTTTTTGAGGAAATGATGTCCGACCTCAAAAAAACGGGCGGCGAAAAACAGGTCAAATCTCTGTTTGTGAAGATCCGATTTGCCGATTTCACCCGGACAACCGTGGAGCGAAAGGGCTTGCCGCTCACGATCGAAAGTCTCCTCCAGTTGTTGCGACTGGGTCTGGAACGCAAAACGCTCGGAGTCAGGCTGCTGGGCGTAGGGGTGCGTTTCAATGAAGAACGAGCAGAAAGTCAGGCGCAACTGGAATTATTCTAAGACAGGAGTCAGGAGTTCAGGAGTTGCAGGAGTTCAGGAGCCCGAGGCAAATGCAGGAGACAGAAGAAGCTCTTATTCTGCAACTCCTGAACTCCTGCAACTCCTGAACTCCTGAATCACTCCCTCCCCAATTTCTTAATGAAATCGTAGGGATAAGGGAGCGGAACCTCGCTTGCAACATCAAGCTTTGTGACCTGATCTGGTGACAGCGACCATCCGGTTGAACCGAGGTTGCTTTCAAGCTGCTTGATCCCGCGCGCCCCAATGATCGGAGCTGTCACCCCAGGCTTCTGTAGCAGCCAATTGATTGCTACCTGAGCGGGCGAGCGGTTCACCGCCGAAGCGACCTCGAGCAAGCCGTCCAAGGCGCGCCACGTCTGTTCATTGTTGTAAGCACTCCACTTTTCGCCCCAATCTTTCTTTTCCGCACGCTCAATGCGCGATCCTTCCGGCGGTGCGGTCATCCCTCGCTTGAACTTCCCGGAAAGCCAGCCACCCCGGAGCGGGCTCCAAGGAATGACTCCCAGTCCTTCCCTCGCGCATAGTGGAATAAGCTCCCATTCGGTGCTGCGGCACAATAAATTGTACTGCGGCTGAAGGCACACCAAAACCTCCCAGCCATTCTCGCGGCTGAGGTCGATCGCTCGCTGCAGCTGCCATCCAGCAAAGTTGCTCGCACCCACATAACGAACCACGCCCTTCCTGACTAGATCATTGAGCGAGGATAACGTTTCTTCCAACGGCGTCCTCTCATCCCAGCAGTGGACCTGGTAGAGATCAATATAGTCCGTCTGCAACCGCCGCAGACTGGCCTCTGCCGAACTCAAAATGTGTTTCCGACTGAGACCGAGATGGTTGGGACCGGTCCCCATCGGAAATCGAACTTTGGTCGCGATCACGAGATCATCCCGGCGCTGCTTCTTGAGCCAGTGGCCCACGATTTCTTCTGAAATGCCGGCCGAATAAACGTTGGCTGTATCGATAAAATTGCCGCCCGCCGCGACAAAATGGTCCATCATCTGAAAGCTTTCTTCCTCCGTAGCTTCGTTCTCCCTCCCGAATGTCATTGCCCCCAGACAAAGTTCACTGACCCTCAAACCGGTTTTTCCAAGGTATCGGTAGTTCATAAGCCAGGAGTCAGGAGTTGCAGGAGTTCAGGAGTTACAGAATGAAGAGAAGACATATTCCGGCTTCAATACTCCAATACTCCATTCTCCAACACTCCATACTCCAATTCTCCAGTGCTCCAGTACCAGTACTCCCAGCTCCGGAATCATTCGCAAGCCAGGAGCCAGGAGTTCAAGGAAGCGGAAGAGATCCTTTTTCTTTAATTCTGCAACTCCTGAACTCCTGCAACTCCTGAACTCCTGTCCTTGAAGATTTCCAATGACCGGTCGAACCTTCGTTTATGATCTTGCCGTACAAGTTCGCCCCTCAGGCTCGCCTGCTGGAGTTTATGAGGCAGGCTGGTAATCCGAACCTGATCAATCTCGCTGCCGGGCTGCCGTCGGTGGACTGTGTACCTAAGGCAGCTTTGAAGAGAGCCTTTGACGCTGCGTTCAGCGAAGAGCCAAATGTCGCTCTTGGCTACCACACGCCGGATGGTGATTACGCGCTCCGCGAAAAGATTGCGGAACGTCTTGCTCGCAGAGGAATCTCGGTAACCCCTGAGGAAATGGTGATGACCACTGGGTGCACCCAGGCGTTGCATGGAATGATCAGGCTCCTGGCTCAACCCGGCGACGTCGTGGCCTGCGAAGCGCCGGCGTACTACGCGACTCTCGAGATGCTAGGGGATACTGGTATCCGGGTCCTACCGATCCCGGTGCGAGACTCGCAAGGCGTGGATGTGGACCTGATTTCCACGTTATTCGAACGGTTTCATCCGAGATTTTTCGTGGTCTGTTCCACGCTTTCCAATCCGTCCGGCGCAACGATGTCCAATGCGGCGCGGCGTGCACTGCTCGCAATCTGTCGAAAGTCTGACACTCGCATTCTGGAAGACGAGATCTACGGAGAGTTATCGGAGATCGACGGGCTTCGGCCGATTCGTTCGTATGACGATGGAAGTGTCGTTTCGTACGTTATGAGTTTTTCGAAGACAGTTGCGCCCGGTATTCGGGTGGGAGTTTGCATTCCGGGAGGCAATACCGACCGGTTTGCGCAGCACAAATGTCAGCAGGACATGCATTCAGCCACCTTGTGCGAAGTCGCATTCCGCAAGTACCTGCAGAGCGCCGATCTCGATGCGCACTTGAGGTACCTGAAAGAGTTAAACCGTCAACGGCGCGAAATCGCCAGAAAAGTCATTGATCAGTATTTCCCGGAAGAAACAATCGTCTGGATCCCGGAGGGAGGATTTTTGCTTTGGGTAGAAGTCCCCCCGGCCATTGACATCGAAGCGGTGTACCATGCCGCACTCCAGAACAATGTCGCCTTTAGCCGAGGAAAGGCCTTTTTTACGACCCCCGAAACAAAAGTCAGTTCCATGCGGATCAACTGCTCGCGTCCGACGACGAACCAGCTTGTCCAAGGATTGGAAACCCTGGGGAAAATCCTCTCGGACAAAGTATGAAGCAGCGCTTCGTTTTTCACGGCAGTTTTCTGGTTGCCGTCGGGATCCTATCGGTCATCTATAACCCGCATACTGGCCTTATCGGCTTTAACGCGGAGGCCAAATCAGGTCTAATCGTCAGCGGCGCGTTCGCGGTGATCTCGTTTTTTTGGGCGTTCATCTATTCCAGACAGGCCGAGCGCGTGGCTGTGATCGGAGGATTTGTAACCACTCTTTTGCTTTTTGCGGGAACAATCCCCCGGGCATTCGGCGCCTGGATCGCATACGCCCGCGGCGACGTGGCCAAGTGGTTCGCCGCCGTAACCATTTCTCTCGTCATTTTAGGAACAATTCCGCTTTTCGCCTCACTCTTCCGCAGCCTTCGCACCAACAAGGGAAATGCGGGTTAGATTGCAAAGTTGTAAGAGTTCAGGAGTTGCAGAATTGGCCGGCGTCTTCGATGTCTAGGCACTTGTCTCCTTAATTGCTGAACTCCTGAACTCTACTCGATGCTCAACCATGCTTCCTTCGATTTGGCGATCCGTCGAACCCTCCTCCGTGCCAGGATCGCGTTCCTTGTGTTGGTTACCTTATCTTTTTCGCTGCCGGCTCTGGCCGAGCCATCTTTCCCCGCTCTGGGGTTGGAAAACAATCCTCTCTGGCTCCGCTATCCGGCCATTTCACCGGATGGCAAGACCATTGCTTTCACCTTTCGGGGACACATTTTCACCGTGCCGGCCGCCGGCGGCCTGGCGGTTCCCCTGACTGCCGGCCCAGCGCATGATTCATCGCCCGTCTGGTCACCGGATGGTAAGCTGATCGCCTTTGCGTCCGATCGATACGGTCATTACGATGTTTTCGTAACCGGCTCTCAAGGTGGCAACATCAGGCGATTAACAACCTATTCAACCGACGCCGTGCCGACCGGCTTCACCCCAGACGGACAAACTGTCTTGTTCAACGCTTACCGGATGCCTTCCGCTCAAAGTTCTCTCTTCCCGGTGAAATTCCTCCCCCAACTTTACAAAGTATCGATCCAGGGTGGACGCGCACCGGAGATGGTTTTAACCACCCCCGCGTTGCATGCGCAGTCCGACCGCGCAGGAAATCGGATTCTTTATGAAGACCTGAAGGGCTACGAAGATCCTTGGCGAAAGCATGAGACGTTTTCTGTTGCACACGATATTTGGCTCTACGATGCGCGGAATGGCAGCCATACGAAGCTATCAAGTTTTCAAGGGGAAAATCGGAATCCCGTTTGGTCGTCGGATGAAAGTGTAACTTACTACCTGAGCGAACAAAGCGGCTCGTTTAACGTCTGGCGCCTTTCCCTGGTGGACGGTCAACCCGGAACTGCCCAACAGCTTACCAGGTTCCAAAAGAATCCTGTCCGGTTCCTCAGCGTGGCCAGTGACGGCATTCTCTGCTTCGGGTATGATGGGGAAATTTACACCCTCCAGCCCGGAGCGGCGGAACCGGGGAAAGTCAACATTCAGATCGGACTCAGCGAAAGCGCCGCGGCAACCCAGACGAGGACTTACAGTGACAATGTCACCGAAATGGCATTGAGCCCCAATGGCAAAGAATTCGCCTTCGTCGTGCGGGGTGACATCTACGTCGCTTCCGTCGATCAGGGTGAGACCAAACGAATCACCAACACGCCCGGACAAGAGCGAGATATTTCTTTCAGTCCGGATGGCAGACGGCTTCTGTTTGCGGCCGAGTATGGCAAAACCTGGGGCCTCTACGAAGCGTCAATCGCCCAACCGAAAGAAAAGGAACCTTATTTTTTCAATTCCACCGTCATCGACATCCATCCCATCCTGGAAAACGATCAGGAGAATTTCCAACCGAAATATTCGCCGGACGGAAAAGAGGTCGCCTACCTGGAGAACCGCACCACGCTAAAGGCCTTGACACTGGAGACGAAACAGACCCGCATCATCCTTCCGGGCGACCTGAACTATTCTTACGAGGATGGCGATCAATGGTTTGATTGGTCTCCGGACGGAAAATGGTTTCTCGTCAACTTCCTGACTCCAGAGCGCTGGACATCTCAAGCGGGACTGGTGGATGCCGGCGGGCAGCAGCAACTGACTAACCTGACCAAAAGCGGATACGATAACGTTCTTCCGCATTGGATGATGGACGGAAAATCGATGATCTGGTGGTCAGACAAATACGGTCTGCACGGGGACGGCGGCTCCGCAAAAAGCCAGCAGGACATTTACGAAATGTTTTTCACCCAGCAAGCCTATGACAGGACCAAACTCTCGAAAGCCGAGTACGACATTTTAACAGAATCCGAAGGCGAAGAAAAAAAGAAAAAAGAGGCCGGGAAAAAGGCGGAAAATAAAGAAGAGGACGCGAACACGCCAAAAAAGATCGAACCCATCACCATTGACCTCAACAATATTGAGGACCGGATAGACCGGCTAACGCTTGGCTCGGCTCAAATCGTTGATGGGCTCTTGACCGGCGACGGCGAGACGCTGCTCTATTTGGCCAAGAGCGAGAAAGGGTACGAGCTATGGTCATTGAAGCTGCGAGAAAGCGAATTGAAGCGGCTATGGGAAAACGAAGCCCCAAAAGCGCCAATGCGTGATGTCCCGAATGCGGCGATGATCCGGCTGGATAAAGAAGGCAAAAATGTTTTCGTGCTGGCGGCCGGAAGAATCACGAAAGTAAGCGTCGCCGACGGCAAAGCCGAACCTGCAAAGCTCAACGCCCTCAAGGAATTCGACGGAGCAGCGGAGCGGGCTTGCCTGTTCGAACACATTTGGCGCCAGGTGCGCGAAAAGTTCTACGTCAAAGACATGAACGGCATTGACTGGGACTACTACAAGTCAGTGTACCAGAAATTCCTCCCTTACATTTCGGACGACCGCGATTTTTCGGAAATGACGAGCGAGATGTTGGGCGAATTAAATGCCAGCCACACGGGCTGCAAGCTTTTGCCGGATACGCAAAATGCGGATGCGACCGCTGTTCTGGGCGCCTTTTTCGACAGTAGCTACAAAGGGACCGGCCTGAGAATTGAGGAGGTCATCGAGAAAGGACCGTTGGTCATCGCCTCAGCTCCAATCCAAGCCGGAATGATCATAGAGAAGATCAACGGAGTCACGATCGATCCGGGAATGGACTTCAGTCCTCTCCTGAATCGTCGCGCCGGCCAGCCGA
>DATHPI010000439.1:0-2484 GCA_035484035.1 Chthoniobacterales bacterium
AATGAATGACTTACACTATTTTGCTAAAGGAACATCCGTCGTAAGCGGCACAGTCGATGTGCCGCCATTCGATCGCGAAGCACTCATCACTGCTCTGCGAACGGACCAGGCCGGCGAGAGCACGTTCCCGGAATTTCTCGCCGCTTCATGGCGGGCTGGAGTTGTCCGCTACGACGTCGACTTCCATCGACGCATCGTCACTTACTACGGCTGCGGTGGGGACGAATATGCTGAACTGTATCCTGCCGTTGAGAGCTCCTAACGAGAATCATGAGGACAAGCCACGCGCAGCAGCGTAGACGAATTTAATAGCGGTCTGTTAAAGCCTTCATCCGTTTATCTACCAAAGAGAGGTTTGCCAAAAATCTTGGGCAAGAGATCGTCCAGGTAAAAGTGAACTTGCGCGATTACTCCTACGCTGTGCCCACTCTCACTGTTAATCGGTATCATTGCTTCGATTCCGACCTGAAAGTACTGACCTGACCAGATAACCCCGGGATTGATGGTGCCGGTGGTTAGTTTGTCTACCCCTCGATTCAATGGCGTCGAGAGGGCGAACTCAACCAACGGAATCAGTCGGTTGCAGGGCGCCTTCAGGCCGATGTCTTTGACGTGTTCCTGCAGATAAATCAAGCTGTACTCGAGCGCTAAGCCCCATTCCAGGGTGTCGGGATTAGGATCGCTTTGGGTACCCGAGCTGGTCGGAATACCTAACCCGAGTGTTCCGGTGATCGCGAATGGTTTAAGGAAAGGGAGACTATCGGGCAGATCTCCAAAACCTTTGCCAAAGTAAAAAGTAGGAGTCCAGGTGCTAAAGGAATCATTGCCGAGCGATTGACTCCCGCTCCCGCCGATATCCCAGGTTAGGCCGATGGAAGCAATCGCCTCATGTTTGTCATTCTCAAAAAATTCATAGAGAAGATTCAGCTCAGCGTTGTCGAACCCAGTGCGCGCGCTCTGGTTAGCTGCTTTCTGGATGTTGTATCCGTCGCCGATCGTCAGGGCGGTATTTGGTAACAACAGGAGAGAAATATCTGTCGAAATGTCAAAATCATTGAACGAAGGCTGCCCCGGCTGACGTATTTCACTAAAGGTGGGCAATGACAGTTCGCTGGCGGCAAATGGATCGTCGGTGGTGAGTGTTGCTGGAAAGAAACGATCTCCGGCAAAACCGTGAGAAAACGCGGATAAAGGCACCGCGGCCGAGGTGAAAATGGAGACAGAAAACAAAACCGCTCCTCTGAAAGAAAAAGGATTGTTCATAACAATTAGATTTCCTTGGGACGTGAGAATCGGCCATGCGGCTCCACGACTCTCGGTTCGGGTGGAAAGCCTTTCCAAGCGTGCCGTGAATGCACAATTGGAACTAAGATTGAACTAGTGCATCGTCTCATAAGTAGTATGCCTCCCACTTATGAGACGATGCACTAGCTTAGGACGCCCGAGGAGGAGGAACCGGTGGACTGCTGTCGCAGCCAGCCAGTGCAGCGATTGTGGTCGTTAAGCGCCAAGCGCAGCGGGGAGGCTGCAGCGTCCAACGCTGAGCGTGGGCGAAGAGGTATATCTTGGCGGCATCAAGCTGCGAGCCTTGCTTCTTTTCCGTCTGCGTATTCTTGGCAATACTGACACAAAGCTCGCAAGGGTGCTTTCCATCAAAGGTTTTGCCGACCCCGACTTCCATACCTTCGGCTTCGGAGTATTTGACCAGCATGCCAACCCAAGCCGTAACTTGCCAAACCGCCCAGTGCCCCCCCGAAATTTGCAGGAGGGCCAAAGCGCAAAAGATAATGCCAAAACGCGACCGCATCGGTTGCCGGTGGGAATGCTGACCGGTTCAGTCCGAAAAGGCAACGCAGAAAACGTTCCTGAACGCTGGCGTCTTGCCTTCCGTCCGAGAGAATTATTATGGCGCCGTCGCCTCGTCGCATTCGGTACGAGAAGTTGCTTTCAGGTGCTCTCGAATCATCGCTCGACACTCCCGGGAGCAATGTAGGATAGTCTTCCAGCCTGTCTCGTACAGTGCGGCAATCAGGCCATGACCTCGATGGTGAATCCACCGGGGGCGTCAAAATAAAAGGTCCAGGAGCCGTGTTGCCGTGAAGGCGGTGGCACGTCAAAGGCATCGGCTTTCAGGCGCCGGTTAATTTCATTCACCTGTTCTTCGCTGTCCTGGATGAATCCGATATGGAACGTGGCCGGGTATTTGACCTCCGACTCCCGACCAATCTTCATATTCATCAAGGTAAGCACCATGCCATTGTCGTCCGAGAGGAGGGCCATGTTCTGGTTGCCTTTCCCTCTCTGCTTCAGCCCGAAGTGTTTGACGAGAAATTGCTGGGTTTCCACCGGATCGGTGACGGTGAGATTCAGATGATTCACTTTCATGGCCATTGCGCTTGCTCGGTTCCCTCATCACGGGGCCGGCGGCGATGGGTGGACTCTACAAGCAGAACCGCGGGTTTTCGAGCGGGACGTTGATCATGC
>DATHPI010000440.1:0-3514 GCA_035484035.1 Chthoniobacterales bacterium
ATGAGTGATAATCAAGGAGAGACGCAGGACAATGAAAGGTCAAATCATGTTGATCCGTGGGTACAATCCCAGCTTTCTGCCCATCATCTTCAGTGGTTGGAGAAGCAAAAAGAAGTCGTCAAGCCGACCGAAATTTTGAAGTTCGCTCTAGCGGAATGGGTGATCCGCCACCCGGAGCAATGGTTTGGCGAGGCTAACGTTGGAACCGCAATTCGGTCAGCTTTGGAGGAATTCATCGCCCGTCATAAGGAAGAATTCATATCGACGGAATAGCGCAAAACATCATTAGTCTAACGTCCCAAAAATCCCTTGGGATCCAGCAGACGGTACATTAACGTCTGGGCTTGCGAGTTTTTCGGCTAGTCTGTGCCACTTGCGGCACTGCCGGTAGTGTTCTATAGGGAGTTCCTCCTCCATGGAAGCTATTTATCTAAGATATCCTGACGGCCAGATGACCCAACGGTCCGAGCAAGAGGCTCGTCGTCTCTGGAAGGACGGCCTGATGCCAAGCGGGACGATCTACTGGCAGGAGGGAATGCCGGCCTGGAAACCGGTCGTTCAATGGCTCGGAGAAAACCCAGTGATCCCTGAAGAGCCCGTTCCGGGCAAACCGGAGGTCGAGAATGTTTCGTACCATTTTCTGCTGGATCCGGGCGGGCTCACTAAACTTCTACAGAGACTGCTTTGGCTCAGCGTGATCGTC
The DNA here is from genome assembly GCA_035484035.1 of Chthoniobacterales bacterium. Lineage (GTDB taxonomy): Bacteria > Verrucomicrobiota > Verrucomicrobiia > Chthoniobacterales > JAFAMB01 > JAFAMB01. The sequence goes on from DATHPI010000440.1 coordinate 704, forward strand.
GCCTGCGTCGCGCTGGTCGATGATGTTGTCGAATTTGCGCAGGTTCAGTTTGGTCAGCTAAGCCCCGACCAGGTGGCAAACAACGACCCGATTCAAGTCGTTGTCGGGCTGCTGCAATCCGGCCTGGGAATTGTGACAGGAATCGCTTTTTTGAAATGGATCTATCGGGCCTACAAGAATATCAAGGGGTTCGGTGCTGAAGGCTTGCGGTTCTCTCCGGGTTGGGCGGTGGGATATTATTTCATCCCGATCTTAAGCTTGATTCGCCCGGTGCAGGTGATGGGCGAAATTTGGCGAGCCAGCGAGGACCCCGGAAATTGGAGGCAAAAACCCGGTTCATGGCTGATTGCCGGCTGGTGGACCTTGTTTTTGTTCTACACCGGGGTCACGCAGATCTCACTGGAGATCGCCTTCCAGGCCTCCACCAACGACCAATGGACCCTCGCCGCTGTCTTGGCGATTCTTGGAGATTTGTTCTCGATACCGCTATCGATTATTACACTCCGGCTTGTTACTGAGATTTATCGAAGGCAAGAGGCCCTCGTAGAAGGCGTCCATCCAGGCGACTAGTGCACCAGTTACTGGCTTGGTGCACTAACCTGCATCTCCCCCAAACATGCCAGTTTTTGGCTAAGCGGAATTTAAGTGTTGTTTGACGTGCAACGTTCGAAAGCGGGTGGGTTGCATATCAAAGAAACGTCTGAAAACCTTGCGGAAATAATCTGAATCCTCGTAGCCACAGGCGACAGCGATTTCATCGACGTTCATCGAGGTCAGAAGCAGCAGGTTCTTGGCGTGTTTCATCCTGGTCCGGTGAATTCCTTCAGTCGGATTGCAACCGTAGGTCTGGCGGTAAACGCGGCCGAGGTAGTCCGGGTTGCGATGGAGCTTTCGAGCGATCAGTGAAGTGGAAAGCGGTTCACTAAAGTTACGCGCAATGAGCGTCTGCGCCTGGGTTGCGAGATTTTGCGACCGCCTTTCTGCAGAGAAATGCGGGCTATTTTGCAACGCTACTTCAAGCAACATCAGTTTAACCAGGGTTGAAGCGTAGCCTTTGCCAAGCCGTTGGCGTTCCTGGTCATCCAGGAAGCGAAGGAACAATTCCGTCAATCGAAGAGGCTCGGGTAGCCGGCAATGCTGCGGAATGGAGGCCCCTTCCTCAATGGAGTCGGCTCGTCTGGATTCAAGATAAAAGTGCACCCAATAAAACGAAGTATTTGCCGCGTAAGGCGCCACACCGCGATGAACTCGCCCGGACCACAAGATGAGTGTGTCCCCCTGTTCAAGCGCGAAGATCTTTGTTTCCTCGCTCAACACCAAGGTACCGGTTCGGACCAGGATTAGTTCGTACGAGTCAATGACGCGTTCGGGGTGGATCCCATGAGCCGGTGAAACAAAGAGTCCGGCATTGCAAGCTTCAAACTTTGACGCCTCTGAAAAACGCAGGCAGCTGATTCCACTGAGTTCGTCGCTCATGGGGGTGTTGGAAAAATAAGACTTTCTTCCGCGTTTTTATCTCACTGAAGCAGAGCGCACCATTCGCAACACTCAAAATACTGGCCCGTGTTCAGTGAATTGTGAAATAAATAAACCATGCGAAGAGAATTTGCAGCTATCATGGTCGGTTGCGGCGCGATGAGCGCAGAGTGGATTCGGAGCGCCCAAGAGATCGGCATTCAGATCTCTGCCCTAGTCGACTTAAACCTTGAACTCGCACGGGCCCGCGCTACGGAGTTCCAATTGGAGGCCGATCTGTTTGATAATCTGGATGATGCGATCCGCAAGGTCAGGCCACAGATGCTTTTCGATTGTACCATTCCGGCCGCCCATTTCGAAGTGAGTTCCAAGGGATTGATGAATGGTTTGCATGTCCTCGAAGAAAAGCCGCTTGCGATCAATCTGCCGGATGCTCATCGTCTGATCGATCTTGCAAAGAAAAATAACCTCGTTCATGCGGTCATCCAGAATCGCCGGTTTAATCCTGGCGTCCGCAAAATCCGGCGGCTGTTAGATCAAGGCCTGATCGGAGAAATCACCACGGTGAACATTGACTTTTTCGTTCCGCCTCATTTTGGAGGGTTCCGCGAAAAGATGGATCACATACTGCTCATGGATATGGCCATCCACCCGTTTGACGTTGCTCGCTATTTGACCGGTGCGAACGCGGAGTCGGTTTACTGTGAAGAATGGAATCCGAAAGGCTCCTGGTGGCAGGGCGGCGCGTCGGCGCATGCGATCTTTCAAATGAGCGGAGGTATTCGGTGCACCTTTCGTGGAAGCTGGTGTTCAGAAGGTTTGCGGACGCCTTGGGATAGTGTCTGGCGGATTATCGGCACCAAAGGAACGATCTGCTGGGACGGACTGGACGACATCCGAGGCGAATATGTGAAGAAAGCGGAAGGATTCCTTTACGAATGCCAGGCTTTTGTTCCGACCGAAGAGCCGGATCCCAGCGAGACTCGCGGCCACTTTAGCGCAATGTCGCAGTTTATGCGGGACATTCAGGAGGGGATTCCTGCAGAGACGCGCAGCGTGGACAATATCCACAGCCTGGCCATGGTGCTCGGAGCGATCGAAAGTGCGACACAAGCGCGGCGCGTGCCGGTTCTGGTTGAGAGGACCGCTTCCTGAACTGAGTTCTAGATCCTAAGTGAACCCTCTAATTGATAAAGGCGCCAAGCGCGTGAGTTATTTGCGAAGACTTCTCACGGTGGCGCTGACGCTGGGAATCCTGATTGCCACTTTTGATGTGCTCAGCAAAGGTGAACATTTTTTTGTTCCCTTGGTCATGGCTGTACTAGCCGTCTATCT
>DATHPI010000441.1:0-5344 GCA_035484035.1 Chthoniobacterales bacterium
AAGTTTGCCCCCTGGCCGGCGGTGGAGACCAAAGCTCCGCGCATGGTTCTTCCCTTCAGGTCATGGGGCGGAGTGTTTTTGCCAAAAGCATCCGCAGCCTGCGACTCGTGGCCGTCCTCCAAAGCAGGCGGCATGTTATCCTCGATGGCGATGGATTCCCCCACTGCAGTCGTTTTGGTGTTCAATCCGGGGGGAAGAGTGGTCATGAATAAGCGTGACGACTTTGCAAATCCTTAAAAGGAAAAGAGAATGTGGTTATCGCTCCGATGCATGGTAACAAGCGCCAGCATACCACTTATAGTCTATTTTATTGCAATTATAATAATTAATAAAAAATGATCGCTCAGAGCGACGATCCGTCGACTAGGAAGCACCGAAGGTGCATCAAAGATCGTCATTTAGTGTTTTAAATTTAGCTCTGTACGAGGTGATTATTTAGGAGAGAGTCCGCCGCTTTCTCGGCTTAAGGAAACAACCAGGGCTGCCGTCGCCCCGATCGGTAGTTAGACTCACGATGGACGGATTGCCGCGTTTCGGACCGCTCGAAACAGGTACAAAAGCGAGAGATGGGTATAGTGAGAACCGGTATGATCTGTTTTGACATCCTGACGCTCTTTCCGAAACTCTGCGCCGGAGCCTTCACAGAAAGCATCCTGAAAAAGGCTCAAGAGAACCTTCTGATTAAGGTCCGGTGCCTGAATATTCGGGACTGGGCGACCGACAAACATCATGTGACCGATGAACCGCCGTATGGAGGAGGCCCTGGGATGGTAATGAAGCCGGAACCGATCTTCGCAGCTGTCGAATCCATCAGAACAGAGCGATCACACGTCATCCTGATGACGCCCGGCGGCCGAAGGTTTACGCAAAGAGTGGCTTTTGAACTCAGCGAGAAAGAGCACCTGATATTCGTCTGCGGTCATTATGAAGGAATTGACCAGCGAGTTGGCGAATATCTGGCAAATGACGAAATCTCGCTTGGCGATTACGTCCTCTCTAACGGCGCCATTGCGGCCGCCGTGGTGGTTGATGCGGTCGCACGATTGGTCCCCGGCGTGCTCGGAGACAGTGATTCGGCGAGGGATGAATCGTTCTCTTCTGGAACATTGGAATATCCGCAGTACACCAGGCCGCACGAATTCCGAGGCTGGAAGGTTCCGGAAGTTCTGCTCTCAGGGCATCATCGCGCCATTCGTGAGTGGCGAGAAAGCCAGTCTCGTCAAAAAACAGAGGAGCGACGTCCAGACCTGCTGAAAGACTCCTGAGCGGGCCTAGGGTCCGATGCGAAACGAAGATGAACAGCAAGAACCGATTTTTTACCACGCTTTTGTTCGGTTTGGCGTGTTCGACCGGCATCTGTCTTCTGGTGGTGGGAGCTTTTTACTCTGCATGGTCGCTGACCTTCGATCTTAAGGATGTTGGGAAGATACCGGAACGATCGTCGGTTTACGATATGGACGGGAAGATCTATAGCCGGCTCCAGGGCGAGAATCGAATCTTGATCGAGTCGGGCAAGGTTTCGCCTCCGTTCAGAATGGCGCTGCTGGCCAGGGAAGATTCGCGTTTCTACCAACATCACGGAATCGATCCGGTGGGAATAGGTCGAGCACTCATGCGCGACGCAATCCACCTGAAAATCCGCGAAGGAGGCAGCACGATTACTCAGCAACTTGCCCGGAACAGCTTCCCACTGGGTGGACGTAATTTGAGCCGGAAGATTCTGGAAGCCTTCGTGGCCTTCCGGATCGAATCTTCGTATTCCAAAGAACGGATACTCGAATTCTACGCGAACAGGATTTACTTCGGGTCAGGGGTGTACGGCCTGGAAACCGCCAGCCAGGCCTACTTCGGGAAGCCTTCCGCCGAATTGACTCTGTCGGAAGCGGCGATGCTGGCCGGACTGATTCGGAGCCCGAATCGGTATTCACCCCGGACCAACATGGAGGGTGCGATGGCGCAGAGAGACGATGTGCTCGACCGGATGGCAGAATTAAAATTCATCTCATCTTCCCAAGCCAACGGGGCAAAAAAAGCACCGATTCATCTGGCCAATAGACGCACGACAGCAGCCCAGGAAAATTACGCGATGGATGCGATCTATCGCGAATTGCAGGGCCTAGTGAGCCAGGATTCGATCGATAGCGGCGGTCTGCGCATCTATACCGCGCTTGATCCGGACCTACAGCGCACTGCTGAACAGGCGACCGACAGTTTCCTAACCCAGGTAGAGAGCAAAGCCAACTATAAACACCCAAAGAAAAGTGACTTTACCGAGCAATCCCGAGCCGCAGAGGAGCAGACCGATTACCTCCAGGGGGCGGCCGTGGTGATCGATAACCGCACAGGAGCTATTCGGGCGTTAGTCGGGGGCCGTGACTATCGCGACAGCAAGTACAATCGTGCGCTTCAGGCGTCTCGTCAGGTGGGCTCGATTTTCAAGCCGTTTGTTTATACGGCAGCCTACGGTCGAGGAATGATGCCTGGGACGAGTATTGATGACTCTCCGTTGCGGCATGGCGAGGTATCGGCCGCTCCTAACTGGCATCCCGAAAATTCGGACCGGGAAAATCACGGAGTTCTACCGGCTAGAAACGGTCTGATTTTCTCCAGAAATACGATGACGATCCGGATTGGAGAATTGGCAACGTTAGACCGCGTGATATCGATGGGTCAATCTACCGGTTTCGCGCGAACTATTCCTCGCCTTCCAGCAATTTACCTGGGCGGTTTCGAATCAGATTTAAAGGATGTGACAGCCGCCTATTCTTCGTTTGCCGCAGGAGGTCAACGGAAGGAAGCCTACCTGATTGAGCGGATCGACGATGACGAGGGCCACATCATTTATCAGGCTCACCCCATCCAAAAACAGGTACTATCCCCGGCGCTCGCATGGATGACTGCTCAAACTTTGCGAGGAGTCATCGAACATGGAACTGCCGCGTCGGCTAAATCGCTCGGCCTCACCCGTTATGCCGCTGGAAAGACCGGCACGACGGATGATTACAAGGATGCATGGTTCGTAGGCTTCACGAATTCGCTCACTTGCGGGACCTGGGTCGGATTTGATCGACCGCAAACCATTGAGGAACACGGCTACGGCGCGACGTTAGCCCTACCCATCTGGGTCAAGGTCATGGAAAAGGCAGCCCGGCAGAAATATCCGGACGGACCGTTCCCTGCACCGGAACCATTGGTTCGCGTCAAACTCTGCTCGGTGTCGAATCGCATAGCCACGGATGCTTGCGCCGCGGCGGGAGATTCTTACGAGATAATGCTGCCTCAATCGATGGTTCCTGCCCAATCCTGTCCGGTCCACACGGGGCGACAGCTCGGAGAATCCGGCAACTCCCAAGAACAGCACAGCGAAAGTCAAGATTTCACCGGCCATTTGCTCCGGTCGTTACGCCGGCTGTTTGGCGGGTAGGGGGAGCACGGGTCGGCGGGTCGGCGTTGGGGCGGGTCGGCGTTGAGTGTTGGAGTGTTGGAGTGTTGGAGTGCTGGACGGTCATGAATCCGCGGGCGCGAAGCGGCGGATTGTTGTAAGGGAAGCGTCCCGCTTTGCCGCTTCGAGCGGTAGGATCTTAGGGCAAATGGGGAAATGCGTTATCGCGCGCCATTCTGAAAATTCAGATAGGTGTAACCTTTCAACCCACGTTCGTACTCGCTTAGAAGGCGCATCGCTTCACTTGGCTTCATGCGATCAGATTTGATCGCCGCATCGACCTGGGCTTTCACCAGGCGAATCAGCTCGGGTTGATCCCACTGAGTCATGGTCAAAACGCTGCCGACGGTGCTACCTTCGATCACTTCCTCGATGTACCATCCGGAATCTTCGTCTTCATCCAGGAAGACGTGGACTTCGTTGACCCGACCAAAAAGGTTATGGAGATCGCCCATGATGTCCTGGTAGGCACCCATGAGAAAAAATCCCAGGTAATAAGGCTCCCCGGGTCGGATCCGGTGCAGCGGCAACGTTTCCTTGACATCCTGTAAATCGATGAACCTGCTGACCTTGCCATCCGAATCGCAGGTGATATCCACCAGCGTTCCGTTGCGATCCGGCGGTTGATCCAAATGATGGATCGGCATGATCGGAAAGAGTTGCCCGAGCGCCCAGTGATCGAGCAACGATTGGAAGACCGAAAAATTGCAGAGGTACTGATCACCCAGCGCAATCTCGAGTTCCTTGACTTCTTCCGGGACATATCGCATCCCCCGGCAAAGCTCGACGACCGAGTGTGCGATCTGCCAGTAGATGGTTTCGATCTTGGCCTTGCTCTCCAGATCGAGCAGCCCAAGCTCAAACATCGATTGGCATTGTTCCTTAATCTGCTGTGCGTCGTGCAGCACCTCCATGCGGCTCTGCTTGGTCAGTGCTTTCTGGGTTTCGACCATCTCGTCAAAGAGCTTCGGATCGGTTTCTCTCCTCTCCAGAGAAAGGTCGGCGCTCACTTTCTCGATCGAACCGAAAGCCTCCACTACCAGCACGGAATGATGGGCAACGATGGCACGACCGCCTTCACTGACGATGATCGGATGCAGCACTTTCTCTGAATCACAGACGTCGATGATGTTATAAACAACGTCTCTGGCGTACTCCTGCAGCGTGTAGTTCATCGAACTGTCAAACGCAGTCCGTGAACCATCGTAATCGACCCCCAAGCCGCCGCCGACATCGATGAATTGCATCGGGTGACCCATCTTGGACAGTTTTGCGTAGAAGCGAGCCGCTTCACGGACGGCGCGTTTAATCACACCGATGTCGGGCACTTGAGAGCCGACATGGAAATGGACCAAGACCAGAGACTCGGCCATTTCCTGACTCTTCAAATAATTGCTGGCGGCAATCAGATCGGCTGTCGACAAACCGAACTTCGCATTTTCTCCTCCGCTGGTTGCCCATTTTCCCGAACCCTTCGACTGGAGCCGGACGCGCAGCCCGATCAGCGGGATCACACCCATCTCTCTGGAAACCTGGACGATCTGGTGAACCTCTTCCAATTTTTCGACCACCATGATCACTTGCTTGCCCAACTTGCGGCCGAGCAAAGCGTTTTTGATAAAAGTCGGATCCTTGTAACCGTTGCAGATAATTAAGCCCTCGGGATCACGGTGCACCGCTAAAGCGGCGAACAGCTCCGGTTTGCTGCCGGCCTCCAGACCAAATTTGAATGGCCGACCGGCATCCATGATTTCTTCGACAACTTCCCGGAGCTGGTTGACTTTGATCGGGAAAACGCCTTTATAAACATTTTGGTAGTTTGCTTCGGTGATCGCCGACTGGAAGGCACGATTAATGGTCTCGACTCTGTGCCTGAGAAGATCCTGGAATCGTACCACCAGG
>DATHPI010000442.1:0-10164 GCA_035484035.1 Chthoniobacterales bacterium
GGAACTGATCGGGTGGACCCATCTCGGCAACGCCTAGAATATCCGGGTGAATCTCTTTGATAATGCGGATCAGCGTATTCTTTTCGCCCTCCGGCTTGGGACCCAAAACAGTTCCGCCGCCTTCCCGGCGATTCATCTCAATATAATTTTCGACGTTGTAGTGAGCGAAAGTTATCGCTTCTTCAGCAAAAGCGTTCCCGACCAGCCATAAGATTAGGGCAACAAGCGCCAGGATACGGCCCAAACGGCCCGCCTCGAAGAGGCTAGAAATGTACACGAGATCCGTTCAAAGGTTTGGAACCGATTCACGCTGTACCTAATGCCCTTTCAGGGCTAATTTGGGGGGTGGAATGACCCAGGGTAAACCCTGGGCTATGCTCTTTTGGCCACTTCGGGCCACAGATTGGAAAGGTTCAAATTACAAGCCATTTGTCTAGGACGGGTGCGTCGGCTCTTGGGCGGGCGCTTGAGTCTGAGCTGTCTGGACTGGTGCAGACTGGCTCGGAGGGATGGGCTGAACTGGCTGTGCGCCCTGGTATGGCTGGGTGTTTTGGGGTGGACTCTTCAGGTCTTGTCCGGCTTGATGGAGTTCTTTGTCAAATTCCTCACGGGCCTTCCGGAACTCGTTCATGCTCTGACCAAGACTCCGCGCCAGCTCTGGAAGCTTCTTTGCGCCGAAGAGAACAAGAACGATAACCAGAATTAATACCCATTCAGTCGGCCCTGGCGTCACGAGAGCGATCGTATGCATATTTCACATCGTATCGCAGGCTCGGATGAGTTTCATCCTAAACCTGCGGTACGTTTCCGATTTATTTTAAGGCGTTCAGACGAGAGATCAGATCCGCTTTGCTCGTCAAACCGACTACCTGGTCTTTGACCTCGCCCGATTTGAAAAACAGCATGGTCGGAATATTGCGAATCCCGAAGCGATTCGAAAGGGTGGGATTGTTATCGACATCCACTTTCGCGATCCGGACGGCCGTACCCTGTTCTTTGGCAATTTCGTCGAGAACCGGCGCAATCATGCGGCAAGGTCCACACCAGGTCGCCCAAAAATCAACGAGGACGGGGACGTTTGCGGCGCTCACCGTCTGATCAAAAGTGGTTTCATCCAGATGAGTAACTGATTCAGTAGACATAGGAACTTAAGGATTTCCGCGTTGCCTCCAGCCGACACTTACAGATCAACTGAAGGCAATCAGCATCTGTAGAATAAGCGATATTATCAAAAAAGCCAGTAGCAAGCCGATCAAAGGAACAGTCAGAGGATCGCGTTTTGTTTCGGGGGTGCCGGACATCAGCGTGTGTACTCCGCGGGAATCGGTCGCTCCAGGATGCGGTTCCAGGCGAGCGGGTTCCGGGCGCTCAGAATCCTCCACCACGGGCTGCTTCCTTGGCGGTACTGGAATTCTTGCCACACCCTTTTTCGCTTCAGCCATTGACCTATATACCGTTCCAAATTTGCTCGATGTCAACTCCGTAAGTTCCGAAAGGGCGATCGAACTTACTCCTTGCGCTCCCAGCCTTTTCCTCACAGTTTCGACGCGATGGTGATATGAGAGTACTGGTCACAGGAGGCGCCGGATTTATCGGTTCTCATTTGGTGGAGGCTTTGTTGGCCGATGGGCACACGGTCTCAGTGATCGATGATTTCAACGACTTCTACGATCCCAAGATCAAAAGGAAGAACCTGCAAATGGTTCTCCCCGATATCCGTCTCCATGCCATCGATATTCGAGACAAAGACGCCGTGCTGAAGGCTTTCGCGACCGAAAGGCCGGAGACAGTCTTTCATCTCGCTGCCCGCGCCGGGGTGCGACCTTCCATCAAATGGCCTGAGCTTTACCTTGCCACCAACATCAGTGGAACCTTTCACCTCCTCGATGCCTCAAAAGCGCATGGGGTGACTCGCTTCATCTTCGCATCGAGCTCCTCGGTCTACGGTGCCTCGGAAGTGACTCCTTTCCGTGAAGATCAGGCTCTCATGCAGACGTTGAGCCCCTACGCCTGCACGAAGCTGGCGAGCGAACATCTTTGCTCAAACTATTCGTACCTCTATGGCATCCGCGCCGTTTGCCTGCGGTTTTTTACCGTTTATGGACCGCGTCAACGTCCCGATCTGGCAATTCACAAATTCACGGATTTGATACACCGCGGCAAACCGATTGACGTTTACGGCGATGGAACTGCGCGCCGAGATTTCACTTACATCGATGATATTATCCAGGGCGTAATGGCGTCGATCCAGTACCAGGGTGCCCTTTTTGATATCTTTAACCTTGGAGAAAGCGAAACGATCCAACTCCGTGACGTGATTGCCGAAATTGAAGCCGCGCTAGGGCAAAAGGCGATGATCAATCTGCTTCCACCGGTACCGGGCGACATGCCGGCAACCTATGCCGATATATCAAAGGCCCGGCAGCTGCTCGAGTATGCGCCGGCGACCCAAATCCGGGCAGGTGTGCAGAAATTCATTGAATGGTATCTTCGATCGCATGCCCTATGAGTGTCTCCTCCATCCATAACGTCGTCGATTTATGCAGGGCTCTGGTCCAGATCCCAAGCGAGAACCCGTCCGGCTCCGTGGCAAGCCAGGGCGAAGAAGCCATCGCCCGGTTCGTCGGCGAGTTTCTTGAGAGCCTTGGCGCTCGGGTGGAATATGAAGAGATAGGACCGGGGCGACCCAACGTGTACGGATGGTGGCCCGCTCCACGTGGATCAAGCCAACGCATTCTCTTCGCACCGCATCTGGACACTGTCACGGTGGAAGGGATGACCGTGGACCCTTTTGCCGCCCGGTGCCTTGACGGAAAGTTGTACGGGCGCGGAAGTTCAGACACTAAGGGATCGATGGCCGCGATGCTCTGGGCACTGAAATCGGTCGATCTGTCGAATCTCGACGTAGCCGTTGGTTTTGCCGGACTCGCGGATGAAGAGTTTGAACAACTTGGAGCCCAAGCCTGTGCGGCCCGAGAGATGGCGAATTTCGCGATTGTCGGCGAGCCGACCAATCTTGACGTGGTGTTCACCCATAAAGGTACTGCCTGGCTTGAAATCGAGACCCGCGGAAAGTCCGTGCACGCCTCTATGCCGGAAATTGGCCTCAATGCAATCGACCGCATGACCGACACGCTTAAAATTCTGAACGCGCGTTTTCCTGAGATTTGCCCGGTTCCACCGGATCCGGTTCTGGGCAAACCGACCCTCAGTACCGGACGGATCCACGGCGGAGCGAAGATCAACGTTGTCCCTGACCGATGCTACGCCGAGATTGACATCCGAATTTTACCAGGCCAAGAATCGATGGCCACGGCTGTCGCGGAATTTTTCGAGCAGCACCACGTTCCCGCGATCGTCAATCCGATTAAGGTTTCCACTCCTCTTTATACGCCGCCTGATAACCCGTTTATCGGGAAATTCATTGCCCTCGGATCGAAACTCGTCGGAGCCAGCTGGTTTTGCGATGCCGCCTTCTTCGCGTTGAAAGGTACGCCTGCGATCGCCATCGGTCCTGGGTCAATCGCCCAGGCTCATACCGCGGACGAATTTATTGAGATGACCGAACTCGAGCGCGGCGCAGAATTTTTTGCCAATTACTTACTCTCTTTTGAAAATGGCCGATTCAAAGCCTAAAGCCGCGATCACACCCACCCGGGCTGAAGATTTTCCGGAGTGGTATCAACAAGTCGTTCGCGCCGCAGACCTGGCGGAAAATTCGGAAGTGCGAGGCTGCATGGTGATCAAGCCATGGGGATACGGCATCTGGGAAAATATCCAGCGGCAACTGGATTCGATGATTAAGGCAACCGGGCATAAGAATGCCTATTTTCCTTTGTTTATTCCGCTCAGCTATTTCGAGAAGGAGGCGGCCCACGTTGAGGGATTCGCCAAGGAATGTGCTGTGGTCACCCATCATCGCCTGGAAATTGGCCCCGATGGTAAAATGCGGCCGGCCGCTTCAGCCGAGCTGACTGAACCTCTGGTGGTCAGGCCGACCTCGGAAACGATTATCGGCTCAGCCTTTGCCAGATGGGTTCAATCGTATCGCGATCTGCCGATTCTGATCAATCAATGGGCAAACGTTGTCCGCTGGGAAATGCGTCCTCGCCTATTTCTACGGACCACGGAGTTCTTGTGGCAGGAAGGCCATACGGCCCACGAAACGGAGCAGGAAGCGATCGAAGAAGCGGTCCAGATGCTGGAAGTCTACGCCACCTTCGTGCGCAACCATCTCGCGCTGCCGGTCTACCACGGCGAAAAGACCGAAAGTGAACGGTTTCCCGGTGCTGTGCAGACTCTCTGTATCGAAACGATGGTTCAAGATCGCAAAGCGATCCAAGCCGGCACCTCCCATTTCCTCGGTCAGAATTTTGCGCGTTCGGCAGGCATTAAATATGTCTCTCGCAACGGTACGGAGGAACATGTCTGGACCACCAGCTGGGGTGTTTCGACCCGATTGGTCGGCGCGCTCATTATGACGCACGCTGACGACGATGGAGTGATACTGCCGCCCAGAATTGCCCCCTCCCAGGTGGTAATACTCCCAATTACACCTAAAGAAGAAACAAAACAGGCGGTTCTGGAAGCGGCCGCTCTACTCCGCGACAAGATCGCTGCCCAGCGCTACGCGGATGAATCGATCCGTGTGGAAATGGATGAACGCGATTTCGCGGGAGGATCGAAAAACTGGGAATGGATTAAACGAGGAGTGCCGGTCCGGATCGAGATCGGTCCTCGTGATCTTCCCACAGGCAGCGCCGCCGTTTCCCGGCGCGATCAACCTGTCAAAGCAAAAGTCTTCAAGCCGATCAGCGAAATCGTGGATCAACTCCCTGTCATTCTCGCCGACATCCAAGAGAATCTTTACGATCGCGCGAAAACGCTCCGTGACTCCAATACGGTAAGGATCGATTCGAAAAACGACTTCTACGATTTCTTTACTCCTAGCAATAAAGAGAAACCGGAAATCCACGGTGGATTTGCCCTCGCGCACTGGTCCGGAAGTTCCGAGGTCGAAGCTCAAATTAAAGAGGAACTCAAGGTAACGATCCGCTGTATCCCGTTTGATCAGGAGGTACGCGACGACCGGCCAGGCGAGTGTGTGATCTCCGGAGAACCGAGCCCCCGCAGGGTTCTGTTCGCCAAATCGTACTAGCCGGGAATCCATTCCTCCGCCTCCCAATCGTGCTCGTGCTCGTTCTCGTTATCGTCTTTCTGTCTCTTTTACTTTGGAACGTCGCTCGATGGCGCGAAGTAACGAAGAACACAGGCTGGAAGCCTATGGTACATTGGTTTTACGGAACTATTGAGCGCTCTCCCAGAGCCTTCCCGGGAGCTATCGCCGCCCACCTGGAGTGACGCGCTACGGCGTTAAAGTACCATAGGCTTCCAGCCTGTGTTCTTCGGGCGCGCCCCAAAGGCACCAAGGAGCTGTAGGTAGGTCTCAGCCCAGCGTTTCAACCCTCTCGGTGTCTCTCATTCCAGCGCACTGCGACGCCGTACAGTTCTACGGCTCTTAGAATACCCAGCTTTTCGCGGATGTTTGCGCAATGGACCTGGACAGTTTTAATGCTGATACACAGAGTCTCGGCTATTTGACGGGTTGGATTGCCACGACCCAGATAGCGGAAAATCTCAAGTTCACGCTCGCTCAGCAAAGCTAGATCAAAATCTTCTTCAGACGGCGGAGGGTCCGAGGGAGAATCCACTTCTTTGCTGACATAAGGAACGCCATTGAGGACGTCACGAATGGCTTTACAAATCCGTCGAGTAGTCTCGCTCTTCACCACATAACCGCTGGCACCGGCGCGAAGCGCACGCTTTGCGTAAAGCGGCGACCTGTGCATCGAAAGGACAATGATTTCGACATGCGGCACCCGCTGCTTGATCTCAGCAATGAGGTCGAAACCTGAACAATCTTTGAGAGAGATGTCGACCACGGCGACATGGGGTTTCTTCTTTTCTATCGCTTCAATACAATTCTCGCGGCCCTCCGATTCACCACAGACCGTCAGGTCCCATTGCTGATTGATCACGTTGGCGAGCCACTCCCGAACCAGGGGGTGGTCATCCACGATAAATACTCGCTGCCGAGGGTACAGGGAACGGCGTTCGACTGTAATAGTCATTTAGTCAGTCACTCGGAAGGGCGATCCGGCTAGGGAAAGTGCAAGTAACCATCGCGCCGGACTCTCCGCCACCAAGCGTAAGAGTTCCGCCGATGATTGATGCGCGGTATTTCATATTCCGCAAGCCCATACCATGGTGAAGTGGCTGGGCAGTTGAAAATCCGGAGCCATCGTCGCAAATTACCAGTGCTATCGCCGATCCGAATTTTGCTAAGCGAATGTCTATCTTACGCGCCTGCCCGTGGCGAATCGCATTATGAACTGCCTCCTGGGCGATGCGGTACAAGTGGGTGGCGACGGCGGTATCCTGGATCTGCACCGGCTCGACCAGGCAAAACCGGCAAGCCACATTGAATCGGCTCGAGAAATGGGCAGCCAACTCCGAAAGCGCATTTGGAAGGTCTTCGCCGTCGGCTTCGAGTGGAAAAAGCCCGGCCGCAAGGCCGCGAGCCAACGAGATGGCGTCTTCGATTAGACCGACCACACGGTTTGCGTCTGCGAGCTCGGGGGCTCCCCTGGCGGCTAACTTTTCTACCAGGAACTGCTCGGCTAAAGCAGTGCCGGTGAGGTGCTGGCAAAGACTATCGTGAATGTCGATGCCAATCCGTCGCTGCTCCCTTTCGCCGATGGCCAGTATCTCGCTTTCGAGCCGCCGCCGTTCAGCGAGTTCGGAAGAGAGCGAAGCGGTGCGCTCTGCCACTCTTTGCTCCAACGTTTCCTGGGTCGAGCGAAGACGACGAAGGAGCCAGACGACGATGAGGTAAAAGGAAAGCACAATTGCAGCATCCCAGACCGGAGCGAAGCGATTGGAGTAATGTTCTCCGGAAATGATACTAATCGCAGAGGTGGAGATAGCACTAAGAATGCTGACCAGAATGCCAAACGAGGCACCGACGAACCACGTCGCAAGCCCTGCTGCGACCAGGTAAAACACGGTGCAGGAAATTTCATAGCCGGTAAGAAAATCGATTGCGGCAACGCAGGCGAGAATGACAAAGGTAAATGCGACGAAGAGCCACTTTGGAAACTGACTGATCTTTGCGATCAAGTTCGCCGTCACTTTCTGCGGCCTTGGTGTCCCCTTATTTGAAGCTATCAAGACTCGAACCTAACACCGCAGCCTCCCTTGGCAACGCTTCGACTTAGGTAGGGTGAGGCTCCGCCCCCCTCCAAAATCGTGCTCGTCCTCGTTATCGTTCTCGTGCTCGTCTTTCCGTCTCTTTTTTCGCCGGCCACAATCACAGATCGAGAACGATAACGAGCACGATTTAAGTGCGGGCTAAAGCTCAACTGGAAAGCCAATTTCGACGGTCCGATCGCTTGGGAGCTGGAAGAAGTCCGCCGCATTTTCGGGCATTACGACTCATCAAGCGAAATACCGTCCGGCGCAGCAGCGAGAGCGCCTTCCCGCTCGATGGGATCAGCGTTTCCCGGCCCAGAAAAAAAGTGGTCCGCTCACGAATGACACGATTATGCTTTAAGTTATTTAGAAGAGCGATGGGAGTTCCAACAGGCGAACTGGCGAGAAAAACTGCTGTTCCTCGAACACAGTGAGGCCAGTTTTCGTCGGCCAGCAAACCCGAAAGTTCTATCGAGGCGACAAATTGATCGAACTGCATCGTGGATTGTAGTCGCCTTCGGATATGTTCGCGCCCGATTTTCCAGGTGGTCATTCCGTAAAACAGGATCCCGCCCACCACGATTGGTAGCCAGCCTCCGTGAACGAGTTTGAGCACATTCGAGGCAAAGAATGAGGCTTCCACCAGTCCTAACAGCCCAGGAAAACGAAATTAACAAAGACTCCAGGTGAGGCGGCCAGACTTTCCTTGAAAGAGTCCGGCCCGGGGTGGCAAGCGAAACACACCCCGGGACCGCACGCTACCTCAGGTATAAGAGTCTTTGATGATGCTGCGGGACAGAGAGGCCCTACTGAACAACCAAGCTGGAAGGCCTAATTCCTGCGCCATGCATCCACTTCAAGTCAAGTCGCTGAATAACTCGCAGCAGACGGTCTGGCACTCCGTGTATGGCCATGATGAGAAATCACCGCTTCCGGATATGCTTCGGAACCATGTTCGTGAATATCGAGACCCTCGAGTTCGCCTTCTTCCGACACACGTAGAGCCCCAATCATTTTGACCGCGTACATGAGAACCATAGCGGCAACGAATACTCCCAGAAAGATGGAGGTATTACCGATAAACTGAGCCACCAGTTGATCTGTTCCTCCGCCGTAGAAGAGCCCCTTCACGACCGACGAGGTGTCGGCCCCGGTTGCGGTCGGCGCCCCGAACTGGCCCGTGGCGAAAAGGCCCAGACTGTAGGTTCCCCACATCCCGGCCAGTCCATGAACGGGCCATGCGCCGCACGGGTCATCGACTCGCAGCCATTCAAGGAGGTCGGTACCCCAGACAACCACCACCCCAGCAACAGCGCCGATCATGATCGCACCGAAAGCGGAAACCCAATAGCAGGGGCAGGTAATCGCCACCAGTCCAGCGAGCAACCCATTCAGACACATGCCGCAATCCCACTTTTTGGCGCGCGGATAGACATAAAACATTGCCAATAGTCCGCCGGCACAGGCCGCCAGCGTGGTGTTCGTGGCTACGCGCGCAATCCCGAGGTAATCCATCGCCGAAAGCGTGCTACCTGGATTGAATCCATACCATCCGAACCAAAGAATAATCGCGCCCACCGCCGCAATCAGCATGTTGTGAGCAGGCATCGGTCCACCGCCGTCGCGCTTAAAAGTCCGACCAATGCGCGGTCCAAGAACGATGGCGCCCGCGAGGGCGATCGTGCCCCCGATAGTGTGCACGATTGTCGAGCCCGCGAAATCATGAAAGGGAGCTGCCTTCCAAAACGGAATGGCGTTTAACCAGCCATCCGGACCCCAAGCCCAATGTCCGAAAATAGGATAGATGAAGCCGCTGACTCCAAGGCTATACCAGAGGTCTCCCCAGAAACCAGTCCGCCCTACCATCGCGCCGGAGGTGATCGTC
Source organism: Chthoniobacterales bacterium (assembly GCA_035484035.1). Taxonomy (GTDB): domain Bacteria; phylum Verrucomicrobiota; class Verrucomicrobiia; order Chthoniobacterales; family JAFAMB01; genus JAFAMB01. The sequence goes on from DATHPI010000442.1 coordinate 9,137, forward strand.
GAGCAGGTGTCGGCGAAGGCGAATTGAAAGAGAAATATCGCGATGGTCGCGACGCCCGTCGATTCATAGGTGTCCGGAAGGTTTTGCAGGCAGAACCAAAGATGACCGTTGCCATCACCCCAGCCGATAAACCCATTTCCATGACCAAACATCCAGGCAAAGCCCCACAAATAGAACAGTAATCCACACAGGCTGGTGTCGACGATTCCTTCCAGCATGACGTTGACCGATTCACGGGTCCGCGCGAAACCAGCCTCCAGGAACATGAACCCGGCTTGCATGAATAACACGAGGAATGCCGTCACCAGGACCCACATCGTGTTGATCGGGTTAACATAGGGCGGATTAGGCGCCGGTGCGGGTGCGGCTGCTGGAGCCGCCCCCCCCGCGGCAACAGGCGAAGCGGCCGGACTTGCCGCCGGAGACGCAGTCGCTGCCTCGGAAGCCGCTGGAGAGGCCGTCTGGGCGTGAACTTTGGATGTGGAGCTAAAGTAGAATGAGACTCCAAGCATCAGTAGAAGGCAGAGACCGAGCCCAATGGCTTTTCCTCCCAGGATAGCCATGAAGAGCTTTCGCTCCTGGGGGTCCTTCAGCTTTTCAATGAATCTGTTGATCATAATTTACGCGCCAGTTTTAACGATTTCTTGATTTAGCGTTACGACAATTCGAGCCGCCCGAATCGTCCCGGGCGAGCCGAATCGCCGGGAAAGCGGAGCGGAAGTCACGCGCCGTCCCTAAGCAGTTGCCATGCCGACTCCCCGAATTGCTGGCGAAATCGTCTAGTACGAAATAGTATTACAGTAAAATCATCCCGTAGGACGGTGCTAATCACCTGACCAAGCCCGAGTTGGCCCTTTTTGCCCAGCAAAGAAGGGCAAAATAAATCAGCATGCACAGCTCATGACATTGGCTAGATCCAGATTTTAAGCTGATCTGGGTAAAAGGAACCTCATTGATTGAGGCGTTTGCCGTACCAGCTCGTGCGGAAGATTCAACTTCGCGTACAGCGTTAAGAATAGGATACGATT
>DATHPI010000443.1:0-16225 GCA_035484035.1 Chthoniobacterales bacterium
CGCCTCGTGCAACACGGCTGCGGAATGCGATTGATTCATCGCAGCGTGATGCTCAAAACCGTTGCGGCAAACGTAGCGCATCAATCCCTGCAAATCCTCGACTTCGACCACCGCACGGCTACCGAAAGTATCCAATGGATCATCCACGAATTGACCGTCGCCCACATAACTGCGAATGACTCCATGCCGATCATCGGTGGTGATTCGAGAGTAGCTAAAGGGGCCCTTCGGGGTTCTCCCGGCCACGGTTCCGTAGGTGTTCTCCGTACCCAGAGTGGTGGCCAGTATTTCCGCGTTGGCCATCTTCACCTCACCAAAAAAGCTTTTTGCCCAATTGCCGCAATGGAACACCACGCACTTATTCGGATCATCGCCGTAGTTGTTATTCCAATCGACTAACGCGCTCGGTTTACCTGAGGCCAGCTGCAAAGCATACATCGAGGCCACACCGGTAACATCGACCTCACAAGCGCTCGGCAGCAGATTCTCGCTCATCATACTCATCAGCGTGCACACGTTGACTCCGTAATTATGTTGGAGCGAATCCCAACACTGGATCGCGCTGGCTTGCAAGTCGTAGGTTCTCATCCAATCGTCCAGGACTATTCCCAGCTTGGCCATTTTGGTAATCGCCGGAGATGGAATGCCGCTGGTTGGGACATAAGCCCGAATACTTTGCAAACGATCCTTCACCGGTTGATCCTGATCGCCAATCTTCTCTGCCCGGCCAAAAACTTCAGACAGATCGATGCAGCTCACGCTGATGCCGAAGGCTTCTAATAGCTTTTCGCTGTAACGAGTGGTGTTGAAGGCGTTAGGTCGGGCTCCTACCGCACCCAGGCGGGCGCTCTTCATTCCATGCACTACCCGGCAGACGCCGACAAACGCGTCCAAATCCGCCTGAAAGGATTCGCTCTTCGGAAGCACGGTATGTCGTTTGGTCACTGTGAAAGGAATGCCGTACTGATAAAAGTTGTTGCAAACAGAAATCTTTCCGCAAAAAGCATCACGCCGACGTTCCAAGGAAAATTTGCTCAAATCATCCGGGTAAGCCTGGACCAGAATCGGCACTTTGAGCCCGGATAACTTAATGGTGTCCGCCACACCCTTTTCATCGCCAAAGTTGGGCAGCACCACTAGCACTCCTTGAATGCGGTGGCGCTCTTCATCAAAGAGAGCCGCGCACTTTTTGGCATCCTGCCAGGTCTCGACTCCGCCGAGTTTCGTCACCTGCTCGTCGAGGATCACTGCTTCGATTCCTCGCTCCGCGAGTACCTCCAGGATATCGCGGCGTCCCTGGGTGACCAACGAATCCGGGAAAAAATTTCGATTGCCGACAATAACGCCTAAAGTAATGGATCGATTTTGAGTCATGGAGTTGTCGTAGTTAAGTGCATAATCCGTGGCTTAGGGTTTGCAGCCGTTTACCGCCGGTCCTACGGCCCGAAGAGCCCGCCCCGAAGGGGCAAGAAAGCTTAGCCCAGGGTTTACCCTGGGTAGCCGAAAATAAACGTTTCGCCCTGAAGGGGCTAGAAATGCACGCAATCTGGTTCAAAGGTTCGGAGCCGATTCTCGTCATACCTGGTGGCCCCTTCAGGGCTAATTCGTGTGTGGGGAAATTACCCAGGGTAAACCCTGGGCTATGCTTTATTGGCCACTTCGGGCCACAGATTGGAACGTCCAAATTACAGGCCGCTTCGGTCCGTAGATCCCCTATTCTTTCAGGCCAAATGCGGAGTACTTGGCAACGTTATCAGGATTGATCAGAACGCAGTCAATGGTCTGCTTTTCGTCCTGACCGGCTTTTCCGTTTTTAACGTATTGATCCGCTTGATCAACAGCTAGTTCAGAGAGGTGCACCACCGGCTGCAATACGGTCGCCTTGATCTCGCCCGCCTTGATCGATTCAGCCACGTCCGGGCTGCCATCAAACCCGACGACAATCACTTTCCCTTTCCCCGCTCCTTTGAGCGCTGCATAGGCACCGAGGGCCATCGTATCGTTGCCGGCTATGACCCCCTTAATGTTTGGGAACTGTTGAATGATGGTTTGCATTTTTTGGAACGCTTCGGCTTGGTTCCAGTTAGCGCTCTGAGCGGCCACCTTCTTCAGCTTGGGATACTGGCTCAAGGTATCATTGTATCCCTTGGAGCGTATTCCGGCATTGGTGTCCGTTTCCTTGCCAATTAGCTCCACGTAATCTCCTTCTTCACCCATCAGCTTGGCAAATTCCTCGGCCCCCAGGGTCGCTCCCTGATAGTTGTTGGAAACTAACTGGGCAACAGCACTGCCGGTCGCATTGATTTCGCGATCGATCAGGAAAGATGGGATCCCGGCGTCTTTTGCTTTCTTGACCGCCGCGATGGTGGCGTCGGCACCCGCATTATCAAGGATAATAGCGGCTGCTTTCCGTGCGATGGCCGTGTCAAAGAGTTGGTCCTGTTTGACCGGGTCATCATTGTGAACCAAAACCAGGGTTTCGTATCCGAGCGCTTTGGCCTTTGCCTCTGCCGCATCTGCTTCGGCCTTGAAAAATGGATTTTCCGGGGAGGGTACGATGATGGCAATCAGTTTCTTCTGTTGCCCGGGCGAGGACTGAACTATCGCTCCGGCGGCTAGGAAGAGCGTGAGCATCGTCAGCGGACGGAGGACTGATTTCCAGATATTTTGGGTTTGTTTAAACATGACTTTTGATTCGATTCTATTGTTTGGGGTTGGGGTTAAAGGAAAATAATATTCTTAAGAACGTTTAAGGGCCAGACGCTGCTGAAGCCGTTCCTGGAGCTGATCGAGGACGACAGCCAGGATGATGACCAGGCCGGTGATGACCTTTTTCCAGAACTCCTGGACACCCAGCAGCACCAGTCCATTCGTCAGGACGCCGATAACCAGAGCGCCCACGATGGTTCCCCACATGGCGCCGCGCCCGCCCGACAGCGAGGTGCCGCCCAGCACCACTGCCGCGATGGCATTCAGCTCGTAGCTTTCACCGACCGCGGGATGCGCGGCGACTAATTGTGACGCCGTGATCAGGCCGGTCATCGAAGCGCACAGACCGCAAATCATATAGACGCTCATCTTGATCCGGTTGACGTAGATTCCGGATAATTCGGCGGCCCGCTCGTTTCCGCCGACCGCATAGACCTGGCGCCCGAACGGAGTTTTGCCCGCGACAAACGCGGCAACCCCGGCGAAGACAAACATGATCCAAATGACGATCGGGATTCCCAAAATGCTCCCGGAACCGAGAATCGGAAATCCGGTGTTGCCGAGATCCGCTTTGCCGACCAGATTAGGGAAAGTCGCTCCATTGTTACTTAACTGAGCAGTACCGCGAGCGATATAGAGTGTTCCTAGCGTCGCGATAAACGGTGCCACATTGAACCGGGTGATGAGTATCCCGTTGACGGCTCCAACCAACAATCCTAAGCAAAGGCAGAGCACGATAATTGCCGGAATATTGAAATAGACGGCAACTCCAAGCGGCGGGATCGCCAGTCCTCGGTCAATCAGCAAACCCGAAATCATGGCGGCCAGACCGACCGTGGAGCCGACCGACAGATCAATGCCACCGGTCAAGATCACGAAGGTCATCCCCACGGCCATGATCGCGTTAATTGCGGTTTGCCCAACCAGGATGATCAGGTTCTGCTGGGTGAAAAACGCCGGCGAAAGCACAGAAAAAATTCCGAGCAAGACGAACAAGGCAATTAAGGCTCTTAATCGGAAAAGAAGGACGCCCAGGGATAAGCCGGAAGGTTTGCTAGGGTGTAGGCCAAGTGGGCCAGGCGGGGAAGTCAGCGTGGTGGGCATAGGGCGGGCAAAAGGTTGGGCTGCTTATCTCGATGATACCGCGGGCATCGGGTGTTCAGTCTGTGGACGCGCACCAGCAGCCAGGACCAAGGCTTCTTCAGTCAATTTGTCGTGGAGAAACTCGCCAGTGACTCTGCCTTTGGAAAGAACGATCACCCGATCTGGAATGGTAAACATTTCGGGTAACTCGGAAGAAACAAAGAGAATAGCCAGGCCTTTCTCAGCCAGCTGGTTCATAATTTCAAATATTTCCGCTTTCGCCCCCACATCGATACCTCGAGTTGGTTCATCCAGCATCAGGACTTGGGGCTCGGTCAGCAGGCTCTTGGCAATCACCACCTTTTGCTGATTTCCGCCGCTCAACGAAGTGATCGGTTGCTGAGGGTTCTGGGTCTTAATGGACAGGCTCCGGATCATCGCGTTAATCTCCAGGAGTTCCCGGCGCTCGGAAAGCCAGAATGAAGTCATGAACCGTCGCAAATTGGCTAATGTAATATTGTGGGCCACTGAGAGCTTTTGAACCAAGCCCAGGCGCTGGCGGTCCTCCGGCACTAACATCATCCCCAGATCGATGCGCCCTCGGATCGTTTCTTTCCGGAGCTTCCGGTTATCCAGACGAATTTCGCCGTTGGCCTCCGGATGCTGACCCATCAGGCATTCGAACAACTCGGTTCGGCCGGCACCCATCAATCCAAAAATCGCCAGGATCTCGCCTCGCCGCAGAGTCAGAGAAACGTTTTCCAAAGTGAATCCGCCGCCGGCCCGTGGAAGGCTCAGATTCTTCACTTCCAGGACGGGCCGATCGGCCGCCGCTGGTTGGGTTTGGACCCGGTGCCGGGGGGCGTTTACGTTACGTCCGACCATTTTCTCGATGATCCAACCAATGTTGACTAAGCGGGCTGGCGAAGCCGCGGCCAGCTTCCCGTCGCGTAAGACGGTGAGGTAATCTCCGATGGTCAGGAGCTCTTCCAATTTGTGCGAGATATAGATGATTGCCACACCATGCGCCCTGAGATCCGCGATGATTCGAAAGAGAGCCTCCGTTTCTGCGGCGGTCAGAGCCGATGTGGGCTCATCCATAATCAGAATGCGAACGTTTTGCGACAACGCCTTGGCGATTTCAACGATCTGTTGCTGGCCCATCCGAAGATCCCGCACCAGGGTAGCTGGATTCAAAGGCTGTTCGAGGCGGTTTAACAGCTCCGAAGTAACCTGCTCCTGGGTCCGATGCTGGACCACACCGCCTCGCGTCAATTCACGAGCCACAAAAATATTCTCCGCGATGCTCAGATTCGGATAGAGATTAAGCTCCTGAAAAATGATACCGATTCCAGCCTGCGCAGCCTCGCGAGTTGATTTGAACTCCACTGGAGATCCATCCAGTAGCAACCGTCCGGAGGTGGCTCGGTCCACACCCGCCAAGATTTTCATCAAGGTCGATTTGCCTGCTCCATTCTCACCGATGAGCACGTTGACCGCCCCCGCGTAGACGGTGAAATCGACCTGATCCAGCGCCACCGTTCCAGGGAAGCGCTTGGTAATTTTCTCCGCGACCAAAATGACTCTGTCGCCAGGGGGGACAACTGGGTCGGGTGAAGGCGTCTGGTCCGTTCGCGACATTAAGGGGTAATCTTCACCGGTGTGATCAGCACCAACGACTTGGAATGAGGGTCGAACGTCAGCGTCCCAAAAAAGGTCACGGTTTTGCCGGCCAAGGAGGCGGGCTCGAGGCCGGCCAATGCCGTTTTCAAGGCCCGGAGATTCATTTCCTTGGAGACATCTGCATAATCGAGCTGATTAGAGAACTGATTGAAAGAAACGATCCCGGTGGCATCGCGCAAAGCCGTTCCACGAACCACCGGTCCGATCTGCAGCGCGACCTTCTCGTTGAGTCCCGGGATTTCCACGATCGCGGTACCGGCTTGAGATTGGTTGTGGACCTCGGCCACTTGGCCGGTCCCTTTGACCATATAATTGTACGGATTGGTGGCTTCGCGCCGTCCATATTTCTGTCCGGCGCTTTCTGGGTCAGCTCGAATTTCGGGTAAGATTTTTGCAATGTCCTGAGCCTTTTCCTGGATGGTCGGCAGGACTTTACTGGTCCAAATTGGATCGACGAACTTAGCAGCCGCGCTTTGGGCGTTTTGTGCGCTCGTCCCTGTACCGGCGGGATCCACCAGCGGACGAACCACGAAAGGAGGTTTCAGTGTGAAGACCACCGCCAAGAGAACAAACAAAGCCAGAATCACAATTCTGGTCCGGCTCTTCGGCCCTTTTCGCGATTGCGGAGAGATTTTGGATTCGTTCGTAATGGCGGTCATTTTTGACAGTGAGGCGAAAATCCTTTTGAGACCAAAGGAGCAGGCACAACCCGGCCGAGGCAGTCCAAAACTGGCGGTTGCAATATCCTGAATGCGCACTTATCCATTTGTGAATAATTATTCTCAGCGGGCGGACGGAACCATTTTTGGTGGAAGGACGGGGGAACTGAGCTCCTCAATTGATGGTTTATAGATCAGGCGCTGTCAAGCAATTGATTCATCATCTGCCTTTTTATTGCTGGTCTGCTTAAATATTCAAGCGGGGGGGTTTATAAGGGTCACGTCGGAAGGCCGGATGACACGGAAAGCCCCGGCGCTGGTAGGGCGAAGCTCCGCCTGAGCCGGGGCTTCCCGCGTCGCCTCGCCTATGACGTTACCCCCTTATGGAATTGGTCAACCCATTGACAAAAGTATTCTTGGGGTCGCGTCGCAGCGGGATGACGCGAAAAGCCCCGGTTCGGACGGAGCCTCACCCTACCGACGCGGGCTTGCCGGCGCCCGCACTGATGGCGACCATACAAATCGCGGAGAGCAGCATGAAACCACCGACCAGGAACATCGGAACGATGTAGCTGCCGGTCCAGTCTTTGAGCGCTCCAGTAATATAACCGGCGGCGAACCCAGCGAAATTGCCGGCGGTATTGATCAGTGCAATTCCCGCCGCTGCGGCTGCCCCGGTAAGAAATTGCGAGGGGATGGTCCAGAAACTGGGCAGCGCGGCAAAGATCGAACAGGCCGTTACGGTAATCACGGCCACAGTACCCGCCGCGGAACCCATAAAGAGCGCGATCGGGATAGTGATGGCACCGACCACGGCGGGGATGGCGATATGCCAGGTTTTCACGCCGCGCTTCGTCGCGTCTCTCGACCAAAAGTAGAGCGCGACAGCCGCCGGAAGGTAAGGGATAGCGATGATCAGGCCTTGCTGAAACAAATTGAATTTCGTTCCATAGAGCGCTTCAAAGCCGCGAATGATGGTCGGAAGAAAGAAAGCCAGCGCGTACAGACCGTAGATGAATCCGAAATAAATTAATGCCAGCGTCCAAACCCGGCCATTCCCAAGGACGGTGCGGACACTGGCATGTTTCTGGGCGGTCGCGTTCGTCGCTTCGCTTTCGAGTTTAACCGTCAGCCACAACTTCTCCTCAGCGGTGAGCCACTTGGCATCTGCGGGGCGATCCGGAAGGTAGAACCAGGCGGCCACGCCGACCACGATAGCCGGGACCGCCACGCCCATGAACATCCACCGCCAGCCCTCGAGTCCAAAGAGTCCATGTTGGGCAAGGAGTAACCCGGCCAGCGGCGCGCCGAGAACCGTGGTCAATGGCTGGGCCAGATAAAAGAGTGAAAGGATCTTGCTGCGCTGGTTGGAAGGAACCCACATGCTGAGGAAGAGGATCGCGCCCGGAAAGAAACCTGCCTCCGCCACTCCAAGCAGGAAGCGTAAAAAGTAGAGTCCAGGAATGCTGGAGACCCAGGTGAAAAGCAGAGCAACGATTCCCCAGCTAATCATGATCCTCGCCAGCCAGACCCGGGCGCCAAACTTGTGCAAAGCAAGGTTGCTAGGAACTTCCAAAAGGATGTAACCGATAAAAAAGACCCCGGAAGCAAATCCAAATTGGGCCGCGGTTAGACCTAACGCATGGTCCATCCCGTTTGGCCCAGCGAACGAAATAGCAGTCCGGTCCAGGTAGTTAATAAAGAACATCAGGGCGATGAAAGGAACCAGCCGGATGGCAATCTTTTTGATCGCGGAATGCTCAACTGGATCAGCAGCGAGGTTCTTCATATTAGCTTACTCACCTTACTTCGTCAGGAATCCAGTAGTGGCAAGATAATCAACGCTTTCCCTGGCCCAGTTGAGTTCCAATTCGATCGTTTTGGCTAACGTCTCCTGAAACGGCGGCCACTGCTCGACAATCACGTTGGCCTGCCGGGAAGCCGCTGACAGGGCGGCAAACATTTTTTGGATCGGCAACATCCCTCGGCCGGTCGGTTTTCCGCGGAAGGCGAAGCCCATTAAGAACTCGAGCCTCTCAACCGCAAACTCCTTGAGGTGAACGCTGATGGTAAACGGAACGAGATTACGCAAAATCTCATCCGCGCTTTCGAGGGCACCGAAGGAGTTGGTGAGGTCCAGGCAAATCCCGAGTGCCGGATGATCGATCCGGCCTACCAGGGCTGCCAGATCCGAGGTACGGTAAGCTTCATAATTTTCTAAGGCGATCCTGACCCCGGCTTGGCCAAAAGCTGGCAGGACCTTCCGCAGGTTGTGGTCGATCTCCCCCAAAGAAGCCGGCGCACCGTGCCACCCTCCCATCGTGCGAATCAACCGCGCGCCCATCCTCTCCGCAAGCTGGAGGTAGCGGAGGAGATGCTCCGGATCCGTTCCTCGGGTCCCGATCTCGACCTCGATTCCATGCTCCATCGCAACCTCGCCGGCATCCCGGATCACGTCGTCATCACATTTATCCAAAGGGAGATTGTCTAAAAAGTGGACGACATGGACACCCAGATCCTTGGCCCTTTGAACTACGCCGGGCGGATCTAGAACCTGCTTGGGCCGGTGATCCAAAACCGTCCCGGTAGCCCAGGGAAAGGTCCACGACCCAACCCCGATTTTTCCGATTGTTTGACCGTTCATTTCTCTCGCTCGTTCCCCTCAGACCGCGCAGATGTCGCGCACGCTTTGCCGTATCGCAGGCAAACTGATCACCTCTTGCTTCCAGTTATCGTGAAAAATCCTGGGCCGATTCTGCTCAATTGCTTTGATCGCCCCATCGGAAATTGGAAATCCCGCAAACCCGAACGCGACGGCGGTTAAAGTGCGGATGTGACCCAGACAAAAGTCCCGCGCGGCTTGCTCCGGAACACCCAACTCAACCGCTCGATCCATGGCCTCGCGCATCGCGGCGATGCAGGTGGCCATCGTGGACTCGACGACCGCGGGCTCCAGAATGGCCATCTGTTCGACCGTTACGCGATGCGTTCGCAGAATTGGCGCGTACATGGCGGCGGCCAGTTTTTCGCCTACGGCGTAATGCGCTTCAGGGCCTTGATGGAGCGCGCAGACTACGCTCTGCTTCAGGGCACCTTGTCCCCCAAACCAATCGCTTTTGGCAGAGGCGGGTTCGGTGTCCGAAAACAACGGCGGATGGCAAGGGTGAGCAATGAAATAGGTGATGTCGTTCCGCTCGGGCATCACGCCGGCGTAGGCCGCCGCCGGATCCAGACCGATCACGATCGTTCCGGGCTTCAACTTCGGGACAATCTCGTGCGTGATTTTGCCGATCAACCGGTCAGGGACGCCCAAAATCACCGCCTCCGTCCGTCCTAGTGCCTCTTCCATCCCGGTCGTCTTAACTCCGGCCTCAGCCATCTGTTTGCGTCGCTCTTCGCTAGCCTCAACGTAGTCGACTTCGTATTGCGGAAGATGGTGAAGGTTGGCGGTAATCCGACCGCCCATCTTTCCTCCGGCACCCAAGAGAGTAATTTTCATATGAGTTATGATTGATTTTATGTTTCGTTAGAATTGGTTATACTCGGTGGCCCGAAGCGGCCAAGAAAACATAGCCCAGGGTTTACCCTGGGTAGTTCCAAAATCCGAATTAGCCCTGAAGGGGCCACCAGGTAAGTAGGCGAAGCGTCCCCGCTTTGCTTCTTCGGTCAGACGCGCTTCGTTTACCTCGCTGGGAGGCAAAGCGGGGACGCTTCGCTTACCTAGCCCCTTCAGGGCCAATCGTTTATTTCGGCCAACCCAGGGTAAACCCTGGGCTAAGCTTTCTTGCCCCTTCGGGGCGGGGCCTTCGGTCCGTATGACAAAGCTCATCGTCATTTACGGATTAGCCGGTTGTCCGCGAGCCTCGGGCGCTTTTTTTAGTGGCTTGGCTCCGACGGTCGCCACGGCGAGAACCAGGATAATGAGCATCCCCTCGACAATGTCCTGAGAGCCTCCGGCTACCCGGAGCACCTGCATAGTGGTCACGATCATGACCAGAAAAAGGGAACCCAAGAGAGTGCCGAGCGCGGTCCCTCTCCCACCCATGATCGAAGATCCTCCGACCACCACCGCGCCCACCGATTGCAGTAAAAAGGGATTACCCATCTCCAGAAAGGCACCGCTGACCCGACCAGATAACAGCGCGCCACCGATCGCTGCCAGCACGCCACTGAGCATATAGGCGATGCAGGTAGCCGGCTCCACCCGTATCCCGGCGAAGTGGGCAGCGCGGCGGTTCTGGCCGACCGCGGAAAGGTTGCGGCCGTACACACTGCTATTCAGCAGCCAGGAAATTCCCCACGTCAGGACGATGGCGAAGATCAGGATGAGTGGAAATCCGAAGAGGCGACCACTCGCTACGTAGGCCAACAGCGGACTCACCGCGTAAGTGGTAAATCCTCGGTTATAAATCAGGGTCGCCGTGGTCAAGATGTAACCGACGGCCAGCGTGGCAATAATTGGGGGGATACGCAGACCGTTCACGATCAAGGCGTTGAGCCAACCGACCACCGCTCCGATCGCTACCACGACTAACAAACCGAGCGCCAGGCGCGCGTCCTGACCGTTGGTCACGCTGGTCAAGACAAACGCCGAAAGCGTGATGACGCTTGGGATGGACAGGTCGATCGCTCCGTCGCCCGTCGTGACCACCAGCATTTGGCCAATCGCCACCACACAAAGCAGCGCCGCTGACGCAACAATGCCGGTGAGATTACCGAGGTTGACCTGGCCGGTACCGATACTGAGAAGGATCCATAGGCCGACCACCCCCAGGAGGGACCAAATCCAGGGTTGCTCAAAAAGCTTTTTCATCGAGTGCGCGCCCAAACAGTTCTCAAAACGACGATCCCAATTAAAATCAGGCCCTGAACGGCAGCGATATTATCCGAACTAAGCCGCATGAAACCCAATAAGGTGCCTAGCAAAGAGAGTGTCACGGCGGCGAAGAGCACGCCCACCGGTTCAATTCGTCCGCCCACCAGGTCACACCCGCCCATCACCACGGCAGCCACACTCAGTAAAGTGTAGGAACTGGCGGCATTGACATCGGAAGCGGTATTAACCCCAGTCAGGCAAAGCCCCGCCGCCAGGCCGAAGATCCCGCTTAAAAGATAGGTCACCACGTGGGACCGGACGGCGGGCCAGCCAAGTTGTCGCATCGCCACTTCGTTATTGCCGAAACCGCGCTGGACTATGCCGAGGCGGGATCGAGTCACCAGGACGGCCGCCAAAGTCGCCAGGACCAGCATCCAAACCGGCAACGGCACCACGGGGATCACCAGATTAAAGACAGCGCTTAGCCAGGCCGGAGAACTTCCGCCCGGCGCGGGCTGTAAGACGTAACCAAGTCCCGTCCAGACAAAGGCGCTACCCAGGGTCGCGACAATCGCGGGGATTTTCCGGACATGGATAACCCACCCAAGCAACCCATACCCGGCCAGCCCTGCGAGCAAACCCACCACTCCCAAGACCGGGCTGTCCACCAGCCAGGTCGCGCTGATCACGTTGGCCAGTCCCGCAAAAGCGCCGACCCCAAGATCGATCTCGCTGCGTCCCACCACGAACATCTGTCCAAAGGAGACGAGCACCAGTGGCACCGCGGTACTTAGCAGGAGTCCTAACCCAAATGGGGTGACCGCTTTATGGTTAAAGAGGCCGATCGTGAACAGGACAATGATCAACGCTCCTAACGGGACTAACCAGCCCGGCAATATTCCTAATCCCCGGCGGACTTGCTGGCCTTGCACCGCTTGGCCGCGAGTTTCGGATGATCCGAAAAATACAGAGGCCAAATTCTCCCGACTGGCATCTTCTCCGGAAATTTCGGTCGCGATTTTACCCCGGCGTAAGACTAGCACGCGCGAGCATTCCAGAAATTCCGCATCTTCCGAGCTATACCAGACGATCAATTTACCCTCCGCGGCGACGTCCAGCAGCACCTGGTAAAACTCTCGCTTCACCCCGATGTCGACGCCACGGGTTGGATCATTCAACAGAATGACGTCCGCCTGGTCGATCAAGGCTCGGCTCATCAAAGCCTTCTGCTGGTTTCCGCCGCTGAGCTGCAGGATGGGACGCTCCATGGCCGAAGCACTGAAGCTGAAGCGATCCCGCCACGAGTCGGTCCATTCCTTTTCGGTCTGGCTCAATACCCGCTGCAGCGCGCCACGGCGAGCATTGCGCGCGACCGTCATATTCTGCATGGTGGTCCAGAGAGGGAAAACTCCTTCCTTTCGACGGTCTCCGGCGACATAAGCGACAGGAGCCTTCCGGCTGATGCCGTCCTTCTCCCGTTGCGATGCCGCATAAATCCCGAAGAGAAGCGGTTGCTGACCACTCCCTTCCAACCCGGCCAAGCCGACAATTTCTCCACGAAATAACTTGAGCGGGCCGGACCGACTACTCTCTTGCCACTTTTCACCTAACTCCACCAGCGGAGTCTCTCGCGCAGCCACCGGAGGTTGGCGATTCATCGGCAGGCCCGTGGCTGCCTCAATGTTTGTCCCTTGGACGGCCAGCACGTCGGCCGACATCAACGTGACCAGCTTCGCATGGTTGGTCTCGGCGCGAGAACCTGCCCAAACTAAACGCCCGTCACGCATCACCAAAAAATCCTCGGCAAGCTCAAGGATCTCACCCAGTTTGTGGCCGATAAAGACCACCGCTAACCCTTCTCTCGCTCGCCGGCGAAGGTACTCCGTAAGCTCGTGCGCGCGAGTGGCGTCCAACGACGAAGTCGGCTCATCTAAAATGAGCAACTTTAAGCGGGGATCCGCTGCCGCACGGGCAATCTCCACCATCTGTTGCTGCGCCAGGGATAAAGAGCCGACGTTCGCCGAAGCCGCCACCTGGTTCTTAGGAAAAATCGTGGCCAGGGTCCTCTGGGCCAGCTCTCCGGCTTTTCGCCGCCAGGAGCCTGTCGGAAAAAGCTGGTTCAACTCCAGAAAGAAGTTTTCCGCCACATTCAGGTTCGTGCACACCGAGAGTTCTTGATGAACCACCCGAATGCCTTCTTCTTTGGCCTTTCTGACCGTGTACTCGGCAAAAGAGACAGGCTGGGTGTCAAACCGCAACGAACCACTATCCGGTCGGGCCCCCCCGCTCAATAGGCGCGTTAACGAACTTTTCCCGGCTCCATTACCACCGAGCAGCGCAGTAATGGTTCCGCGCCGGACTAATAGCGAAACTGAATTTACCGCGATGGTGGGTCCGTAGGACTTGGTCAGTTCTTCGGCCGTCACCAAAGGTTCGGCTAACTTTTCAGTGGCCAGCGACGGTTCCATAGGACTAATCCAGGGGGCCCGGCTCTTAGCGCTAAGGTGTTCCAGCAATTAGTCCGCGGACTGCGAAGACCGACGACTGTTTAGGGGTGAGTAAGTTCTGTTTCACCCAATCCTCGGTATATTTCGGGCTCACGATGCTGCCCGGTGCCATGTTGGCGTATTGTGAAAGGTCCTCGGCTTTGATGAAGGCATAAGGCATCAGCATGTTCTTAGACGGATTAGCGCCGTTTAAAATGTCGAGAGTTAGCCAGAGAACCGCACCGCCGATGCCGGGTGCCGAACTATCTGAAACCGTCTGGTAGCCGTTCTTTTTTAACTGCTCCGTCCACCATTTGAGAAAATTGGAACTCCCACACCCTTCGACAATTGGAACCTTTTTGCCTGCCTGCTCAAAAGCTTGGACAATACCGTAATCATCCCCTCCTCCCTGAGCCAATACCGCGTCCACCTGAGGCAGACTGGGCAGGATATTGCTGACCGCCGATTGGGCCACCGCAGTCGTGGCCTGACCATACACCTCCCCCACGATTTTAACGTCTGGAAACTGCTTCAAGGCTTCCTTTTGGCCCTCATACATCTCCTGGTCCGGTGCGGAACCCTTCACCCCGCGGACGATGAGCACGTTTCCCTTGCCTCCCAAGAGTGTGCCGACGATGTACTTAGTAGACTCCAGATGCGCATTCTTAAAATCGAAGTCCAGCTTGTAACAACACGGACTGGAAGCAATGGAATCAAAGGCAATAACCTTGATGCCTGCCGCGCAGGCTTTTTCAATCACGCCGTTGAGAGCCGTCGGTGATGCCGCGTTGATCGCGATGGCGTCCACCTGTTTCAGAATCAGCCCATTCATCTGTGAGACCTGCTGGTTCACAGACCCATCTCCGTTCTCGATGTCATAGTCGGAGATTCGACCATCTTTCTTGGCCTGTTCAGCCGCTTCTTTGAAAGCATCGACCATCTGGCGACGCCAGGTATTTCCGAAGTAGGAATTCGAGAGCGCGATCACCCATTTCTTGTTGGGTTCCGCGTGGGCACTGGTTAGATAACCTATCACGGCAAAGAAAGCCGCGGCGAAATAGAGGGGGCGTTTCATGCGAGTTTATGGATGTTGGGGGATGACTACTCCTTGGCATAAACGTCGAGACTCGGGAGCTTCTCCAATACTCTTTTCGAACTGCTCCGGTTGCTTCAACGTATGGCCAGACGGGAGGCTTGGACAAGACTCGGCGGCTACGCACTCGCGATTGCCGTCATTAATGTATAATTATACATATTAGTCTTATTTAAGCGATCTTGGCATTACCTATCGAGTCTGTCAAGAATGGCGCTAAACTAATTAAGGGTATTTTTGGCAAAGTTTTCGCGCTTTGCTCGGTAGCTTGTATCTTTAGCGCCAATCATGCTGCCCCGAAGCCGAAGGGGCTTGAGGGCTTAGCCTTGGGTTTCAACCCCATAAGCGCTAAGATAATTCTGAGGCGCTTCGATGGGAGAATGGCTTTTGTCCGAGAGGGACGGGCTGATCGTAGCCAGGCACGAAGTGTCTCGAGCCAGGGTAAACCCTGGGCTGCCAGGCTGCCAGGCACGAAGTGCCTGGACGCCCCTTCCCGCTTACACCACTTTGGAGGAGGCAAACCTTTGATCCTTGGCACTCTGTTTCGCCAAACGATCCGCCGTGAACTGGTCGGTCACCAGAGTATTGATCCATTTCCCGCGGAGGCCGGCAAGGATTGCCGCAAACTTCCGCTTGCCGCCGGCGATTCCAATAGTGGTGCGAATCCGGCTTAGTTTTTCGAGCTCAATGCCAATCACCCGGTTTCCGAGAGTGTCTTTGACTTCCTTCCCGTTGGCGTCATAGAAGCGGAGGCAGATGTCTCCGACCACTCCGCTTTGCTGGATGATGGCCAATTCTTCAGAGGAAAAGCTGTTGCCGCTGCTCGCGACCAGGGCTGACGGTTCAAGCGAGCCGATTCCGACCAAAGCCAGAGTGATTTTATCAAACAACTCGAGGGTTTCCCGCACGTAAGGGTCCTGGGACAAAATTCGGGCGGCGCTCGCGGATCCGACCACTCCGGGTGCCGGTAGAAAACGGGCGTCGCCATTGACCAGCCGGGCTAACCTGGTGGCCAGATGGTTGGCGTGCTTTTCCGCCGATGGGCTCCCGATTCCCCCCAGCAGCTGAACGACCGTGCACTTCTGCAGTTTGCGGAGTGGGTGCATCTGATCGACCATCGACAACAGGGAGGCGCTCCACGACGAGATACCGATCAACTCGCCCGACTTGATGGTCGACTCGACCAATTGGGCTGCCGCGGAGCCGATCGCACTGAGGACCGCCTCCTCAGTGTCGCGAGCCGCCTCCGCGATCACCATTTGGCTAAGGCCAAACCTTTGCTCGAGCAGTCCCTCTAACTCCGCGAAAGCTCCCGGCGGACTGATCACGGTGGTTCGGACGATGCCGTATTCCTCCGCCCTTTTGAGCAGGCGTGAGACGGCGACTTGAGTGGTGCCTAGTTTGGCGGCTATTTCCGTCTGGGTCAGATGCTCTTCGTAATAAAGCCTGGCTGCCTTAGTGATAATCCTGAGATCTGGAAAGCTTTGCATCGTTCGAACGAAGATGGCCGGATCGCCATTTGGCGCCGATTATTTATTCTTTAATCGTTATCAATCCAGGCCTTAAGAGAACATCTCCGCTTCCCGCCGTCAATGGCGATTTCCCACCATCTCAGTGAAACTTCGGGCTTCGGCAAGTGGCAACGACGGCTGGGAAATTTCTCTTTTTGCACGAAAACAGGTTGACAAAATAGCGG
>DATHPI010000444.1:0-8450 GCA_035484035.1 Chthoniobacterales bacterium
CACACGATCGTCGGTGCGGGATCAGCCGAGGGCGCCATGGACGCCTCAAACATCATTAAACCGGCGCTAAGCCGGGGCGAATTCCAGTGCGTTGGAGCCACCACCCTCAATGAATACCGGAAGTACATCGAAAAAGATGCAGCGCTCGAACGACGATTCCAGACGGTCAAGATCGAGGCGCCATCGCTCGAAGAAGCCGTTCAGATTTTGAAAGGCTTGCGCCCGAAATACGAGGCCCATCACAAAGCCAAGTTTACCGATGAGGCATTGGAATCAGCCGTTCAGCTTTCCGATCGGTATATTACTGGCCGTTTCCTGCCGGACAAGGCCATCGATATCATGGACGAAGCGGGTGCGCGGGCGCGCATCATCTCTATGACTCGGCCGCCGTGTGTGAAAGAGATCGAGAGAACTATCGAGATGATCTGCATCGAGAAAGAAGCGGCGATCAAAGTCCAAGATTATGAAAAGGCAGCAGCTTTGCGCGATTCTGAACAGCAGACCAAAGATAAACTGGAGCGAATCTTAAGTGACTGGCGGGGACAGCGCGATGAACACGAAGTCATCGTCACGGGCGAGAATATCATGCACGTCGTGTCCAAATGGACCGGGGTGCCGCTGAACCGCATGGAACAAAAAGAAGCGCAGAAACTCCTCAAAATGGAAGAGGAGCTAAAACGGCGAGTCATCGGCCAAGACGAGGCGGTGATCGCCATCAGCAAGGCTCTAAGACGATCCCGGGCCGATTTGAAAGATCCACGCCGCCCAATTGGGTCTTTCATCTTCTTGGGTCCAACCGGCGTCGGAAAAACGTTTCTGGCACGTTCCTTGGCGGAGTTTATGTTTGGTGACCTCGACGCTCTGATTCAGATCGACATGTCTGAGTACATGGAGAGATTCACCGGGTCGCGCCTGATCGGTTCGCCTCCTGGCTATGTGGGTTACGAAGAAGGCGGTCAGCTTTCCGAGGCCGTTCGACGGCGCCCCTACTCCGTGGTGCTCTTCGATGAGATCGAAAAAGCTCATCCGGATGTCATGCATCTGCTGCTCCAGATTCTAGAAGAGGGAAAAATCACCGACAGCCTTGGGCGCAAGATCGATTTCCGAAACGCGATTATCATCATGACCTCGAACGTGGGCGCCGAGTTGATCAAACGCCAAACGGCGCTGGGCTTTGACGCGAGCTCCGACCACGGATCGTACGAGGCGATGCGCGATAAGATTCTGGACGAAGCAAAGCGAGTGTTTAAACCGGAATTCTTGAATCGCTTGGATGATATGATCGTCTTCCACCAACTTGAGCGGAACGACCTGATCACGATTGTGGATCTTGAGGTTACAAAAGTCATCGAACGAGTACGCGGCAAGAATATCAAGGTTCGGCTGGACGGGGGCGCAATCGCATTTCTGATCAACAAAGGATACGATCCAATCTACGGCGCTCGACCGATGCGGCGTGCCGTGGAGAAATTCCTGGAGGATCCACTGGCCGAGGAGTTTTTGCGAGGGAACATCAAGCAGGGCGACACACTGGAGGTACACGCCGCTGGTGAACAACTGGCGTTGAGTGTGATTTTAGTCTGAGCAACGTGAACGGGCAACAGGAGTTCGCTTTCTTCTACGATCGAAGGTCAACATCGTTGTCCCGCGATGGCGTGAGTGATTGCCTACTCCACCCTCCCCCTTCTTCCAGGTCAGAGCTTCGCGGTCGACGGCGTGCTCCGCAACTAACTGAAGCGAACAAGCGATGTCCCTCCCGATCATTGGCATAGGCGCTTCTGCAGGTGGGCTTGAATCATTTTCCGAGCTTCTTGCGTGCCTTCCGGCCGATACGGGCATGGCATACGTGTTCGTGCAACATCTCGATCCGGGACACGCCAGCCGTCTGGTGGAAATTCTCTCCAAGAGGGCAGGATTTCCGGTCGAGCAAGCTCGGGAAGGCGTGAAAATCTTTCCTGATCACCTGTATGTGATTGCACCCAACACCACCTTGACCTTAGGAGATGGCGCATTACATCTAAGAAGTCGTGATCCGGCTGAAAGACCGCATCGTCCTGTTGATGCGTTCTTCCATTCGCTTGCTCAAGAGAGAGGGCCCCATGCCATTGGCATTATTCTCTCTGGGAGTGGAACCGACGGAGCAAAAGGTATTCAAGCGGTCAAACAGGCAGGTGGAATCACTTTCTCGCAGGACGAGAGTTCTGCTCTCTTTTATGGAATGCCAAACAGCGCCATCCAAACGGGCTGCGTAGATTTCATTCTAAGCCCTGGCGACATCGCGCTGGAGCTAATAAATATCAGTCGCCACCGCTGACTTTAGAGAGACAAATCCCGATTGCTGAATCGATAGTGAATTCGCTTTACGGCCGATGCTTTCATCCAGGAAGGGGTCCATCTTTTTGAGATCTTTGCGGCGTCCTTTCTCCGGTTTAAATCAAAGGTTCGGCAAAGGGTGATCATATCCCGCGACAGTTCCTCCGCAGCTATCCCCCTCCGTGACCTCTGTGGCCTCTGTGCGATGCTTTCCCCATTGCGCTTGTTTCGCGGTGCATGGAGCCAAATCACATCCCAGTGACACTGGTATGAGAGGCTACGATCTTCCAGCCGTCGTCAAACTTTTGGAGGTTCATGGTGCTGTCTCCCACCATCTCCTGTTTGGAACTCGGGAAAGAGACCGACCACCAGGTAAGGGCTAGTGCGAGATCCGGCTTCAACAACTTGACTTGGATGCGTTTGGGTTGGATGAAGCCCATCGCAACGCGATCCGGGTACCCATTAACGTAGGAATCATGAAGTTGCTGCCAGCCGTTAAACTGCTCAGCATCGACGACGACCAGCAATTCTGGCGACTTCCAGTACACCTCCATATACCCCTCAATGTCGTGAGCATTCCAGCGATCGAGCATTTTAAGCAAGATGCCATAGACCTGCTGGGTGTCGGCCACTGAAGCGCTGGACTTTGCGGGAAGCGAGTCCGACTGCCACCCCTGGTGCTCTTGCGCTATCGCTTGCAGGCAAAAAGGCGCTGATATGATCAAAATTTTGAAGAGAACCTGGAAGCGCTTTGGCAACGAAAGATTGCCAAATAATACGGCCCATCCATGGATGCCGAAGTACAAGATTTACAGTATACATGAATTATACAGCGCATCCTCCTCAATCTTCGGTCGTGACGATTATTTCACACACGATGTTGCCGCGGTCGCCCGCTTCATGCCGCGAACGGCACTCGTTCGGCCCCTGGTAACGCCGTTGGAGATTCATGGTACTATTTCCCACCGCGGTCTGCTTGGAACTCGAAAAGAGGCCGACCACCAGGTGAGGGCCAGCGCGAGATCCGGCTTCAACAACTTGACTTGGATGCGTTAGGGTTCGCTCGGAGCGAATCAAATTCCCATCCGTTCCTCTGCTGCGCCACAACTGTTGGACAAAACACGCATGAATATTGCCTTGATATAAATGAGCCCGCAGCTGCAATTCGAGCAATACAAATAAGCAACCGTAGCTTGTCTTTAAAAGTATAGGAGAATACGGGGGAGACCAACGAGACTCTGGTTGAGATTAGTGTGCGGGTGCAGGTACGTTTACTCAGCACCTTACAGGTTCGGATGTGACGAGAGAGAGGGACTCACAAACATGGCAGTCACGAACGTAGAACTATTAAAACTTGGCCTCCGCATAAGAGCTTTTAGGAAAGTATTAGGTCAGAGCCAGAAGGACTTTGCTGAACAATGCGGGTTAGACAGAAGTTATTTTGGTGGAGTGGAACGCGGTGAACGTAACCTGACGTTTTTTAGTCTATGCGAGATCTGCGCCGGTCTTGACTGTGACATCGCAGCTGTGACTCGAGGAATTCCTCTACGGAGAGCCGCTGCGAGGTAGCCGAAATGTGCGCGATACTTTACCGCACAAACTGGGATCGCCCTCACTCAAATCATGTGTTTGCAGGTGCCTTTTACAGTCGCTCCGGTCGAGTTTGCAATGTGGAGCCGACGACGAATTAAAGGTAGGCTCGAATGGCTGTCTCAAGGAATTCCCGTTGCATTCAATCATGTCGGGCGATGATCCTGATAATCATCTTTAGTGTTGGTAAGAAGACCGACCGAAGCTCGAACAAAGATGGGGCAGGTTACGAGCAAAACCGCCCATGAAGTTCCGCCATTTAGAATATTTCGTCGCTGCTGCCGAGGAGTTGAATTTCACACATGCAGCCGATCGGCTAAGCGTTTCTCAGCCGCCGTTCAGCAAGCAAATCCACGACCTGGAAGGCGAACTGGGGGTAGCGCTTTTCGAGCGCCAGCGCAAAGGAATCACGCTCACGCCGGCAGGTAAGTCGTTTCTGATCGACGCTCGGCGGATCCTGGAAGATTGCGAGGCTTCCATCAGAAAGGCGCAGCGGATCAGCCGCGGCGAGGTTGGGGAATTGGCCATTGGTTATACGTCAGCGATGACGCACGAGTTTTTGGCTAAGGCATTGGAAGTTTGGCGGCTGAACTCCCCGGGAATCATCGTCGATTGCGTCGAGATGGATTCCATATCGCAAGAAAGCGCGCTGCTTCAGGGGCGCATCTCGGTAGGTATACTGGTACCGAGCGATCGGCCGGTGTTGGAGTTATTACGCGTCCGACTCTTGATCAAATATCCGGCGAGACTGGCGCTGCCGAAGTCCCATCCTCTTGCAAATAAGCCGGATATTTCTTTATCACTCCTGAAAGAGGAACCTTTTATCGGGCTAAATCGCATGCAACCGAATTACGGCGATTGGCTGTTGAAAGCTTGCCGACGCGCGGGTTTCAAGCCGCGCATCGTCAAGGAAGCGGACGGCGCCGCGAGCGCACTCGCCTTTGTTGCGGCGGGGTTTGGTGTCGCGCTGGTCGGCGAGCCGCTGCAAAAGATACCCGCGAGAGATGTTGTTTTCCGCAATCTGACGCCCGAGGACAGAGCGTGGGTGCCTGTTGGCGCCGCCTGGAAGCCGAAGGCTATATCCGCTCCAGTGGTTTCTAAATTCGTCGACGTGTTGGCTCAAGCTTGTGCTGGCGGAAACGGAGCGATCGCGCCCCCAGCCAACGGTCGTTTAAATTGATATCGTTAATCGCGCGTGCTGGGACGCGCACCGCTACCGATTCCGGCGATGCGGCGAACTCGGCCAGGCGTGGTTCTTGCCGTGACGATCGGTTGGCTGGTCTCGATCCTCAGCGGATTCGCACTGGTCGAACTCTCCGGAGGAACCCGACAGGTCGCACTCTCGATCAGGATTCAGGAGCAGTGCTGACACTCCGCATGGCAGCGCATCATGGCGAGTTTGCATTCCGCGCTCCGCATCAGCCCATGCAAATCTGCTGCCTCGGGAGGTATGCGTGCGGGAAAGCAACCGGCTGCAAGCCGCCCGCCATGGTCGAAGCACTCGGGATTTGCTTTGATTACAAACGCGAGGAGGCGTTTGCGCAGTCGGGTTATTCGCTTTTGTACCCGCTGCCGGTACCGTACATCATACAGAGCAGCCACAATAACAATACGAATCATATTTACTGAGGAAAATCAAGGATTTCTTGGGCGAAAGGCAGAAATATTCCAAGTGTGCGATGAGTGATAGGAAATCATTATTTCGGAGGGCTTCGTTACTTGGGAGCAAAAGCAGGTGCTGGGACTGACGAGGGACATGGCCTCTCCAACTAAATGAGTCGTCACTAAACCGCGCTGCGATGCAACATCAGCAACTCCTGGAGGCTGGCCGCGTCACCAGAAAAGCGTCTACCACATCCCCAATGCCTTTGCCAGGCACAAGCAAATCAGGCCTCCCGCTCATCATTACGAATTGACTAAATTGGAGCTCAGGATCGTGCCGGATATCGCGAAGTAAACTTGCACCGTCTCCTCCCGGCATGCGGAAGTCGCTTAGAATCAGGTCGGGAAGGTACTTCCGCGCCATTCCGAGGCCTACCAGCCCGGATTCAGCTTCGATGACGTCATACCATGCCAAGGGCTTCGCCCTTGATATCTTACCCCAAAGAAAGAAAGATTGCCGCCGGAGGATCCAACATGAGCTGCTGCGCTTTGCCCAGGAGCCAATCAGCAATGCCGTTCGCCACGCCAGGCCCACAGTGGTCAGCGTGACACTTCGCTAGGAACCGCCTAATCTCATTCTTCAAGTAAAAGATGACGGATCTGGAATGTCTAAAGCTAGCCTACAGAAAAGTGAAGGCTTCGGATTGCGTAGCATGCGCACCAGAGCCTAGCAAATCGATGGGAAATTAGATCTTAGTCCTCTCACAAATTTTTGCCGCCGTCGATCAAACAATGACTGGGTGAAAGATTGGATGCCCATTTACGAAGTCGGGCCGCGTCCGTTCAGGAAATTCTCGAGGTGGCGCAGCGCGATATCCGCCTTGGCGGACATCGCTTCGACAGTTTCAAAACCAACGTGCGGCAGAAGCACGGTGTTCGGTGCTGTAAAAATCGGATGTTTGGCCGGTAACGGAGGCTCTACGTCAAACACATCGAGGCCGGCACCCGCGAGGCGATTCTGATGCAACGCTTCTATCAAGGCCGACTGGTCAACGACTGGTCCGCGCGCCGTATTTATCAGGATCGCTGAAGGCTTCATTCGGGCTAACTGCTCGCGTCCAATAAAGCCCCGCGTTTCGGCAGTCAAGGCTAGATGCAGGCTGACGATATCGCTGCGGCTCAACAGCTCATCGAGCTCGACCTGCTCGATTGCCACATCATCGATCCGGAGTAGATGACGCTCGAAACCGAGTACCCGGCAGCCAAAGGCATTGCCCAGTCGCGCAACCTGCAACCCAATGGCGCCGCATCCGACAACCCCTAGAGTCTTGCCGAACAATTCATGACCGGTCATTTCGCGATTATCTCCGCCCGCGCGGACAGTCGCGTCCGCAGAGACAATTCGCCGCAAGACGGCAACGATCAGGCCGAAGGCCAACTCGCTTACCGCATGCACCGCGTAACCTGCTGCGTTATGAAGAATAATACCGCGAGCCTTGCACGCTTCCTGATCCACGTGATCGATGCCGGTAAAAGCCACGCAGATCAACTTGAGATTGGGGCAAGCTTCGATCACCCACCGGGAAAGCGGCCGATTGCTCAGCAAAAGGATGTCCGCGTCACTCACCTTCTGGATCAAATCCGCATCGGTCAAGCCTCGGGTGTCGCAGATGCATAGGCGATGACCGCCCTTTTCGAGCAAATCTCTGAGTCGAGAACAGATCGCTGCCTCTGATCGGCCGATGGGTTCAATAACTTTAATATTCATGACCTGCCTTTGGCTTTTGCGGTCGACCGCTAATCCGCGCACGACACCAGAAACCAAGGCAAGCCAAATACCATCACTGCGGTCAGTTGAATGCCATCCTTATTGGGCATATTGAATAGGATCTTATTTTGGCAGAACGCGTATGTTTTCACTTTTATTTAAGATTTACCGAATAGATCGCACACCTGACCAAGTACTTCGATTGTCAGAAAGCACCCTTTTTTTCAACTCCAAAGAGCTAATGGCGGTTGCCGGTTGTCTCGGACAAGCATCGGGTTCTGGCCAACCAACAAACATTGGTTGATCGAGAAGCCGCGCTCGTTAGCGCGGAAAAGAGCTTCAAGTCGTATCGAAAGTTGGCCGTGGCATCAACGCGCAGAACTAGTGAATGCCCAAACTGTCTGGATCGAGAACTCTTGAGGCCGAACGCGGAGAGCTCGTCGACGGCGCACAGGCGCGGCACGATATCCAGGAAGAAGAAGAAGTATAACTGGACATTAAAGTTGGGAACTTTACCCCTCGAACTGCGCGTTTTCAAGTCGTCTGCACGTTGGGAACTTATGGTTTCAGCCACTTTTGCTCGGACATTAAAGTTGGGAACTTTTCGTTAGCGCTGCACCGGGAGAACCGGGTTGCCATAAACCTCCCTTTCTTTAATTCGACCCGAATATAGGGAATACTACATGTAAGAGCGATGAGACGGAATAGGATCCTGGTTGTCGGGTAACTCCGTCTTCACCAGGCCAACCAACCTTCTTAGCAAAAGCGTGGTGAGCCATTAAAGTTGGAAACTTCTGCCCTAGGACCGTGCGTTTTCAAGTTGCTTGGAAAGTTGGAAACTTTCGGCTTCCGCCAATTTAGGCCAGACTTTCAAGTTGGAAACTTTTCTCCAGCATGAACTCCGGGCGTCCGCTACTTCTGTCTAGGCGCCGGCGGTCGCGACGGGTACTGGCTATCACTACAAGCGGAAAATGAGAAGTTCGCGTTCGTAAATGAGTTCCTTTGGAAGACGATCGTGCAAGTCGAGGAAAAGCTCCCTCGTGCCCAATAACTTCCCTGCGACCAGGGGTGCGGTACAAGCGCTTTACGGTTCAAAAGCGACGGATAACGAGCGATTGTCTCCTTTATGCACGCGCTTGCCGCGCTTTGCGCTTTCGCTGTGGATATATTCGGCGAC
>DATHPI010000445.1:0-25620 GCA_035484035.1 Chthoniobacterales bacterium
TTGAGATGAATCGCCGGGAAGGCGGCGGAACTGTTTTGGGTCCCAAGCCGGAGGGCGAAAAGAATACGCTGATCCGCATTATCAAAGAGATTCACCCGGATATTCTAGGCGTTGCCGAGATGGGTCCACCCGATCAGTTCCAGGAGTTCCAAAAGCGGTTGAAGGAAGCAGGTCTTGAATTTCCTTTCTCAGAATATGTCAGCGGCGCGGATCCGGACCGGCATTTGGCGTTACTCAGTCGGTTCAGAATCGTGGAACGGCACTCAGAAAATGATCTCTTTTTTGACCTGAACGGACAACGGGAACCTGTTGAGCGTGGATTTCTGGATGTGACAATGGAAGTGAATCCAACCTTCCGATTGAGGGTGGTGGGCGCCCATTTGAAGTCCAAGCTGGCGGTTCCATCGGGAGAAGCGTTACTGCGCCGTAACGAAGCTCGACTGCTGCGACAGCATATTGATGGTGCTTTGTCCAAAGATCCGAACGAGAAACTGCTCGTCTACGGCGATCTTAACGACACAAAAGATCAACCTGCGATTCAGGAGATTCTCGGTCCCCGGCAAGGCCCGAACCGTCTGAAAGAGATTGCGCTGGCAGATGCACAAGGGGATCGCTGGACCTACTATCGGCGGCTGAGTGATACCTACGATCGAATTGATTATATCCTTGCTGACCAGGCCCTCTTGCCACAAATCGATCAATCGCATTCTTATCTGTATCGATCGGCTGATTGGTACTCGGCGAGCGATCATCGCCCGGTGGTTGTCGTCATCAGGGCCAAAGCGCCGTAGGTGCGGCGCACGGCTCAGGCAGGGCGAAGCTCCGTCTGAGGTAGGGCGAAGCTCCGTCTGAGCCGGGGCTTCCCGCGCCACCCTGCCCCATGCGCAATCCCCCTCATCGTGGTCGTGGTCGTACCCGGTCTTTCATAGCGAAGAAATTGAGGACGAGGACGACCACGAGCACGATAGCGACCGCGAGCACGAGCACGATTACGATTGAGAATCCTTGCTTGCGGAGCGAAGGGGGGTCACCTATTTTTCGTTGTTTGTCCCGCCAACACCCTTCAGGAGTTCAGGGACCATTTCCTGTCCGCAAGAATATATGTCCAATATCGTTTTAGTCGGCGCGCAGTGGGGCGACGAGGGTAAAGGAAAGGTAATCGATTACCTCACCGACAATGTTGACGTCGTGGTGCGAAGTCAGGGGGGGAACAACGCGGGCCACACGGTTGTTGTTGGCGAAAAGAAATACATCTTGCGCCTGATTCCTTCCGGCATCCTGCGCAAAGGTAAACTCTGTGTCATCGGGAACGGGGTTGTGGTTGATCCGGTCGCCCTTTGGGAAGAAATCACGGAATTGGGTGCGCAAGGCGTTAAGATTAACTCCAAGAATCTGTTGATCAGCGAATGCGCGCATCTGGTATTCCCGTTCCACAGGGCGATCGATGAGCAATGGGAAGCCTCGAAGGGTACACAGAAAATTGGAACCACCAAGCGCGGGATAGGGCCGGCTTACGGGGATAAAATTGCCCGGGTCGGGATTCGTTTGGGAGAACTTTTGCAGCCTGAATTTTTCACCCAGAAATTGCAGGCCCGAGTCAAGGAAGCGAATTCACTGCTGGAAGATTTCGGCCAGAAGCCGATCAAATTCAAAGCGCTTCTCAACCAGTATCTAGAGGTTGGGGAGAAAATTCGGCCGCTGATCACCAACACCGTCCTGACGATTCATAAGGCGATGGCAGCCGGTAAAGAGATTCTGTTTGAAGGCGCACAAGGAACGTTTCTGGACGTGGATCACGGGACTTACCCGTATGTCACTTCCTCGAATACAATCGCCGGAGGTGCTTGCACCGGGTCGGGCGTACCTCCTCACAAGATTGATCGTGTGGTCGGAGCGATGAAGGCCTATACAACTCGGGTCGGCGAAGGTCCATTTCCCACCCAGGACAGCGTAGTTGCGGATCTGATGCATTCGATGGGACGGGAATACGGCGCGGTGACCGGAAGGGCTCGCAGGTGCGGATGGTTTGACGCCGTCGCGACAAAATATGCTCAGATTCTCAGCGGGATCGACGAGCTGGCCGTAACAAATCTGGATGGCTTGGATTCACTTCCCCGTTTGAAAGTCTGCGTGGCCTACAAGCTGGAAGGAAAAAAGATTGATGTCCCGCCCACCTGTGTACGGCAGTTGGCGAAGTGTGTCCCGGTGTATGTGGAAGTGGCCGGTTGGGAGCAACCCACCACCGCGGCTCGGTCCTTTGAGGATTTGCCGCCCAACGCTAGAGAGTATCTGCGGACCATTTGCGATCTGACCGGAGCGAAGCTAAAACTGGTTGGGGTGGGCCAAAGTCGCGCCCAAACTATTCTGGTGTAGTGTTCTTGGCAGGACACAGGGTCTGAAGAATGTCCACGAGAGCTCTGAAGCATATTGCGGTAATCATGGATGGTAACGGGCGTTGGGCCCGTCAACGTGGCTGGCCCAGGACCAGAGGTCATCTCCAAGGCGCCAACGCAGCTAAACAATGTGTGGAGGCATGTCTCGACCTCGGCATCGAATACCTGACGCTCTACACCTTTTCCACCGAGAATTGGCGCCGGCCGAAAGAAGAAATCGATACTTTGATGGGGCTTCTGCAGAAGTTTTTAAGGGATTACACGGAAGATCTGCGAAAACGGAGTGTCAAGCTTGAGGCAATCGGCCGGCTGAACGAAATGCCGGCCGGTGTTCAAAGGCAGCTTCGCGAATCGATCGCTGCTACCGCAGGCGGCGAGCGCCTGACTACCATCCTCGCTCTCAATTATAGTGGTCGAGCCGAGATCGTCGACGCCGTGAAGAGCATCGTTGAAGAAGTGGTGGCCGGAAAAATGGAAATCAACCAAATCAACGCCGAAGTCTTTGCCGAGCATTTGTACACACACAAGTGGCCAGATCCAGACCTCTTCATTCGGACCTCCGGCGAAATGCGGATCTCGAATTTTTTACTCTGGCAATTGAGCTACACCGAGATCTACGTCACGCAGAAGCTTTGGCCCGATTTTGGCAAGGACGATTTACTCGAAGCCGTCGAGGAGTTCGGGCGGCGAAACAGACGATACGGAGGAGTTTAGTGCATCGTCTCATATGTAGCTTGTATATGGTTGCGTTCAAAATGGGCCGGCGGCAAGACGCGAGGAGAGCGCCTATCTGACCCATCCGACGCGCTTCCATATCACGGTGTATTCGCCTATTTTGCGTCGGATGGCTCGCCATGAGCAAGCAACAGCGCGTCGAATGGTTTGCGTAACCGACGAGCAACGCAGCCGCTGACCCAATTCCAACGCACCCTCGGGTCGCTGGAGGTTAGTGTTTTTCCGCGTTGCCCGCTCCCTTACCGATTAGTCTTGGTATGCTGGCCGCTCGCGTCTTGAAAAACAGCCCAACTGATTTGTGGCAAGATGCCAGCTACACGGCTTTCTCGCAGTTTTTCCGAGCCAATTGTCTTTTTTTGCGCATCGTTATTGGACCAGCGCAGGAAAGGGCTTTATGGTCCGTGCTTTGATACCGGGCAATGCGCTTGCGCATTCAAATAGGTGCGCCAAAATTAAACGTTTTGACCGCGAACCGCTGGAATGGTTCCCGGTAGCCCACCAGACACAGATATTGATGCAGACCATTTTGTTAGTTGATCCCGAAACCGACTTCCTCGAGTGGGCGCAAAATCAGCTCGAAACGCCGACTACTCGGGTTGTCACCTCGACGACCGCCGACGAGGCCTATAAAATTTATATCGCAGAGAATCCGGATCTGTTGATTTCAGAGACGCATTTGATGCCGTTCAGCGGACTGGAACTGCTGGCCAGGGTCCGCCAGCGAGATTCTAACGCCATCGTCATTCTGATGAGCGCTTTTGGAACGACCCAATCGGTCATCGAATCGATGAAATTGGGCGCTTTTGACTATCTTCGCAAGGAGTCGCTCCCGTTCAATTTGAAGCCGGTCGTCGATGCGGCCCTGACCGCTCAGGCTGAGATGCGTTCGGCGACGGCATTCAAGCCCCAGTTAACCGTCGAGCAGTATCAGGACAGTTTGGTCGGGCAGTCCCAGCCCATGCAGCAGGTCTTTAAAATGGTGGGACGGGTCTCTCATAGCGATGCGCCGGTTATGATCACCGGGGAGAGCGGCTCAGGCAAAGAATTAGTCGCCAGGGCAATTCACCATTACAGCAATCGAAGCGTGCAACCCTTTATTGCGATCAATTGCGCGGCAATTCCGGAGAATCTTCTGGAAAGCGAGCTTTTCGGGCATGAAAAGGGAGCTTTTACCGGGGCGTCAGCTCAGCGGATCGGGCGGTTTGAACAAAGCAACGGAGGGACTCTCTTCCTGGACGAGATCGGTGACATGCCGCTCGCCGTTCAAAGCAAGATTCTCCGGGTACTCCAGGAAGGCGAATTTTCTCGGGTCGGAGGAAATGCGACGGTTAAAACAGACGTTCGAATTATCGCCGCCACCAACAAAACTTTGGAGCAAGAGGTGGCCAAGAAGCAATTTCGCGAAGACCTCTTTTATCGTTTGAACGTGGTCAGGATTCACCTGCCGCCGCTCCGCCAGAGGAAAGAGGATGTGAACCTGCTGGCCGAATATTTCCTGAAAAAGATTGCCATCCACAAGCACCTGCCTCAGCTCAAGCTCTCGGAGGACGCGGTTAAACTGATGGAGGAATATCCGTGGCCAGGCAATGTGCGCGAACTGGAGAACACCATTCAGCGGGCTTGTGTCCTTGCCACCAGCGAAGTCTTGCTCCCGAAGGATATTCCGTTGGGGGCGGCAACTCAACAGTCGGAGGGTGGGCCTGACCAGTTGCCGGTGATTGTCAGCACTAACCCGGTCCGACCCACGTTGGAAATGGCGGTCGAGATCTTGCTGGATGCCGCCTCCGCCGACCGTTCGCTTCAATTGCTTCCGTGGCTGGAGCGGGAGTTCACTCTTTTCGCGATGAAGCGGACGAAAGGCAACCAGGTGAAAGCGGCAAAACTCCTGGGAGTTACACGTGCAACATTGCGGAAGCGAATCGAGCGCTACGGCATCACCAGGGAGCTGAATTTTCAGTAGATTTGTTCGGCAAGCGATCGATGCCATCCGTTGGGAGGTTTTGGACCATGGATCGCCTGACGATTCGCCC
The DNA here is from genome assembly GCA_035484035.1 of Chthoniobacterales bacterium. GTDB lineage: Bacteria > Verrucomicrobiota > Verrucomicrobiia > Chthoniobacterales > JAFAMB01 > JAFAMB01. The sequence goes on from DATHPI010000445.1 coordinate 5,159, forward strand.
GGACCGTCTCCCTTTCTCACGCAGTAATGTCGGAACAGCTGGCAGATCTGGTTGATTCAATTCGCAATTTCGAGCCCATTCTCGAGATGCTACGGCGAAAGGGCCCTGTCACGCTTGACCATGTTTGTGAGGGCGCCCAGGCCTTTGTGGTTGCCTGTGCCGTCCGGCATCATAGCTCCAGATCCTGTTGGATTCTTTGCCCCGATGTACGCCGCCAGGAAGACATCTTCAACGGACTTTTAAACTGGCGAATTGAGGCTCTGTTTTTCCCGGAAATCGAACTGCCGGCGGTGAAGGAAGCTGTCCCGGACCCGGAGTTCGTTGCCGAGCGTCTCGAGGTCTTGCAAAAGATTGCTGAGGGCAAACGGGTCGTCGTCGTTCTGACGGAGTCGTCTCTGGACGACGCGGTGCCAAGCGCGCAGGCGCTCCAGAAGCAAACGCTCATTTTGCATCGCAATGATCGCCTCGATCGAGACGCGCTCTGCGAGAGCCTCTTGAAAAGCGGATATGAAAAATGTCCCCAGGTCACGACTCGGGGCCAATTCGCGGTGCGTGGCGGTATCCTAGATATCTTTTCCTGGCATCATTCCCTGCCCGTGAGGATCGAGCTTTTCGGTGAGGATATCGACTCCATCCGCGAGTTTGAGCTGGATGACCAGACCTCCATTCAGACCTTGGATCGATGCGAGTTGCTGATCGCGGATACCGAACAGTTGAACGTCGGTCTCCACGACTATGTGCGTAAGGCGGATGTCTTAATTGGCATCGAGTCCGAATCCAGTGAGGCGAAGATCACGATCACGGCAGGAACGACCCCGGGCGATGCCATTGAAGATTATCGGACCGCTTTTTTTGAAACTGGCTTTCAGGATTTTGAAGCGGGAGATTTTCTCATCGAGGAGACCAAGCGCGAGATGGCGCTCAGTCAATTCCGGGCCTGGATTGCAGAGCGTTGGCGACTCTGCGCAGTCTGCCACAACGAGGGAGAAATCGAGCGATTGCGGGACGTTCTGAGCGACAACCAAGTGGACGTAGACGGGGTTCGCTTCGTGGTCGGGTCGCTTAACCGCGGGTTTGTTTTTCCCGAGGCGAAACTCGCAATTCTATGCGACGCCGAAATTTTTGGCCGCTATCAGAGCCCCAGTGCCCGCCGCCTCGCGCTCCGAAGATCGCGGCTCAGAGGGGGCCGAGCGCCGCTCGATTTCTCGCAAATCGCTGAAGGGGATCTTGTCGTGCACCTCGAGCATGGAATCGGCAAATATCGCGGCATCCAGAAGTTCCAGCAGAATGAGGCAGAACAGGAAGTTGTGGTCTTGGAGTTCGCTAATGAAGCCCGACTCTATGTCCCGTTTGAACAGGCCTTTCTTGTCTCTCGCTATGTGGGTATCGGTAAACGGTTCCCGACCCTCAGCACGCTGGGCGACAACCGCTGGGGCAGGGCGAAGAAGGCGGCGGAGACAGCTGTCTTCGACTATGCGGCAAAGCTCCTGGAAATCCAGGCCGAACGAAACTCCCGGTCCGGGTACGCGCATCCGCCCGACACGGAATGGCAACACGAATTTGAGTCGTCCTTCTTGTACAAGGAAACCTCCGATCAGTTGCGAGCCATTCAGGAGACTAAGGCCGACATGGAGGCCGACCGTCCGATGGATCGATTGATCTGCGGCGACGTCGGGTTTGGAAAGACTGAGGTCGCGATCCGAGCGGCGTTCAAAGCAGTGATTAACGGCAAGCAGGTCGTCATGCTGGTGCCGACAACCGTATTGGCCCAACAGCATTACAATACGTTCCGCGAGCGGATGTCTGACTATCCGATCCGGGTGGCCATGCTGAGCCGTTTCCTGTCGCAGCGGGAACAGCGGGAAACCGTTCGAGGATTGAGAGAAGGAACGATTGATATTGTCGTCGGCACCCATCGGTTGATCACCGGCGATATTGAGTTCAAAAAGCTCGGGCTCGTGGTCATTGACGAGGAACAACGCTTCGGTGTGCGGCACAAGGAAAAATTCAAGGAGCAGTTCCAGTTGGTTGACGTTCTCACGCTTTCTGCGACGCCGATTCCCCGAACGCTCTACCTTTCGCTGGTCGGCGCCAAGGATATGTCCGTCATTGAGACGCCGCCACCCAATCGTCTTCCGGTCGAAACAGTTATTTGCGGTTACGACGAGCGAATCATTCGCGACGCGATCCAGCGGGAGTTGCATCGCAATGGGCAAGTCTATTTCCTCCATAATCGCGTGGAATCTATCGATCGGGTTCAAGAAAAGATTCGCCTGCTTTGTCCCGGAGCGCGAGTTGATGTCGGCCATGGTCAAATGGACGAACAAGAATTGGAGGAAGTGATGGAACGGTTCGTCGGCGGCAAAACGGATGTACTAGTCTCGACCACCATCATCGAGAGCGGTTTGGATATCCCCAACGCTAACACCATCATCATTGACCGTGCAGACCGTTTTGGCCTGGCCGACTTGTATCAATTGCGCGGAAGAGTCGGGAGAGCCCAGCACAAGGCCTATGCCTATCTTTTACTCCCACGCCACCTGATGACGGTCGGAGCCGCCAGGAAAAGGATTAACGCCATTCAACAGTACTCCGGGCTTGGTGCCGGCTTCAGAATTGCAATGCGCGATCTTGAGATCCGCGGTGCGGGAAACATCCTCGGTACAGCGCAAAGCGGTCACATCATTAATATTGGTTTTGATTTGTATTGCCAATTACTGCAACGTGCCGTTGAGGTATTGCAAGGCAAGCGAGGCCGACTCAGAACTGAAGTTCATATCCGTCTCGATTTCATTTCAACCAATGAAGCCGAATATCTTCGAGCACTTCAACCACTCCAACCGGCGTTTATTCCGGCCGATTATATTTCGCAGCCGCAGATGCGCATCCAGGCCTACAAAAGATTGGCTGAAGCAAACTCGAAGGAGGCTCTCCAGAAACTTGGACGCGATTGGCGAGACCAGTTTGGCCCCCATCCTGCCGCCATTCGTAATCTCATCATTCTAAACGAGATAAAGCTTGTGGCGGCCCGAGCGAAAGTGGTTTCGATCGAAGTGAAAGATTCCAAAGTGATGCTGACGCGGGGAGGCGATTACCTTCTCATTGGCGATCGGTTTCCGCGCTTGACTTCTAGCGAAGGCGAAAATAGTCTTCCGAGTTTGCTAGCGCTTTTAAGCCGACTCTCCTGACAAATAATGATGCCCGTGAAGCTGTTGTTCTGCCTGTTATTCGCCATCGGTTTTTTCCTTCCCCAAACCCGGGCTGCGGAACCTGAGGTTATCGACGGGGTCGCAGCTGTTGTGAATGGCGACGTCATTACTTTTTCTCAGGTGCAGGAAGTCTCCGGTCCGCGCGAACACACTTTGCGAGAACAATTCACCGGCCAAGAACTGATCGATAAGATCAAGGAAGCTCGCCTCGCTGCACTCAGTGATTTGATCGACCGGCAGTTGATCGTCCAGGATTTCAAGAAAAAGAGTTTCAGTATGCCCGAATATGTCGTGGACGATCAGATCCAGACCATTATTAAGGACGATTTTGCCGGCGATCGTCAGGCTTTTCTGCGAACGTTGAACGCTCAAGGCTATTCGATCGGCAAATTTCGTGAGATGCAAAAAGACAAGGTCATCGTAGGGGCGATGCGCCAGAATAACGTCAAAGGGAATTTTACGGCTACCCCGCAACAGGTTCAGGCTTATTACGACGCGAACAAGCAGGAGTTTGTGACACCGGAGCAACTGAAGCTCCGCATGATCGTTTTAAATGCCGATCCGCTTGATGCGAATTCGGGTGATTCCACACGAAAAATGGCCGATGAAATTCGGAACAAGGTCAAAAGTGGGGCTGATTTTGCCACCATGGCTAAAACCTACTCGATGGATGGCACAGCTGAATCCGGCGGCGATTGGGGAATGGTGGATCGCAAAACCTTAAATCAGCAGTTGACTGACGTGGCCTTCGCTCTCTCGCCCGGAGAGACCAGCCAGGTGGTGCAAATCGGGGATTCGTTTTACATTCTCTACTGCGAAACCAAAAAGGAATCAGGCTTCATACCACTTCCCGAGGTTCGCGATGGGATCCAGAAAAAATTGGAGCAAGTCCAGAGACAAAAAGCGACGCAGCGATGGATCGACGGCCTTCGGGAAAAGGCTTTCATCAAGATCTATTGATGTAAGCAAAGCGTTCCGCTTTACGACATAACAGGTGGTGTGAACGCCACCGATTCCGTGCGAGAAAACGCCACTATCATAGAAGCATCGCACAGAGGTCACGGAGGTCACAGAGGAGAGAACTCCGAACTTTCCCTGGACGGTTTTCGGCAGGCGCAAATCAGATCGTCCAGTCGGCCTCACTGCGCAGGACCAATATTTTGAAATTAGCTTGGTCCCGCGGCGGGGTGAGCGAACCTACCCTCATCCCTTTCTCTTCCTCTCTCTGTGACCTCCGTGACCTCTGTGCGATGCTTTCCCTCTTCAGGTTGGTCTCGCAGCTGAACGCATTTTGTTCTCCAACGATTTCAAATGCACAAATATCTTAAAGTCTTCGACATCGGTTTGCAGAACACCTTTGTTTATCGTTGGAATTTCTTTTTCCGAGCTCTTTTTGGACTAGTTCCGCTCCTGGGTACGGTTTTCATCTGGGGTGCCATTTTTGAGGCGAAAGGGAGTGATATCAACAATTTTAACCGTGCCTCTGTCGTCTACTATTTCCTCCTGGTTCTCGTGCTGGACAGCCTTATCACGCCGGGAGACGATGAGTGGCAGGTCGCGGCTGATATCCGCGATGGCCAGATGAACGCCTTTCTGATCAAGCCCATGAACTATCTCGTCTACCGGCTGGCTCTGTTCATCAGCAACCGGTTGCTCTACACACTGGTTACACTGCCGGTCGTGATCATGATCTTCGCGGCGTTCCACGGTTATCTGGTGTGGCCCTCTTCGTGGGCCACTTGGCTTTTGACCATCATCAGCGTCTTTTTAGCCGGAGCGATCCAGTTCCTGATCGCATATTCTGTGGCGCTTTTTGCATTCTGGATGCTGGAAATTTCGACGGTTGTATTCATTATATACTCATTCGAATATTTTTTGAGCGGCCACATGTTTCCGATCGGCTTTTTGCCGCCGGCAATGCAGGCGGTTCTAAGATTCTTGCCTTTTCCCTATGAGCTTTATTTTCCAATCTCAATCTTTATGGGCAAAACTCACGGGGCTGAGCTCTGGGAGGGATTGTTGATTCAGTCTTGCTGGGTCCTGATTATTGCATTTGGTGCGAACACGTTATGGCAACAGGGGCTGAAAAAGTACCAAGCGGTTGGGGGATAGGAAGAAAGCCGGTCGACGGTTGCGAAGCGCTGTCGACGGGCCATCTTCTTTTCCCGGACGCTGATCCGCCGAGACTCCGCTTCGCCGACATATTTCCTCTACAAGCCGTTTTGCTCCTGGCCGCATCGCTGTTGCTCAGCGCATGTGCCGACGCAGACAACGGAAAAAAAAACGATCCTGTGATTTTCGGAGGCGCCGGCGGTGGGAATGGTGGCGCCGGTGCGACGAGCGGCGTCAGCGTAAGCTGGTAAGTCAGGAGTTCAGGAGTTCAGGAGTTCAGGAGTTCAGGACATTCTCCTCAAAGAGCGAACTCGAAAGTCAAGCTCGGCCCTTGGAAATCTCCCATGCCGATCACCGCACGGAGCGGACGGGGAAATTTTCGTCCCGTGGTCGTCCTCCTCGGTCGTAGATGATTAGTGAATGGGAAATTTTCGTTGGAGTTGAGCTCTCTTATTCTGCAACTCCTGAACTCCTGCAACTCCTGAACTCCTATTCACGCCCCCTGCCTCGGTTGGGCCGCGCCGCGGATCTTTCGATGGATCCAGATGCTTTCGAGGACGCCAAGGGCGAACAGCACCAGCACCAGAAATGATCCGCCGTAGCTGATCATCGGCAAAGGAACGCCGGTGATCGGAGTGATGGAAATCGTCATCCCGATGTTCATGTAAACGTGGGTGAATAGAAGCGTAATGATTCCAACGGCCACCAGTCGCCCCAGGTCGTCGGTCGCCGATGCCGCGATTAATAGACCCGTCAGCAGTAGGGCTCCGAAAGCCGCCACCAGGGTAATCGTTCCGACAAATCCCAACTGTTCACCAATGGCGGCAAAGATAAAATCGGTGTGCACAATCGTCGAGGGCAGGAATCCCAGTTGCACCTGCGTATTCGGAGCGGTAAACCCTTTGCCGTAGAAGCCTCCGGATCCGATCGCGATTAACGATTGATTGATCGTCCAACCCGCGCCCTGCGGATCGTAGTCTGGATTGAGAAAGGTGGTCAGACGTTCGCGTTGGTACGGTTTCAAGCCGAAATTGGCAACTACCGGAACCACAGCGATCGCGACAATGATCATGACCAGGAGATACCGTTTGGGAACCCGACCGACATAAAGAAGCGCTAAGACCGCAGGAATCCAGACCAGGCACTCGCCAAGGTCGGGCTGAATCAGAATGAGGATCCAGGGTGGGGCGATAATCGCACCACAACTCAAAATTCGCCCGATTGTCGGCCACAAGCCGACCCAGTTTTCCGTATTAGCAAGCAGCCAGGAGATGAGAAGCAACGTGGCTATCACGGCCAGTTGGGCCGGTTGAAAGCTGATCGGTCCAATCTCCAGCCAACTGCGCGCCCCGAAGGTCGTTCTTCCAATGAAATGAGTGAGGACGAGAAATCCGAGGCCTCCCAGATACATGATGAGAGGCAAAGAGACATGATTGAGCCAGGCGCGGTAATCGACCAACGCGGCAACGAAGAAGATGACAATCCCAATTGCCAGCCAGATAATCTGCCGGCGCCACATTTCGGTGAGATACACCTCCGCCCGCATGTAAGTGGCGCTGTAGATAGCCATCACCCCGAAAATGGACAAACCGACCGCCACCGCCAACAGCAGCCAGTTCATGCCGATCAACTTTCGCAGAAGCAGATTCATTTGCTTGAGGTGTTACTAATCGAGAGACGGTACACTACTGACCTGCGGCGACATCACCATTATATGAGAGACGGTACACTAGCGAGCAAGTTTCGAGTGTATTCGTGTTGAGGCGCGCGGTAAATCATCTCGGCCGAAGCCGCTTCGACAACCTCGCCTCGCCGCAGGACAATCACCTCGTCGCTGATGTGTTCCACGATTGCAAGGTCGTGCGCAATGAACAGATAAGTGATCCCCAGTTCCTCCTGCAGATCTGCGAGCAGGTTGACAATCTGGGCTTGCACGCTGACATCAAGTGCGCTGACCGGTTCGTCGCATACGATCAGCGAAGGTTCTGCTGCGAGGGCGCGCGCGATCCCGATGCGCTGGCGTTGACCCCCGCTGAATTCGTGTGGAAACCGCCGGAGAAATTCGGGCTTCAAGCCGACTCGCTGCAGGAGTTCCGCTGCCTTGCTTTCCCGCTGGGAAGCATTGAGTGACGGAAAATGGACCCGAAGCGGTTCCGTAACGATTTTCAAAATGTCCCATCGAGGATTAAGCGAGCCGTAAGGATCCTGAAAGATCATCTGCATTTGCCGGCGCAAGGGTCTGAAGGCTCTTTCCGGCAGATTTGTGATCTCCTTTCCGCGAAACTGGATGTTACCGTTGGTCAGCGGCACCAGCTTCAAAATCGCCATTCCGATGGTTGTTTTACCACTGCCGCTTTCGCCCACCAAGCCGACCGTTTTCCCAAGCGGGATATCGAATGAAACATTGGTCACAGCCTTGATTTCACCGGCCCTCCGGCGCAAAAATGACGACAGCCGGGGGAACCAGACGGTCAGATTACGGACCTCTAAAATATTCACACCGAATGCGCAAAATAGGCCGTCAGCGGACTGGTGGGAACGGCTAGCGAGCTGGAATCCGGTAAACCCATCTCATAGGCTACGCGACCTGCCTCAACCCCTTTCCGGAAGGCGGTCGCCATTCGCCCGGGATCCCTAGCAATTGCTATCGCCGTGTTCACCAGCACCGCATCTGCCCCGAGTTCCATCGCTTCTGCCGCGTGGCTTGGCGCTCCTATCCCTGCATCAATGACCACTGGAACCGTTGCCTGGTCGATAATGATCCGTATCTGGTCCCTGGTTTGAATCCCGCGATTGCTTCCAATCGGCGACCCCAACGGCATGACTGTTGCCGTACCAACCTCTTGCAATCTTTTGGCCAACACAGGATCGGCATTGATGTAGGGCATCACGACAAAACCCTCGCGAACGAGTTGCTCGGCGGCTTTCAGAGTCTCGATTGGATCCGGTAGCAGATAGTGAGGGTCCGGGTGAATTTCGAGTTTCACCCATTTGGGTAGACCCGCGGAGGCTGCGAGCCGGGCCATCCGGACAGCTTCTTCCGCCGTCATTGCGCCGCTGGTATTGGGCAAAAGCAGGTAACGTTTCGGGTCGATATAATCCAGGATATCCGCAAACGGATCGTGCCCACCGGAAAGGTCTGCCCGCCGCAGTGCAACGGTGACAATCTGCGTACCGCTTGCTTCCAGGGCTTCACGCATCAGCGAATTGTTGGCAAATTTCCCAGTGCCGACGAGGAGTCGAGACTCGAAACTGCGGTCCGCAATTCTTAAAGTCGAGCGTTGGCTATCCATGTTATGAACCTCAGGACAAATACTGACTCTGCCCTTGAACAGCAAGTAATCGCTTCCTAGATTCTCAAATGCGCCCATCCGATAGCGAAACTCCAAGTTTGACGGGCCAGCTTCTGGTTGCGCATCCTAACCTACGTGACCCGAATTTCCACAAGACAGTCCTCTTTCTTTCCGCTCACGACGGCCAGGAAGGAGCTCATGGACTCGTTCTGAACCGGCCGACCAACAAGAGCCTGACCGACTTTCTTCCCGACCACGAGCTGGACGCGCTCGGAGAAATTCCCGTCTTTTTTGGAGGCCCGGTCGGAGTGCATGAGTTGACGATCGTTTCGTTCGATTGGGTGGCAGGCGAAGCCAAAATAACCTTTCATTCGCAAGTCTCTCTAGAGCAAGTGCAAATCATGGCTGGAAGCGGTTCGAAATTGATCCGGGCGTTCGTCGGATATGCCGGTTGGGCAGGCGGACAACTCGAATCCGAGCTCCAACAGAGCGCGTGGGTTGTCCATCCTGCGACCGAATCGATTTTGGTTAATGCGTCGAATAACGGGACCTGGCTTGACGTCATGAAAGATCTTGGACCCGCCTATCATCTGCTGGCAATTGCTCCGGATGATCCCTCCCTGAACTGATTTATCGTCCTCGTCCTCGTCGCCGTGCTCGGTTGCTTTCCCCGCCGGCAGAACGAGGACGACGACGTGCATGAGCAGGAAAAATCCCGCCGCTGCCAAAGGCTGCGCGTAGCGGCCTTCCGAACCAGGCATTCTCGAAGAATTTTCCCGCGCAAACCAGATTCTTCAGGTATTCTCCATTACTCCACCACTCCTGAACTCCCACCCTCTTGCAACTCCTGACCTTTTCTCAGCATGAAAATCGGTGTTCCCAAGGAGATTAAAGAACAGGAGAGCAGGGTTGCTGTTCTTCCGTCAGTTGTCTACCAGCTCAAGAGGCTGGGGCACGAAGTTTACGTGGAGCGCGGGGCGGGCGTGGGAGCGGGATATCCGGACGAGGAGTATGAAGAGGCCGGAGCGAGACTCTCGGACGATCATGCGGAAGTTTTTCGCCAAGGAGATCTGATCGTGAAGGTCAAGGAACCATTGCCTTCCGAGTACCCGCTGTTGAGAGAGGGACAGATCTTGTTCACCTATCTTCATCTTGCCGCCACCAGATCGTTAACGGAAGAATTGTTGAAATCGGGTGTTACAGCGATCGGGTACGAGACAGTGGAAATCAATCGGCGCCTCCCCTTGCTGGAACCGATGAGCGAGATTGCTGGACGGATGTCGATCATCGTGGGTGGCTATTTTCTCGCAAAGCACAGCGGCGGCACGGGAGTCCTGCTCGGTGGTGTGCCGGGTATCCTGCCCGGTAACGTCGTGGTGATTGGAGGCGGAACTTCGGGAATTAACGCGGCTCGGATGGCCACCGGTCTTGGGGCAAACGTCACGATTCTAGAGGTCGATTTCGATCGAATGCGATTTCTCGATATCACCATGCACACTGCCCACACGCTTTACTCAAACGAGGCGCATATTTTGGAAATGTTGCCGCGGACCGATCTGCTGATCGGTGCTGTCCTGGTTCCCGGAGCCAGGGCGCCAAGACTGATCACTCGAAAAATGCTGAGAACGATGAAACCCGGAAGCGTGCTGGTAGATATCGCGATCGATCAGGGAGGTTGTTGCGAAACCTCTCGTCCGACCACGCATCATGATCCGGTCTATGTGGAGGAGGGGATCACCCACTATTGCGTTGCAAATATGCCCGGTGCCTATGCTCGAACGGCAACTCAAGCTCTGACCAACGTCACAGCCCGATTCGTGGAATATCTGGCGGAAGGGGGCGTGGAGGGAGCCATTCGGAAGGAGCCGGGTTTTGCCAGTGGCATCAATGTGATGGGCGGGCACATCCGGAACAAAGCCGTCGCCCAAGCGCATCAGCTGCCCTTCAGGGAAATCTGATTCAGGATTCAGGACGAATGCGAGGCAAAAAAAACAACCTGGAAAGTCAAGCAATCAGGTTCGCCTCTCAAGAATCTCCTGGTTAACGCAGATATCGAGGACGAAGGACGACGACAATCAATGGAGCGGGAATTCTGTGCGAGAAACTACACGCATCGCACGGAGCGGGGCTCTTTCTTGCTCTGCAACTCCTGAACTCCTGTAACTCCTGACTCCTTCTTCTTACAATCTCACAACCTTCGCGCTCAGGATATTGGGATTCGTCAGGATGGATGCGAGAATCGTTTCGTCGGGTACAGAGTCGAGGTTCAAGACGGTGAGCACCTCCCCGCCGCGATGATCTCTGCTTAGAGACATATTCGCAATGTTCACTGCATGCGCTCCGAGAACCGTTCCGATCTGGCCGACAATTCCGGGAACGTCATGATTCTCCAAAAGAAGCAGAACTCCGACCGATCGTGCCTCGACATGGCGACCGTTGATCCGGACAATTCTGGGCGAAGCCCCAATAAAGGTTCCCGCCACGGAAACGGTTTCTCCCTCGCCAGTCGCACTAAGATCGACCAGGTCCGTGAATTCACCCGCCGCGCTATCCTTGGTCTCGACCGTCTTCAGTCCCAAGGTCTGGGCGAACGTCGTCACGTTGACCGGATTAACATCTTCGCCTCCGGCTTCTTCCAGAAATCCCTTTAAAATGTATCGGGAGATCGTGCTCGTTTCGAACTCGTTCACCCTCCCGCTATAATTGATGGAAAGCAATTCGCACCGTTTGGGCGCAACCTGACGCAAAAATCGCCCAAGCTTTTCACCGAAAGCGAGGTACGGAGCAACAGCAGCGAGCGTCTTGGCATCAATGTTAGGAACGTTGACCGCATTCCGGATCACGCCGTCCAACAGAAGCGAGCGGATCGCCTCGGCAATCTCGATTCCCACACTTTCTTGCGCCTCGGCCGTTGAAGCGCCCAGATGCGGTGTGAAAACCACGTTTGAGAGTGTCCGCAAAGGAAAATCCGCCGGCGGCGGCTCAGTCTCGTAAACGTCAAGCGCGGCGGCCGCGATCTGGCCGGACTTCAGGGCTTCGAAAAGAGCCTGTTCATCGATCAGGCCGCCTCGTGCACAATTCACAATTCTCGCGCCGCGCTTCATCTTGGCGATGCGATCGGCGTTGATCAAGTGCCTGGTCTCTGCCGTCAGCGGCATGTGCATAGTCACGAAATCGCTTTGCGCAAGCACTTCATCGAGATCTTCAAAAAGCTCGACTTGCAGCGATCGCGCACGGCTGTTGGACAAGTACGGATCGTAGGCGACTGGACGCATCCCGAAGGCAATGACTCGACGGGCGATTTCCGTTCCAATCCTGCCCATCCCGAAAATCCCGATCGTTTTGCCATGCAGCTCGACACCCTCAAAACTCTTTCGATCCCATTTGCCCGCTTTCACGCTGGCGTGCGCCTGCGGAATATTTCGAGCAATTGAAACCAGCAGAGAAAAGGCATGCTCGGCGGTAGAAATGGTGTTCCCGCCCGGGGTGTTCATGACGATGACACCGCGGCGGGTTGCTGCGCCCACGTCCACATTGTCAACTCCGACGCCCGCCCTCCCAACGACCTTCAGCTGTTTGGCCGCATCGATTATTTTCGCCGTGATCTTGGTCTGCGAGCGAACGACGATCGCGGTATACTCCGCTGCGATACCGAGGATCTCGTCTTCTTTCAAGCCCGTCTTGACCTCAACGAGAAGCTGCCCTCCTGTTTCTAACAGTTCGATCCCTTTGGGTGAAATCGGATCGGCAACCAGGATTGTGTGCTTATCCATGATTCAGCTTCGTCAACAAATCTTTGACCAATACAAAAACTGGCAGAGAAGCGAAGCTGGAGATCAAAGAAGAAAACGCGGCTTCTTGGGTCGGTTGCAATGCAGAATCCCGGTGCGCCTCAGTCGCTAAATCCGAAAGTATCTCTGTTTCCTGGCCATTAGCCGAAACGCCCATGGCCGAAACGCCCATGGCATACCGTGCCAGGGCCATCAGCGGCCAATTGTTCCGATACATGTCGTATTTCAGATAGAAAACCCGCGGGAAGCCGGTCCCGGTAATTAAGGTTTCGCTCCAGGAACCGTCTGGGTTCTGAGAGGAAACAAGATAGTGCACCCCGCGTTCAACGCTGGCACGGTTCACTTCCCGAAAAGCACATAATCCGAGCAAGGCCCAGGCGCTTTGCGAAGGCGTGCTTACCCCCGTGCCGCGTAAGCTCGGGTCGTCATAAGATGCCAAGGTTTCGCCCCAGCCACCGTCTTCGTTCTGGCAGGATTCCAGCCAGTCGCGTCCACGCTGAATCCAGGGTTCACTCATATCCAGCCCAACCGCCCGAATTCCCCGCAATACTTGAGAAGTTCCGTAAATGTAGTTGACGCCCCAGCGGCCGTACCACGCGCCGTCGGATTCCTGCGTCTCGCGCAAATACAGGGTGGCCCGATCAATCGCCGGATGGCCGGGACGAAATCCGAGATCGCCGAGTATCTCCAGCACGCGAGCGGTCACGTCGCAGCAGCTGGGATCCAGAATCGCATTGTGATCCGCAAAAGGGACATTCTCAAGAAGCGGGTTCTGAACATCTTTGTCGAACGCCGCCCACCCGCCGTCCCTGTTTTGAAAGCTCAACAGCCACCGAACCACCCGGTCATAGAGGGACGGATCATCTCGGTAGCCGGCGGTGTGAAGAGCCAGCAACACCATCGCAGTGTCGTCCACATCCGGACTGAAAGGATTGTTGAATTCGAAACACCAGCCTGTCGGTTCAGGTTTCGGGTTGTTCACCGCCCAGTCTCCGGCGATGCGCACCTCCTGGGCCAGAAGCCACCCAACCGCTTTGCGGGAAGCCGAATGACTCTCGCCAATTCCTGAACGTGAGAGAGACACCAGGGTGATCGCGGTGTCCCAAACCGGCGAAAAACAGGGTTGAATTCTAAACCCCTGTTCGTCATCGACAAAAAGTTCCCGGAAATCGGCGTCTGCTTTCCGGTAAATCGGGTGGGTGGCTGGATATCCGATGCATCTCAAGGCAATCATCGAATTCAGCATCGCCGGAAAGATCGCGGCTAACCCGCTGCATCCGTCACCGATTCGTTCCAACATCCATTGTTCGGCGACGTTCAGAGCCGTTTTGCGCAACGGCAGAATCCTGTTCTGCTCGATTATTTTCAGACATCGGTCGATCAGAATAAAAAACTGCTTCAGTCCCGCCGCTTTTGTGCGCGGTACCTTGGTCGGATCGAGATACAACTCAGAAATCCCCCGCTCGGCAGGCAGCACTCGGGTTGGTTTGTAATGGTTGATAATGGCTAGGGGGACCACCATCGCCCGTGTCCAGGCCGAAACTGCATAGAGGTTGACCGGCAGCCATCTGGGAAGCAGGAGAAATTCCACCGGTATCGTTGGCACGGCGTCCCACGGAATCTGACCCAGCAAAGCCAGGTAAAGTCTCGCGTAGGTATTCGTCTTTTCGATACCGCCAAGTTCGCGGATCTTCGTCCGGGCAATAACCAGAATCGGGTCTTCTTTGGAGAACCCGGCCAAAGTCAAAGCTAGGTATGCTTTGACGGACGCATTGACCTCCGAAGGACCCTCGGGATAAATATTCCAGCCGCCGTCCGGTAGCTGTCTGCTCAGGATGTGATCAATGCACTTCTGCTGGAGATCAAGGTCGACGTCTCCCGCCCAATGCATGAATGTCACATAGTCGGAACAAAGCGTCGAATCGACGATCAATTCGCCGATCCAATATCCTTCTGGATGCTGAAGACTGATTAAGTGCTGTTGTGCCCTGGATATTGCCTGTTTTAGGAGCGCGTGGACTCCTGCATCGTCATTCACCATGTTCTCCCGTTGAACAATTCATTTTAGCCGCGCACAACAACCGCCTCCTGCTTCGGCTTGGCGGCGGCCGCCGAGATCCCATTGAACACGATCTTGGGATCCGGATGATTCTCCGGCCTGGGGCGTGGGCCGAAGTTAAACCAGATGTTCTTCCACGTGTCACCGGGTTTGCCTTGCAAACCGATGGTCGCAGACGGTTCGTAACCGCACTGGACCATGCAATTTTCGCATCGAGGGTCTCTGGCGACGCCATCGACGACTCCATATTTGCTCCAATCGACTTTCTCTTGCAGCTCTTTAAACGTGCCGTAGTGACCGTCCGTCATGAAATAGCAAGGCGCCTTCCAGCCCTTGATGTTCCGTGTCGGAATGGCCCAGGCTGAACAAGTCAGATCCCTCAGCCCCGCTACGAATTCCAAATAGACCGGCGTTCCAAAAAGTGGGTATTTCTTACCCCAGGTCACTGCACGCGAAAATTTCTCAATGGTCGCTCGCCGCGTCAGAAAAAAATTCGCCGGGTCCAATCCAAGGCGTTTGGCCATATCCTTTTTAGCCGCGTCATAGTCGTACCCCGGCGAAATCGTGTGGCCGTCGATCCCTAAAGTTGCCAGATAACCGAACAGATGCTCGATTTCTTCCACATCGGTTTCCCGATAAACAGTCGTATTCGTCGCCACTTGGAACCCGAGAATCTTTGCCATCCGCATGGCCAGAATGCATTCCCGGAAGACGCCCTCGCGTTCCACGATGATGTCGTGGGTCTTTTCCAGGCCATCCAGGTGCACGTTCCAATACATCCACCCACTCGGTGCGATTACTGGTTTGCCCGGATCTTTCGGCCCCTTTTTGATCTGCTCGATCTCGCTCGGAGTCAGCAGTTTCTCGGCCCCGAGGCGGTCAAGCTGCGGCGATATGATCTCCGGCTGGCGGGCAAACGTAACCGCCAGGTAATCCCTCATCTTTTTCCGCATCCACATGCCATTGGTACAAACATAGACGATCCGGCGCTGGGCCAGCAGTCCGTGCACCAGTGCTTCGATCTGCGGATAAATCAGAGGCTCACCCCCGCAGATGGAGACCATCGGAGCGTTGCACTCGATGGCTGCATTCAGGCACTCCTCTAAAGGCATGACATCCTTCATTGAGGTCGAATACTCTCGAATTCGGCCACAGCCAGTGCAGGTCAGATTGCAGGTGTGCAACGGTTCAAGTTGCAGGACAGTGGCGAACCTCTTGGACCCTCGCAGCTTATGCCGCAAAAGGTGACCGGCTATTTTCAACGTCAGCGCCAAAGGAAAACGCATATTTTATAATCCGAATGAGCGACGCAAGCTATCCGCACTGCGGTATGATTCAAGAACAACGTTAAAGGTCAATGCCATAAGGCAGACGTTCGCCCGAGACCAAGAATTCACTCTGGGCATTACAGGTTGATGGCATGCGGGCACACCTTGGGCGTTAATTGACTCCCTGGACATTATTTCAATTCTGGTTAAGTGGCTGCTGTGGGATGGCAACAACCTGGTTAAGGAACTAATTCATCAGACAAGTGCGATCGTTGCAAGTCTCGTAACGATCCACTCGGTTAATCCGTCTTTACGTTTTTCGCAAGGATCGAAACGCATTTTTTCGTTCGTTCGCGGAAGGCTTGGAGAAAAAAAGGGGTCGATTTAATCCCTATTGTTTCAGTAGACAATTACTTTTCCCCCTGCTATCCTCCAATACTCCCTGCTCTCGGTCGCTCAAAAAGGAGATTGCCCATGAACAGATCGTTGTCCGTTTCAGCTGACAAGCAAGCCCCGATGGGGCTGGGTGAGGTCTCTCCAGCCGAGGAGCCTTGGTCTCACCTTGACCTTCTCACCGCGGAGTCGCCCGGTTTGGCGAGGTGGCGTGGGCTGGCTGTCGATGGACGAGTGATACCCAGCTACGTGTTCATTGGTCCCCGGGGAGGGCATGTCCCTGTTCGTCTCGCGTTGCTTGCAGGGATCGAATCCGGAGAGATGCTCAGCACCCATGCGATCGTCAAATTGTTGCTGGACCTGGATCTGGCCCCGCTTTTAGCTCGGGATTTCGCCTTGTTTGGTTACCCGGTCGCTAATCCGCATCGTTCTTCAGGCCATTTCGCCGATTTTACGGGCGATTTCTGGAAGAGTGCGTCCGATCCGGTGATTCAATATTTTGAGCTGGAGCTGACGGCCAATCAATTGGATGGCATTCTCGCAGTCAAAGCCAACGAACCGATTGCCGGTTTCCAAATCCAGGTTTCCAGCCGGGTCATTGCTTGCGAGGTTCTCTGGCCGGTTTTGGAGTTGATCCAACGGCTGGTGCCGCTGGCGAGTGAACCAATCCAGGTGTTTCCCCAGCGGCCAAATGATTGCCATTCCCTTTTCAGCCTCGGCCATGCTCGCCCTGGACCTTTCAGCCTGATGATCCGCACCCCCAAACATATGCCGGTCGAGAATCAAATCTCGGCGATCGTCTTCAGCGTGGAACAGATCCTGCGGCATTACCGGGTTCTGGTGAGTCACGCGAACGCGCTTTGAGGGTAGGGTCCCAATCGTGCTCGTTTTTTCGTCTGCCACCCTTAAAGATCGATAACGAGCACGATTGGTAGGGTGAGGCTCCGTCCGAACCGGGGCTTCCCGCGTTAACCTGCCTCATGACATGAACCCCCATGAATTGCCCGGGTCCATTGGTCAACCAATTCCGGAAGGGGTCACGTCGATGGGCGAGGCGACCCAGAAAACCCCTGTTCGGACGGAGCCTCACCCTGCCTCCCCAATCGTGCTCGTGCTCGTCTCTTCCCCTCTTTCCGTCTGCCAACTTAAAAGGTCGATAACGACGAGAACGACGAGGACGAGCACGAGCACAAGTGCGGATGAGGCGCGAGGAGTCGCCTTGCAATCGTCCTCGTGGTCGTCGTCGCCCTCGTTCCGCTTATCGCGAAGAAATCGAGGACGATAACGATAACGAGCACGAGCACGATCGGGGGATTAAGGGACTCTTGCCTCACGTGGCGCTTGGCCGATCCCATCCCACATCGGATTGACGTGTCCGGTGCCTTTCCATCTCGAACAATTCCTCCATGCTGCGGATCCGCTTTTTGGCTTGGGCGATCAACTTCGACTGATCTTCCGAGTAGGGGGCCAGCTCCCTGACCGTTTGTTCATCGTAAATACGGAACGCCTTGGCAGCACGTTCAGCCTCGTAACCCCGGAAACCGAGCATCCGCAGCGCAGCCACGCTCAGGTCCAACGAGCTACCCAACGTCTCCCGGAAGATGTGTTCCACGCCATGGCTTAACAGACGGTAGGCGTGATCTCGTCCCACCGCTCTGGCCAGGATCTTTAAATTGGGAAAATGCTTTTGTGCGGTTTCAATAATGAGCAGAGACTTTTCTTCGTCGTCGATCGCGACAATGAGAAGTTGCGCCTTGTCCGCGCCGGCCGCATGCAGGAGTTCCAGGCGCGACGCGTCACCATAGAAAACCTTGGCTCCCAATTTGCGCACCAGCTCAACCTGTTCGGCATCGAGGTCGAGCACCGTGGTCTTGATCCCCTGCAGATTCAAAACGCGTCCAACGATATGGCCAAAGCGTCCGAATCCTGCCAGGATCACGGGATTATCCTTTTCATCGATCTCATCGGCTTCTCGGTCGGTGAGTTGGCTCGAAAACAGGGGCTGTACCAGGCGTTCGTTGATCGTGAAGAGGAAAGGCGCCGCGACCATCGACAAAGCCACTGTCGCGACAAGTAAATTGCCGATTCGCGTATCAATGACCTGGTTTTGGGCGGCGAACGAGATCAACACAAAGGCGAATTCGCCTCCCTGTGCCAGAGCGAACGCGAACGTAAAATTCTGGCTCTTTTCCAGGTGCGTGATCTTGCCGATGAGAAGAAGCACCAAAAATTTCACAATCAGCAAGCTTAGGACCAGACCGAGCATCGTCAGCGGCTGAGATTCCACCAGTGGCAGGTCGATGCTAGACCCAACCGAGATAAAAAAGAGCCCGAGCAACAGCCCTTTGAAAGGCTCGATATCTGACTCGAGCTCGTGCCGGTATTCGCTCTCCGCGAGAACCACCCCGGCCAAAAATGTGCCGAGGGCCGGCGATAGGCCAACGATTTCCATGGCCAGAGCAATCCCAACCACCAACAGCAATGCCGCCGCAGTGAATATTTCTTGAAGCCGGATACTCGCCAGATAGCGGAAAATCGGACGGATTAAGAACCTCCCTCCGCCCACGATGGCGGCCACGACGCCGACTACCAGCAGAGCCCGGTGCCACGGCGGGTTATGCATGGAAGACGGCGAAACCGCGGCGCCCGATACGGCCAGGAGAGGCAGGATCGCCAGGATCGGGATCACTGCAAGATCCTGAAACAAAAGGACCGAAAAGGAAGTCTGACCTCCCTTGCTGTTCAGTAGTTTCTTCTCGGTCAATGTTTGGAGGGCAATCGCAGTCGAAGAGGCCGAAAAAATCATCCCGATCGCCAACGCGACTTGAATACGGAACCCGAAGGCTAACGCAAGACCTGCAAAGGCCAGCGTGGTCACAATGACCTGAGCGCCTCCCGTCCCGATGATCGGGCCGCGCAGCCGCCAGAGCAGACTTGGGCGAAGCTCAAGTCCGACCAGGAACAACATCATTACCACGCCATATTCCGCGACCTGCATCACGCCGCCTCCACTGCGGCCAACCAGGCCCAGCAGGTGGGGACCGATGATCACTCCGGCCAAGAGATAGCCAAGGACCGAACCCAGGCCCAGTTGCTTGGCAATCGGCACCGTGGCAACCGCGGCCAATAAATAGATGAATGCCTGAAAAAGCAGTCCTTCGGTTTCCATAAAGCGTGAACTCCAAAACAAGAATTTAAAACCAGGAGTTGCGGATTCTTGTCAACTACTGCGACTCCTGATCGCCTCCAACTTTCTGAAAATGCTGGAGTTGGACATTTTCAATCCAGGAGCATGACCCGTGCTAAACAGATCCGGAGGATGCTCCTGACTCCTGAATCCTGTCCCCTGACTCCTGAATAATTTCGTTCAAATAGGTTACGCGGCCGAACTCGGCGACGTTAAAACCTCCATCCCGTAAGCTTTCCACCACTCGTCGATAGAGGGCGGCGAATCCTGCAATTTCATTCTCGTTAGTCATCGCAAAGGTTCCGCTGATCACAAAGGGTGGCAGGTAAACCATCTCGCAAAACCGGGCGGTTTGTTCGAATGGTGTTAATAGTTCTCGGATCGTGAAATAGTTGTAGCTGTTACGTTGATAAGTCGATGTTGGGCCGCCGGTCGTCATGGCCGTCAGGACCCATTTCCCGTTGAGCTTGCTTCCTTGGGTACCGAAGGCGAAACCGTGCTCCAGAACTAGATCTTGCCATTGCTTTACTAACGCAGGGCAGCTGTACCAGTAAAAAGGATGCTGGAAGATGATGATATCATGGCTAAGCAGCAACTCCTGTTCGCGCTGCACGTTCACAAAAAAATCAGGATATTCTTCGTAGAGATCGTTGATGGTTACATTCTCCAAGTTCTGCACCGCAGCGATGAGCCTGCGGTTGACTCTGGATTTTTGCAGAGCCGGATGAGCAAATTGGATCAGAACTCGGTTAGCCATGGTGATCGGTCCGTGCGGTAGGAAACGGTATTTCGTAATCCGTAACTGCATTCCGGTTCAATGCGCTCGATCCCTTATTTTTCACTAACTGAATTAAGTCCCTCTCCTCGGGTGCTTTGGACAAGTTGATATTGATTTTTCCGAGAAAGAACGTATTGGGAGTCATCGCATTTCGCCGCTCTCTTTGCGGTGTCCAGCGAAAAATAGTTCCCCAGAAAAATGAAAAAAATCAACGTATTAAGTCGTTCTATTAGCCTGATCGGTTTGTCGGCGATCCTGGCCGGCTCGGTGACCGCGCTAATGGCTGCAGATAAAAAGCTCGTGGTCGGATTTTCTCAAGTCGGCGCCGAAAGCGGTTGGCGGACTGCCAATACCGATTCGATCAAAGCCGAA
>DATHPI010000446.1:0-15456 GCA_035484035.1 Chthoniobacterales bacterium
TGTAATCAGAGTAACGGTCGACCGAGTCAAACCAAGATAACGAGCCACTTCTGCTCTGGAAAGTGTCCCTTGTTCCTTCAGCAGCCTCAGAACACGCGCCTGGTTAATATGGCGGAGAAATGTGGATCCAGGCATTTGTCCCTTGAGGCAAAGGTTAGGGATTGCCTTCAATCAGGACACTTTGAGAATTTCCGTCGCGCGTGAGTTCCGCCAGATGTTCTTCCAGGCTTCGCAGATTTTCGTAACGAGTCGATCCAGTGACCGCCGTTGCGGCGACCAGCGCTCCGATTTGCGCGGCGGTCCACCAAGGCAATCCTCGATACCACGCCGCTAATACTCCGGCTACGAATGCGTCCCCTGCCCCAGTGGTATCAACGACTTTGACCTGACGGCCCGGGATAAATTCTTGGCCCTCGCCGACGATGTGGATCCAAACACCGCGTGCGCCTTCGGTTACCGCTACGAATTTTCGGACACCGGAGGCAACCAGCGCTTCAGCGGCTTCCGCAGCGTCGGGTTTGCCGGTGATGACGCTTGCTTCGAGCAAACTAGGACAAAAAACATCGATCTCCGGCATAAGTTCCAGGAGATCGGGCCAAGGCCGGCCGTCAAAATAGGTAACGTCCAGGGAGGTCAAGGCACCGAGGCGACCCGCCTGATGCATCACCCTCTTCAACGGCTCTCCGTCGAGCGCTGGTAAGATCATGGCGTAGCCGATATGCAGGGCACGCGATCCGGAGGCGATTTCGTTCTCCACCTGATCCGGCGTCAAAGTAAACTGGTCGCAGGCGCCGGCCGCGCTTAAAAAGCAACGATCCCCATCCTCCGAAACGGCCACCAGGCTGGCTGTGGTGCGCCTTGAGGGCAGCACGGTGACCGCATCTCGCGTAGCCCAAACGCCAATCAAATCTTTGACGATTTTTCCAAGGTTATCCTCTCCCACTGCCGCACAGGCCGACACCGGCACTCCCAGTCGCGCTAAAGCCAAGCCGGTATTGGCAACTGCTCCGCCCGGCAAAACCTCGATACGATCAACTATCGCATTTTGACTCTTGCCCGGCCACGAGCGCAATGGCCGGATCATCACATCAGCTACCAACGTGCCCGCGACTGAGATCATATGCTTTAGCGTTGAACCCTTTTGGCAAGATCTGCCTGGGCAGTGCCCAATTGGGCCAGCAATTTTTTCCCGTGTCCGGAAGCGCCGAACAAGGAGAGGCGGCTGCGGGCGATATCACGCAATTTTGCGACCACATGCCTCAAGATCCGCTGGTGTTTAGGCTCGTGATCAGCAGGTAATTCAGCCCCTTCAACCAGTCCTGCGACAAATCCGTTGATCAAGGCCGCCCCAATGTTGATTTTGTAGACGTTGAGCTTGGTCGCCGCTTGAGCATCCTCAGGATGAATCCCGCTGCCTCCGTGCAACACCAAAGGGATTCCGGTTTTCTCCGCGATCTCGGCCAGGAGTTGAAGGTCCAATCGCGAACTCTGACCGTGCTCCGAACCAACTGAAACCGCGAGTGTATCCGCGCCGCTCTTCACCATCTCCGCCGCTTCAGCCGCGCCCGCCCGGACCGGCTCCCCACCCTGGTACTCCCCTCCGAACAATCCAATTTCAGATTCCAGGTTGGCGCCCACAGCGTGAACGATCTCCGCAAAACGCGCCGTTTCCCGCGCATTATCGGCCACTGGCAGATGTCCTCCATCGTACATCACCGAGTAATAGCCCCGGCGCAGGCTTCGCAGGATATTCTGATCTTCGCCGGGATGATCCTGGTGAAGTAAAACCGGTACATTGACCGGTTCTGAAAGAGTACGAACCAAGCCGTAGAGTTCTTCCATACCTCCATAGTTGAAGTTAATGAAGTCGGTCTGGATCATGACCGGCGCATCCTCGAGCACAGCGGCTTCGACAACTGCCCGAGCCATTTCAAGATTGCTGCAGTTAAAGGAGGGTACCGCAAACCGGTTTTCGAAAACGTACTTGAGGAACGATCGTGGTTTAGTAACAAACATAAGCTTCTGTAGAGTGAGTGGGACGTGGATAGGATGGTCGAGCGTAAACTTAGCTGTTCTTCGCGAGAAAAAGAGCCGCGAAGTTTGTTTGAATTGATGACAAACAAAATAGGAGTGTCAAATTCATTTTGCGAAAACACCGATCTTTTCCTAACCCGCGAACCCCGAAGGAAGTGACTGCGGGCCCGCAAACTCGGGCTGGTCTCCTGCTCTAATCCCGCAGGCAGGTCAAGCTACTGCTCCGCGTAAAGGGATCGCCGAATTCAATAACCGGGCGAATTGGTCCCAACCATTTTGTGGGTCGCTGGGGTAGGAGTCGGTGGATTCCCCACGCACGAGGCTAAGAAAACCGTCCCAGTGAGGGCGCAGAGCACCAGAATTCCAAACCGTTGTCTTTCTCTCATAAGCCCTTCTACGGTTGGCTGATCCGCTTGGATGTAAAGCGCCTTCTTTTTTTGGTTTTGTGATACGCGTCCCAATCGTTCAAGGGTTCAAGGTCCGCGGCGGACGAGGGTATTTGTTTAAGTCATCTGACCTGTCGCCTATACGCGTCGACTCGTCGATTACGACCACGTGAGTCCATTGGGGACAGGTCAAATTTGGGACCATTGGGGACAGGTCAAATTTGTGTGAGCCCATTGGGGACAGGTCAAATCCGTGTCCGTTGGGGACAGGTCAAATATGGGTCCATGGGGGACAGGTCAGCTATCCGGGTCATTCGTTGGGGACAGGTCAGCTATCCGTTTAGGGACCCAGGGGACACCTGTGATTTGACCTGTCCCCAATTTGACTCCGCTGGCTTCAATTAGACTCCGCTGGCTTCAAACTTGATTACCGGTTGATTCCACTTCTCTGCCTCCGATCCTAAACTTCATCGTTTTGGTTCACGCCCTCCGCTCCGCCAACCCCTCACGCCTAGATAGGGTTCGCTAGCCCGCTACGTTGGGAACATATCCTTCGGGGACAGGTCGAATATTCGGCCGTCTCAAGGCTGTCGCTTCCTCGCTTCCATCGGCGACAGGTCAAATATCCGTTGGGGACAGGTCCAATAATTGGCCGTTCAAAGGCAGGTGAGTAGCATTGATCGAAAGGACCAAGGCAAAGCGCACGACCCACGTTGCAATGTTGCTACGCAAGTAGCAGAAGGTTTCAAAGTGATCTGACCCGGCCAATTCGAGACAAGTCATCTTACCAGGTTTGACCTGTCCCCACTGCGACTACCTATCCGTTGGGGACTATCTGTTGGGGACAGGTCCAATAATTGGCCGTTCAAGACGACGAGTGCGACGAGTTCGGTTTAGCGCCTTGTTCCCTTGTTCTCGTCGTCCCGTCGTTCTCGGTTCCTCGGTTGGGGACCGAGGAGGTTTGTTAGGATGCTGGAGGCAAGTGATGGGCGTTCCCTCGTATCGCGGGAAGAATCCGACGGCGACGACGAGCACGAGCACGAGCACGAGCACGAGCACGAGCACGAGCACGAGTGCGAGTGCGAGTGCGAGTGCCTACCCCCCCAAAAGCTCAACGAGACAGGAAGGAAAGAATCCGCGACAGTTTTGACGCTTTGTGATCCACCAGCAGCGCATGCAAACCGGCGGCACGCGCTCCCGCAAAATCAGAGTCGAGCTCGTCGCCTACATGCAGGATCTCGTTCACATCGACATCGAATCGCTGTGCGGCCTCCTTGAAGATACGAGCCGCCGGTTTCCGGACACCAATTTCGCTGGATATGATCACGTGCTCGAATGCCTCTCGAATTTGCAAATGGGCAAAAATCTCGTAAAGACGGCGATCGAAGTTAGAAATGACTCCTAGGCGTATCTTCAACCGAGTGAGCTCGGTCATGACGAGCGGAACATCCGGCCAAAGCTCCCAGACACCCGGACGAGCGAAGAATTGGTAAACAGCGTTAAAATAATCGTCAAACGGATCGATCCGGTAGCCCGCCTCCTCCATGGTCCTGACAACCAGCCCACGCCACCAATCCCGATCGTCGTCCGGAACAGGACCTGCAAATTCAGTGGGTGGCGCAAAAGTGCCCCAAGTGTTTCGAAATGCTTCCTGCACGCGATCGGGGTCCAGGCTAAAGCCGAATAGCTGCGCGACTTCGGCATAAATGACGCCCGGGGGACGAACCAACCGGATCAAAGTTCCTGCGGCATCGAAAGTGACAACTCGCATAAGAAGGAGTTCAGGAGTTGCAGGAGTTCAGGAGTTACAGGAGGCGAAGGTTATTGCCTGCACAAAGATGTGGGAATCCTAAGATTTGTCGCTGGCATCCTTCGAGCGGGATTCGCGGTATCCATTCTCTAACTCCTGAACTCCTGCAACTCCTGACTCCTGTTGAAGTTGACGGCCCTTTTTTTCCGTCTTAAATTCCACGTCCAGACCGAACCTGGTCGAATCCGCTTGGATGCATTGAATCCGGCGGGTTGCCGGCCCGATCGGTCCGTTATTGTTTTTATGAACAGTGATCTTTTAGCGGTGTTGGATTACATGGAGCGCGAAAAGGGCATCAAGCGTGAGGTTCTGCTCGACGCGGTGTCTAGTGCTTTGCTGACGGCTGCCAAGAAAAGTGTGGGGCCTGCTCGGGATTTGCGCGTTTCCATCGATCCGAAGAGCGGTGAGATCACTGCGCATGCCAATCTTTTTGTCGTTCAGGAAGTTCGGAATATTCACGACGAAATCCACATTAGTCGAGCGAGAAAAATCAAAGCAGACGTCAACGCAGGCGATCTCCTGGAAGTGGAGGTCACTCCGGAGGGATTTGGAAGAATTGCGGCGCAGACTGCGCGACAGGCGATTCTGCAGCGGATTCGCCAAGCTGAAAAGGAGATGATTTACGACGAATTCAAGGACCGTGCCGGGGAAATCGTCGGGGGAACAGTACGCCGGTTTGAGCGATCGGACGTGGTCATTGACCTGGGCAAATTCGAAGCAATCATGCCAGCACGGGAACGGGTCGCAACGGAGGATTACAATATCGGGGATCGGATACGCGCCTATGTGGTAGCCGTGGAGAACTCGAACCGCGGTCCGGAGATCATCATTTCGAGGAGTCATCCCAATTTTGTGCGGCGCCTATTTGAGGTGGAAGTCAGTGAAATTGCGGACCGCACGGTGGAAATCAAGGCTATTGCTCGAGAAGCGGGCTATCGGACCAAGATCGCTGTTTGGTCGTCGGACGAGAAAGTGGATCCGGTGGGTGCTTGTGTCGGGATGCGCGGATCACGGGTTAAGAACATTGTCCGGGAGCTCAACCAGGAGAAGGTGGATATCATTCGGTGGAGCCAGGACCCGAGAGAATTTGTGATGGAGGCGCTGAAACCCGCGAAGATCAAATCCCTGGCGCTGGACCCAGATCGTCATGCGATCAATATCACGGTCGAAGAAGACCAGCTTTCTTTGGCGATCGGCCGGCGCGGACAGAACGCGCGCCTGACGGCGCGGCTGACCGGCTGGGAGATCAATATCTCCAAGGACGAATCGGCGACGCAGGCGTTCGAACAAAAAATTGCGCAGGCGATCACGACACTTGCGAAAACCTTGAAGATCGACGAAGTGACAGCTCGGTCTCTTGCCCGCGCGGGAGTCAACAGTATCGAAGGACTACTGGAGGTGGATCCTGAAGACATCGCAGGCATCCTCGAGGTGGATGTTGAACGAGCTCGTGAGATTCACGACGCTGCGCGTAGAGAATACGAGAAAAAAATGGCATCCATCTAACTGAGGTGGAGCAATGGAATTTTTAGAGAAACAGATTCATGGCCACACGCGCGAGCAGCAAAAAAGAGCCTACCCAGAAAGCGAAGCCGAAGGCTGATCAGCCAGTCGAGAAGGTCGCTGCGCCTCAGCAGCAGCAGGCCACCGACCTGATCTCTTCCGTCAAAAAAAAGCCACAGACCGAGGCTAGAACTTCCCTGAGATCGGCCGTTCCGCCGATCAGCAAGGCTAAACAGCCGCCCGTCAACCTTGTTCCTGCACCGCGCATCGAGCCGGTGGCGGAAACCCCTCCTCCGAAGCCTGAAACTGTTTCGTTGATTGGCGAAACCCGGTCGAAACGCTCGGATTTGTCGGGTACCGAACCGAAGCTCAAATCGGTGCTGCCCCCGATTTCAAAGATCAAACCGCCCATCCTGACCAAGGCTCCGGAACCTGTTGTGCTACCGGCCCAACCGGTTGTCCCGGAAGTTGTTCCCGTCGCGGCCGGCGAGCCCGCTGCATCGGTGGGCGACGAGAAAATCGTCCACATCAAACCTCCGATCATCGTGCGAGAGCTGGCCCAGCAAATCGGGCTGAAGCCCTTCCAGCTGATTCACGATTTGATGGACATGAACATTTTTGCCGCGATCAATCATACGATCGAGCCGGACGTGGCAGCGGCGATCTGTAAGAAACACGGATATACTTTTGAAGTCGAAAAGCGGGAAAAGGGCGCGGGCGTTCACACCCGTGTCGTCGTCGTCGAAGAGCCGCCGGCACCGGTCCATCAGCCCCAGGAAGAACTCAAACCCCGAGCTCCAATCATCACCTTCATGGGGCACGTGGATCACGGAAAGACTTCCCTGATGGATTCGATCCGTAAAAGTCGCGTGGCAGCCGGGGAAGCGGGCGGCATCACTCAGCATATCGGGGCTTATAGCGTGGTCTACAAAGGGCAAAGCATCACCTTTATCGACACTCCTGGACATGAAGCTTTTACTGCGATGAGGGCGCGCGGCGCTAAGGTCACGGATGTCGTTGTCCTGGTGGTCGCCGCTGATGACGGGATCATGCCTCAAACCAACGAGGCCATCAACCACGCGCGGGCGGCGAAAGTCCCGATCATCGTCGCCATCAATAAAATCGATCTCCCCTCGGCGAATATCGATCGAGTGAAGAATCAACTTCAGGAGAAAGGTTTGACGCCGGAAGATTGGGGCGGAGAGACGATTTGCGTACCAGTCTCCGCTACCAAAGGTACCGGGATTGATCGGCTCCTGGAAATGATCCTGCTCCAAGCTGAGATCATGGAGTTGAAGGCCAGCCCGACCGCACCCGCTCGCGCAACGGTAATCGAAGCGCAGATTGAACCTGGGCGCGGTCCAACGACCACGGTGATCGTGCAGATGGGCACGCTGAAAGTTGGACAGCCCTTCATCTGTGGAAATTTCTGGGGCAAAGTCAAATCGCTTATCAATGATGTTGGTGAGAGCATAAAGGCAGCCGGACCTGCGACACCGGTGAAAGTCCTAGGATTCACCGGGCTGCCAAACGCGGGAGACGAGTTAACCGCGATGGAGTCGGAAAAATCGGTGAGAACAATCAGCGAAGAGCGCTTGGCAGACTTGCGAAATCAGAAGCTGGCGATGCCGCAAAGGGCCACCCTCGAGAGTCTGTTCGACAGCATGGGAGACGGTCGAAAGTCACTGCTTCTGATCTTGAAGTGTGACGTTCAAGGTTCCGCGGAAGCTTTGGCCGCGTCACTGAACCAGATAGAGAGCAAGAAGATCGACCTCGAATTAATCCATATCGGCGTTGGGCCGATCAGCGAATCAGACGTCTTGCTGGCGACGGCGTCTAACGCGGTGATCGTGGGTTTTAATGTTAAGGTGGAAAACCAGGCCTCATCCGCCGCCAAACGGGAAGGCGTCCAGATCAAGCTCTACAGCATCATTTACGAGCTGATTGACCAAGTGAAAGAAGCGATGGTCGGCATGCTCGATCCGGAGGTTCGGGAAAGCGTTATCGGGCATGCAGAAGTCAGACAGGTTTTTGACCTCTCCAAGGGTACCGTCGCCGGCTGCTTCGTTACCGACGGACGGATTGTCCGCACAGGTCGCTCCCGGGTTCTGCGTCGCCGACAACCGATTTACGATGGAGGAATCGCGGCGCTGCGTCGATTCCAGGATGACGTGAAAGAAGTGCGAGTGGGTGTGGAGTGTGGCATCAAACTTGGCGACTTTACCGAATTTGAAGTGGGCGACATCATTGAGTGTTACAATCTCGAGAAAGTGGCTCAACAGTTGTGATTCGACTTGGTTCGCGGTCACTGAAAGCAGTGCCCGGTTGATGGCCGACATTATTCAGTGGCAGTGTCAGGGGGGGACGAAGACTGCGGCTCAGGGTGAACCGATAAAACATTTCGAGATTGTCATGAAACATCGGCTTGAACGGGTAAACGAGGTCATCAAAAGGGAGTTGAGCGAAATCATCTCGCGCGAAATTAACTTTAGCGCGCAAACCTTGGTGACGCTCCATGCGGTCGATGTCACGCCAGACCTTCGCCAATGCCATGTCTTCGTCAGTGTCATTGGCAAACCGGAGCAAAAATCTCGCGCCCTCGCGGAACTCGGGGAACATCGCGCCATGCTTCAGCGAGAACTGGCCAAACGCGTCGTCTTGAAGTACACTCCGCATCTCAATTTCAAGCTCGATGATTCCATCGAGCGGGGTAGTCGTGTCCTGGAGATCATGCAGGATCTGGAAATACCGCACGACGATCGATGAAGTCCTCTTTTCACGAAATCGCTGGCGCCATCAATCGAGCAAACCGGATCGTAATCCTCAGCCATGTGCGACCCGACTGCGATGCGATCGGTTCTCAACTCGCACTTCTTTTAAGCCTTCAACAATTGGGAAAAGAAGTGAAAGCCTGGAACGAGGATGGCCTGCCGGAAAGCTATCGATTCCTGGAAAAATCGAATCTAATCCAACAACCGCCGAGGGAACCGGAGGAGTTTGATCTGGCCATTGCTCTGGATACGGCCAGTCAGCAACGCCTGGGGACAACACTTCATGCGATTCGGCGCGCCAACCAGTGGATCAACATCGATCACCACGCCAGCAATCCCGGATATGGCGACCTGGTTTACATCGATACCGTTGCACCGGCGACCGGCCAGATCGTTTACGAGTTTATCCGTACCGAGAAATTGCCGTTTTCCCGAGCTGCAGCCGACGCGCTTTACGCTGCTATCTCGACAGATACCGGTTCTTTTCGCTACTCGAACACCACGGCTCGCACCTTCGAGATTGCCGGTGAACTGATCAGGAGCGGGGCCAACGCGGCTACGATTGCCAACAAATTGTACGAAAGCTATCCGAAAAGGAGAGTCCAGCTTCTCGGCCAACTTTTGCCCCAAGCTTCTTTCGACTTGGACGATCGGGTGGCAAGCATGTCTCTGACCAACGAATTAAAAGAGCGCCTGCAAATTCAACCTGACGATATCGATGGCCTGATTGACTACGTTCGAGCGGTCGACACCGTTGTTGTCGCTGTGTTTTTTGAGGAGCTGGCGGATGGCAAAATTCGACTCAGCATGAGATCGAAAGATGATCGGGTCGATGTGAACAAGATTTGCGGTGAATTCGGCGGAGGTGGCCATCCACGTGCTGCAGGTGCCAGAATTCGCGGAAATATGGAAGAGGTGCGCAGCAAAGTTCTGAAACGGGTGTCCCATGAAATCACCAAGTCCGTATGACGGTGTTCTGCTGATCGACAAAGGATCAGGCATGACGAGCCACGACGTGGTGGCAATCGTCCGGAACCGTCTCGAGACCCAGAAAGTTGGTCATTGCGGAACGCTTGACCCATTCGCGACCGGACTGCTCCTGGTCGTGGTCGGGCGCGGCACCAAGATTCAGGATCTCCTGATGAGCGAAGACAAAGAGTACGTAGGAACGATCAAGTTGGGCCAAGTGACGGATACGCAGGATCGTGACGGCGTCATCATTGAGACACATGAGGTGGGTACGCTCGACAAATCTGCGATCATCGCCGCCTTCGCTAAGTTTCACGGCGACTTTTACCAAACTCCGCCCATGGTTTCCGCCATCAAGAAAGAGGGCGTTCCCCTCTACAAACTGGCACGCGAAGGAAAGGTCGTGGAACGGGAACCTCGATTCGTGCACGTCTATGCACATGAAATCCGTGAGATTCGACCGGAGGAAATCGATTTTCGAGTGATCTGCAGCAAAGGATTCTATGTGCGAACCTACGCTCATGAAATCGGTGAGGAACTGGGATGTGGAGCTCACCTGGCGGCGCTGCGCCGAACGAAGTCCGGCCGATTCGCGGTTGAGGGCGCCCTGACGATTGCCGCGTTGAAGACCAGTCCAAAGGAGAGCATCGTGAATCAAATTATTTCTTTGCCGGATATTTCCAGGATGCGAGGTGCCTGACTGCGCTGGAAAGCGTTCCGGAAAGATGAATCAGAGTTCTCGAGTCATGAAAGTATTGCGGGCGATCGATGATTTAGCGACTCTTCCGGAACCTTCCCATCTTGCGATCGGCGTCTTCGATGGGCTGCACCTTGGTCATCAGGCCGTGATTGGACGCGCTCTGGAAAGTTCGCGCGGGACCGGTGGAAGCGCCGTGGTGGTGACCTTTGATCCCCATCCGGTCCGAGTGTTGCGGCCGGAAAAAGCGCCCAGGCTTCTGACCTCCACGCGACACAAAGTGAAACTGATCGAGAAGCTGGGGGTTGATGCAGTGTTGCTCTTGGAGTTCAATCTGGAATTTTCCAAAACTCCTCCCGAAAGCTTTATCGAAAAGCTCGTCCGGGCCGCCAACCGCCTCAGCCAGATCTGTGTGGGACAGGAATGGACCTTCGGGGCAAATCGTTCCGGATCAATTCGGTTACTCGAAGAGTTGGCCCCTAAGCTGGGGTTTCAAGTAGCAAGCGTGCCTCCAGTGCTGATCGGCGAACGTGTGGTCAGCAGCACGCTGATTCGCTCTGCCGTCGAATGCGGCGACCTGGAGTCCGCGGCGAAATACCTGGGGCGCGATTTCACCATCCTGGGGACCGTCACCGAAGGTCGCCAACTTGGGCGACGGCTGGGATTCCCAACCGCCAACCTCCGAGCGCACAATGAACTGTTTCCGCCAAACGGCGTTTACATTGCGAAAGCATTTTATCGCGGAATCCAATATGGTGGCGTCGTCAACATCGGTGTTCGTCCGACGATCGAGAACGAAACCGGCGAAAGAATCCTGGAACTTCATCTTTTCGATTTTGATGAGCAAATCTACGGCGAAGACATCGAGGTTGCTTTTCTTGAATACCTTCGGCCGGAACAGAAATTCTCCGGAGTCGAAGAGCTTCAGGCTCAAATTCAACGTGACGTCGAGAAGGCGCGCCTCGGCTACGAAATCAGTTTAAAAAATACCGAGAGAGGCGTTTAACGTTTGAGTCGGCTGGCCGGTGACCGGCTGTCTATTTCTAGCCTGGTAATCTGAGATCGCCCGCCGCGTGTCAGGGCCGAGAATTCCATCGACTTGTCCGGAATAAACTCCCAGTCGCCGCAGCGCCGCTTGCACTGAGCGGATCTGGTTGTCACTAAATTGGAAATTATACCGATGCGCCGAGTTCGGCTTCTCGACGAACCGGTCTGGATCCACCAGTTTCTGCGGGTGCGCCAAGCGATTCGGGTTCGGTGCGGTCGGTGCCCCATCAGGGTTAACATTTATCGTAAGGTGCTGACTTGCATCGTAAGCCGGCGGGGCATAACTCCGCCCCAACGGAACCTGGTTCGCACCAACGCTTAACCCGGTCGTTCCGATGCCGGAATGATAGGCAGGACCTACCTGGGCCATCAGACCGGTCGCCAAGAGAACTTCCGACGCTGTGACCAAGAGGAGACTTAAAAACTTCATCACGGATTCCTCCCAATTATCAAACGAACCGCCATGGGATCAAGCAGCCCGCTTGACCAAGGTAGTTCCAGCGGGCGGGTATTTCAAGGGCACGGGGCCTCCGGCGCAGGTAAGGCGCGACGCCTTACCTACCTCGCACACTTGCCCAAACATCGAATATTCACGAATTTAGAAATTTTAGAATTCCAACCTTGATCGGATTCTGCGAAAACCAGCTAACCGACTTTGGCGAAATCGCGTCGCGGGATTGAGGAAGCGGTGCACTCGCTTTTCGTAAACAGAATCGAGAACTCCATGCCGATGAACAACCCCTATCGAGCCTTTGTGGACGGCTTTGCCCGGTTGCTGACAGAAGGCGAAGCGTTGGGTCCAGTGCAGCTTATTCCGCCCCACCGTTCCTCTGACGCGCCCAAGGCGTTGATTTTCGCCCCTCACCCAGATGACGAGGTTATCATCGGCGGGTTGGCGCTGCGACTCCTGCGTGAACAAAATTTCAATGTCATTAACGTAGCGGTCACCTTGGGCAGCCGCGCAGAGCGACAGGTTGCACGATGGCAGGAGCTTAAGAACTGCTGCCAATACATTGGCTTCGGCTTGCAGGCGGTTGCAGAACGAGGGTTGGAGGGAATTAACCCGGCGGCACGTAAGCAGCAGCCCCAACGATGGTCTGCCGCGGTCGAGGCAATCGTGGGCATCCTGGCGACCCAGCAACCTTCGATCATCTTTCTACCGCACGCGGACGACTGGAATCAAACCCATCTTGGCACCCACTTCCTGGTGTTGGAAGCGTTAGACCGTTGTCCGGATTTGGCTTGCCGGGTGGTGGAAACGGAATTTTGGGGTGCGATGGATGCGCCCAACTTAATGGTTGAGTCGAGCACGGCGGACGTGGCCGATCTGATAGCCGCGCTTTCGCTGCACGTGGGCGAAGTAGCGCGGAACGCCTACCACTTGCGGCTGCCGGCCTGGATGATAGACAATGTCCGCCGAGGCGCCGAGTTGGTCGGCGGCCAAGGTGGCGCGGCTCCATCCTTCGCCTTTGCCACCCTTTACCGCCTGCGCCGTTGGGCTGGCGGAGAGTTGCACGAGGTTTTGAAACGAGGCCAAGTGCTCTCTGCTCAAGATGATCTGAGCAAACTATTTCCAACCTCAACGCAAAACTGATCATGGAAGTAATCATTCGACCCACTGTCGAGATGGCGGCGGAACTCGTCGCCCGGCTCATCTGCGGTCGTTTGCGTTCCAACCCGGATCTGGTGTTAGGCCTGGCCACCGGCCGCACGATGGAACGCGTCTACGATCGGCTCGTCGCCAGGCAACGGAGTGAAGGCCTGGATTTCTCGCGATGCCGAACCTTTAACCTGGACGAGTATATCGGAATTCCGGCTGAGGATGACCACTCTTACCGCTACTACATGAATCATCACCTGTTCAGCCGCATCAACATTGACATCTCGAATACGCACGTTCCGGATGGGATGGCGGCCGATTTACGCGTCGAAACCGCGCGCTACGAGCGAGCGATTCGGGAGGCCGGCGGCATTGACGTGCAGCTGCTGGGCATCGGCGAGGCAGGGCATATCGGTTTTAACGAGCCCCTATCGGCCCTGATGTCGCGTACCAGGGAGAAAGCGCTGACGCCGATCACACGTCAGCAGAATGCGGCAATGTTTGGGGGCGATCCCAACAAGGTTCCGAAACGGGCGCTAACGATGGGCGTCGGCACCATTCTCGATTCACGTGAGTTGCTGCTGCTGGCGACCGGAAGTGCGAAGGCGTCGATCCTGGCCAAGGCAGTGGAAGGGCCCATTACCGCAATGATCAGCGCCTCGGCTATGCAGCTGCACTCCAACTGCAAGGTGATCGTCGACGAGGAAGCCGCCCGCGAGCTCAAAGAGCGGGATTACTATGACTGGATCTTCCAGAACGAGCCCGAGTGGGAGGAATTCCGGGATTAAACTCCGGGCTCCATTTCATATGTACTTTGGAGATAATCCCTGATCGAGCGTTGATTAGGGGCTCGCTTCATAAATTTGAATCTGACAAAAGAAAGTTATAAGCCTCATGGATCTCATCTTCTATTCCCCTTTGTCCGGTCCCGTGGTGCCGCTTGAGGATGTGCCTGATCCGGTTTTCGCCCAACGGATGGCCGGCGACGGCTTGGCCGTCGATCCGATCGATCATCGGGTTTTGTCCCCCTGCAGCGCGAAAGTCATCCAGGTTCACCGGAAGCGGCACGCCGTCACTCTGGCCACCGACGAAGGCGTCGAAATTTTGATTCATATCGGAATCGAAACGGTCAGTCTGGACGGAGAAGGGTTCCAGGTTCGGGTCTCGGACGGGCAACGGGTGAGCCAGGGTGATATCTTGATCGAGTTTGACGCTGACCTGATCGCTCGCAAAGCGAAGAGCCTGATGACCGTAATCCTGGTCGCGAATAACCAACGCTTTCACCCGACCAATCTATTCCAAGGGCTCGCCGAGGCGGGTAGAACGCCACTCTTTTTGGTCCACATCGAAGACCATCCTGCAGGAACGGTGGCGCCTCCGGTCGACCACGCTCTACCTCCGGTGGAATCCGAGCCGATCATTGTTGAAGCCGAACACGGGATTCACGCGCGCCCGGCAGCTGCTTTAGCGGATACGGCACGCCGCTACCAAAGTATCGTTGAGATTGTCAGGCCGTCCGGAAAAGCCGCCGACGCCAAGAGTGTAGTCGCCCTTCTCGGGCTGGAAATTGAATGCGGTGATTCGATTCGAATCGTCGCCAGAGGCGCTGACGCCAAGGAAGCCGTGCAGGCGCTCAATTCGGTGGCGCGCACCGCGTTTGGTCGGACGGACGAGAAGCCGTCCGTGTCACCTGTCGAGAAAATAGTAACTCCAATTTTCGGCGCCCCGGCTGTCGAAGAGGAACCAGGGGTCCTGCGCGGCGTTTCGGCCTCTCCCGGTTTGGCCGTCGGCCAGGTCGCAAAACTGGTACGTCCGGTGGTCCAGGTTGACGAGTACGGCCAGGACAGTGAGTTGGAAAGACAACACCTCCACGAAGCCGTTGCCCTGGTGCGGAGAGATATCGAAGTGGAAGGCGCACAGGCCGGCGAAAGCCAAAGTGAAATCCTTCTCGCCCATCGAATTATTCTCGACGACCCGTTGCTGGTCACAGAAACGGAAAAGTGGATCGGACAGGGCAAAAGCGCTGGTTGGGCATGGCAAGCGGCCGCCCGGTCCTGCGAAGAACAGATTCGATCGCTGAAGAGCGGTCTTCTGGCTGGTCGCGCTGCTGATATCGAGGATGTGGCTCTACGGGTTCTCTGGCGCTTGACGGGCGTCGAGCCGCAACTTCCAGATTTAACTGACCAATCAATCCTGGTGGCCGAGGATCTGCCACCCTCGATTCTGATTTCGCTGGATCGCAACAAGCTCGCTGGCCTGGCCACGGTCCGCGGAGGACCGACTTCGCATGTTGCGATTCTCGCTCGTTCGATGGGAATGCCGGCGGTTGCCGGTCTACCAGCCTCCGTCCTGGCGCTATCAGAACAGGAGGAAATTGTCTTAAACGGCGATGACGGCGTACTCGAAACGAAGCCGACGCGGGCACGCTTGGAGAAAATAAGCGCTGTCCGGAATGAACGGGAAGCTCTTCGGGTCGAAAACCAGAAGACGGCGCAAGAGCCGGCGGTGACCCGTGATGGCACTCGGATCGAGATCGCCGCGAACATCGGAGGGGCAGCCGAGGCGCATGAAGCAGTCAAAATGGGCGCTGACGGGATTGGCCTGCTCCGGACCGAGTTCTTATTCCTGGATCGCGCTGA
>DATHPI010000447.1:0-11823 GCA_035484035.1 Chthoniobacterales bacterium
CTTAAAAAGAACGTGATGGGCGTTTTTAAAACTGGGAATGACGGAGTAAACGAACATTCCGGCACTAAGCGGAAAGAAAAGGGGGGCCAGGAACTCAACGGCTGCCGCCAAGCCAAGCGAGGTCGTGGCCAGGGGCAGATCGAGATCGGTTGGAGTCTGGGCGATGTTTTCCGATTTATGAAGGACCTCGTCGAGGATTTCAATGAGTTGATGCTTCTGGATGTGCCGATTGCTGTAATGGACCAGGACGCTCGCCGTCAGATCGTTGGTTTGGTAACTATCTACACCGGGCACGTTCATCAGTTCCCGCTCGATCGCCTGGCATAGCTCACGCTTGCGATGGAGCGCCAGGTTTTGAAAACGAATCCTCCCCTTGGTTTCATGCTTGATGGCCCACGTCGAGAGCATCGAGCCATAGCGATACACTCGCACCGCGTTCTTTTTCGAGGTCCGAAGTATCGGGGGAAAGACCAGTTGGGTTGGACCATCGTCTAGACTGCCATTTTGAGAAAAGAGGCGAGAAATCTTTTTGACGATTTCGCGGAGCGACGATTCGCCTGTGCGGATGGCGATCTCCGCCCGCTGTTTACTCCCTTCGATTTCCACCGACTCAACCTCAGGCGCCAGGAAAGCGCGTTCCACGAACCGGCGGGTGAAATGGCTATCGGCATTAGAAAAAAGTTTTGCACTCTGGATCTGCATCCGGTCAGGTCCGGGAAAGGAAACCTGGATATCGTTGGATGGCGGAACCGGGACTAGCGCGCGATGTCCGTTCAGAGGAACAGCCTGCCGAGTTCGCCGCTTGGTCGGATTTGTGGCCAAGGCAGCCGAACCGTTCGAGAAGCTCTCGACCGGCGCGGTGAGGCGAGAAGAAAGAGGAGATGTTTTCACACGCGGGATTACGTTTTCGGAAGACCGTTTTGTTGAGGCTTTTTCGGCTTTTTGACGGGCGGCGGCCGGACAGAACGTGTCACCGTTCGCTTTGTAGCAGGGTTGCCACTGGCGTGAACAGGGTGGACAACAGCTCCGGGTGGCGGGGTAGTGGGACCTGCCGTCCGGTCGTGCGCCTTTTTTTCTGCGCGCCGATCATCAAAGGCCTCTTTGTGCTCGGTTACAAACTGGGCAGCTGAGCAGTAAATATCGTCGACCTTTTCGCGGCTGACTCGAATAACCAAAGCGAGCCGTCGACCCAGGTTCGGCCAACGGCTATCCATTTGATGCCGAAGACCCGTCACTAGTTCTGAAACGGTAGCAGGTGCGCCGGACTTTTTCTGACGCGCGCTCTTCTTCTTTTTTGGGTGGCGACTTGGGTCTTTGGAGGTCATCACGCATCAATCGGCAAATGAATTCAAGGAAAGGTTAAAAGCAACACAACTAGATCATCTTCTGAGACCACCTCCATCGATAATCGCTGGAGATCGGTGCAAAATAGAAAGTATACTAAAAGAGTCAAGTTTTTCCATGGGCCTCTGCTCGTGCTCGTTATCGTTCTCGATTGCTTTCCTAACCGGCAGACCGAGGACGACGACGACCACGAGGACGATCAGGAAACTCCCGCGTCTTCCCGTTGAACGATCTTTAAATCGTGGTCAGCGAAGAAAAACGGAATAATCGAGGACGATAACGAGCACGAGCACGATTGAAGAGGGGAGACTTACCTCTTACCGAAGATTTACCCTACTCGACGTGGGCAGCCAGCAGATAGCCGGCGGTACCAACTTGACTTTGTTAGTAGCCTTTTTATTTTGGGTGCCATGTCCGGCGTCGCGTGATGGAGAGTTCAAATGGCCAAACTGATGTCTTCGATTAATCTTTTGTTTTCTGACTTCTGGAGGTGAGCACGCGATGGCCGTTAAAGTTGAAACCAAACGCAGGTTCAAAACCACGCGGACGATCGCGGAAGAACCTCGGGTTTTGGATCTGGCGGTTGTCGAGGAGGAAGTCTCGCCTCCGGTGGTTTCTCCGCGGGTTCGCATTGCCCCAGAGCGAGGCGGAGTGGCCATTTGGAGCCTGCCGCTTTTTAACGATCCCGCAAGCCACAATCTCCGGCTGTTCCTTTCCAGAGTTTTCAGCTTGCAGGAGATCTCGGTCGCTGAAATCGATCGCCGAGCTGGCGTCGGCCGGCTGAAATACGAAACATCGAAGGACGCGCCGTCGATCTGGCGGAAACTCAAACAGGTGCTGATCCAGCGCACGGCGGTCGATCTCGACGACGAAGTTCGAAGCGAATACGGCGCCGCGCCCCTGGGAGTCGATCGGCTTTACCTGGATACGCCGGCGACTTTACCGATTCGCATCGGCCGGATCGGTTCGTATCTATCGACCTGGCGTTTGCGTAATCAAACGGAGGACCGGGTGCGTCTGACCCACCCTATTCTGCGCAATCGCAAAGACGTGGCTTACCGTCTGGAAGAGGAGTTGACCGCGATTCTGGGCGTGCGGTCGTTCCGGACCAATATCATGGCCTCCAGCGTGGTGGTGCGTTTCAATCCGCGCCGCATCAATGTGTATCGACTTCTCCGCCACCTGGAGAGCGCGGTGCCGCACTTAGTGGATGGCTTGGAAGGGCCGCCTCCGAGTACTCGATTTTTCGCTTCTTCCACGTTGATTACGACCGCTTTTGCGGCGCAGTTTTTCGTACCGGCCCTTATCCCTTTTACGCTGGCGGGAGTGGCTATCTACGGATTTCCAAACGTTATCAGTGCCGCTAAATTGCTGGCTCGCGGGAAGATAGGACTGCCGGTCCTTTACACTGGAACGCTGACTTTTACTCTTCTGAGCGGGATGCCCTTTTCCGCTGCGCTAATGGCGCTTTTGATGCAGTTGTGGCCGCGATTGGCCTATCAGACGATGACGAAGAGTCAACGGCGCCTCTTTGCCACCCATCGGCAGCGTCCTTCCTGGGCGCGCCTGGTGCACGCGGAAGGATTGGAGTTCGAAGTCGATATCGAAAGACTGAAAGTCGGTGACACCATCGCGGTGGATCAGGGGGAAATCGTGCCGGTGGACGGGGTGATTTTGGGAGGGTTGGCGGCTGTGGATCAAGAGGCTCTCACTGGTCGAGCCGGCGCACTGGACAAGGCGCCGGGCGACCGGGTCTATGCTTCCACCTTTGTGCGCGCAGGAAGAATCGTGGTGCGAGTCAGTAAAATAGGGATCGACACTTTAGCCGGGTATATCGGCACCCAATTGCCGCATGGGCGGATCGACCGACTGCCCTCCGCTGCCGAGGCGGAAGCAGTGGCTAACCGCATGGTGATACCGGCGCTTGCTGTTTCGGGCCTTAATCTCCTGCTGACCGGAATGGTACTCCCTTCCCAGGCCTCAATCCGTCCCGATTATGCGACCGGACCCCGCCTGAGCGCGCAGCTCGGAGCTCTTTATGCTCTGAGCGACGCACTACGCCGGGGCATCCTTTTTCGGGATCCGGCCGCGATGGATCGGCTCCCGGCCACCGACATTTACGTCTTCGACGATTCGTCTGCGCTCACCCGCGGACGGATCGAAGTCGGAGAGGTTATTTCCGATCGCGACGTGCCGCC
Source organism: Chthoniobacterales bacterium (assembly GCA_035484035.1). Lineage (GTDB taxonomy): Bacteria > Verrucomicrobiota > Verrucomicrobiia > Chthoniobacterales > JAFAMB01 > JAFAMB01. The sequence continues at coordinate 3,543 of DATHPI010000447.1, forward strand.
CAACACCGTTCTCAGTTATGCGGCTTCAGCATTTCCCGCCTTCCAGAACGAGCGAGCGCGTGCTCTGATCGAACGGTGCGTCGAGGATCGGGCGGCACTTTTGCAGATCAGCGGTCGCGCGCGTGACGCCGGCTTGATCAGCTATCGCGATAGCAGCGATCGTCTGGTCGAGGTGGCGACCCCTGCCTATGTGGCGGCCAGGGGTGTTGAAATCCCGGCGGCTGTTGAAGCGGCGATCGCGACCGCGCCGACCGCCTGGGCTCAGCGAGGCGGCGGCGATGAGAGAGAAGGGATCCACCATGACGATCCAACGATGCGGCCACTTTGGGTATTGGTGGACGGTGTGGTCCTGGGCGCGGTCACCTTCCATCGAAAGGGCGAGCCGGAAGGGACTGAAGTCATTGCAACCCTACGCTCACGTAATCCAAATGCCAGTTTCATTTATATTTCCAGTCGCCACCAGGCCGAAGCCGAAGCGATTGGCCACCGGCTCGGCATCATGAACTGCGTTGGCGACCTAGATCCGGAAGGAAAGGCTCGTATCCTGGCTAATCTCGGGCGGCGCACCATGTGGATAGGCGATGGCAGCTCGCCGGAAGCGGTCGGATGTATCGCTGCCAGTGCGGTGAGTATTTCGCTGGCCGGAAGTCAGAAAGTGCCTCAGGATGCAGCGGACGTCATCCTGCTGCTCCCAAGCCTGCGCGGTCTGATTCCGCTCAGGCGCATCGGTCGGCTGCATCGCGGGTTGCTCAAAGACGGATATCGGTCGGTCTTTGCACTTAACCTGCTTTGCGTTGCGGGTGCTTTTCTTGGTGGTTTCAATACCCTGATCGTCGGGCTGACCACGAATATCGGCACGGGTTATGTCTACCGGTCTCATTTCAAACGGCTCAACGACCTGATCACCAGCATGGAGGCCAAAATGGCTACCGATTTCGGGACCGAATCTGAAGAACATGATCCGCACGAGGGTACATCCGACGTCGGAGCCCATGAGGTAGAGGGACACGAGGATTATAGCGAGGTCGATCTCGACGCTGCCGTGCCGTTTGAGAGGCCGGTGTAGGGGGAGGGGAAACACGGGTCGGCGTATCGGCGTGTTGGCGTGTCGGCGTATGTGCCTGTCGGCTTTGACACGGATGTGATCGCGCTTCACCGGGACGGTTCTCGCTCTTATCATCGGACTCGAACTCATCCTCGGTGCTTAGTTAGGTCGAAGCGGAAACATCAAAGATCAAGAGCCCCGGTCAAGCCCACCGTTCCGCTATTGCCTCACCGGAAAGGTCAGGCTCAAGAGCAGAAATTTAGTTAGTAGCACAATAAGTGAGCGCTTTTAACGCGAGCGTCATCTTAACATTCGCCGAACGCCGATACGCCGATACGAGTTCCCCTGTGTTCCCCTACTCTCGCTCTGCGGCCTCCGCTAGATGGAGGATGGCCCCGGCTCTAAGATAGTCTGCGAGCATGCCGAGGTTGGTTAACAGGACCGCGACAGATGTTGGGCTGGCCAGAAAGAGCGCTCCAAAGACGGCAGCGAGATTTGGCGCCAGGCTAAGACCAAAGCCGAGCTTAAACTCATTGAGAGCGTCCGCGGCGATGGCGCGCAGCTGGAGGATCTTTGTTAAATCCGGAGAAAGCAGGGCAATCGAAAACTTATTTGCTTTTTTGAAGGGAAGCTCGAAGACAGAGATGGCCACGTCCGCCTGCTCTGCGACTTCGCTTTGGGCGGCACAATCACCGACATAGATTACCGAGTGGCCTAACTTTTGCCTTTGCTCGATGTAGGCTCGCTTGGACGCTGCGGAACTGTTCCCGCGAAAAGAATGAAAACCTAACCGTGAAGCGAGTTTCGCAGCGTCTTTCTCTGAACCGGTCGCGAAAAAGATCACTTCCGCCAACCCTTGCTGCAGAACCATCTGGGCAAAGGCCTTTTGACCGCTCTCGGGCGTTTGCCAGGCGACGCTGTCATCGAAAACGATCGAATCGCATTTGATCAATTTTCCCAAATACGAATTTCCGGAAATCACAATGCCGTCGTTGGCGGCCCGGATGACCGTGGCCAGACCGGACATCTTTTCAGAAATCGCAGGACCGGTTAGGTAATCAGGCCGGATGGTCGTCTTGGCCATGGACAATCCGCCCTGCACCAGGGCGGCGGCACCTAAGAGCAGGATCGGCAAAGTGGTGCGGTCCGCCAAATCGGCCGCGTGGTGTTCGGAATCCTGCCGCCGGAGGGCCTCGCGCTGCCAATGTGCAATTCGTCCCGCGGCAGTGTCGGAACCGAGGAATTCGATCTTGATGCGAGCCGACCCGTCCACAACACGACTTGCAGCATAGATGCGATTGCCTGCGATCCTGGAGACATCGCCCAAGGTGCCGGTGAGCAAATGCTCGTCGATTTCCGCGGCGCCGCTTACGATGATCCCGTCGCCGGGAACGATATCGCCCGCGGTCAGTGTCACCACGCTGGAAGGCGACAACTCTTCGACGCGAGTTTCCACAGAGACACCGTCTCGTTCCACCCAAACCCGACGCGGACGCCGACGATACCGGCCCAGAAATTTGGAGTGATGCAATTCGTAGAGCTGCCCACTCCTGCGCGGCCAAAATCCCATGAACCAATACATGAAGGCCGCGGGCGTGAATTGAAAAGTGAGGCCCGTTAAGACGGTACTCGCCAGATAAAGAAGTTCCACGGTGAATTTGCCCTTCCGCAAAGAGAACAAGGCACGCGGGAGGTATTTCAGGCTGATGAGCGCGGTTAAAGCCAGATTCACCATGCCGAGCGGCGGAAACAATAAATCAGCCAGTGGAGCCAGCGCTAGATTCGTATTCACCATCAAGCCGGACAACTTGGGCCGGTGATGGGCCGTCCCGGCCGAAAGGCATCGGGTGAGAACCGGATCTAAAACATCCTGAAAAACAGTTGGATCTATCCGGTGCGGCCGGACAAAAACCAGCAACGTGTCGCCGCCCGAGAGCAGCACTGAAAAGGATTGATGAACAACATCCGGAAGCGTGCTCAATTCATTGAGAACCTCTTTCCGAACGAAATCTGACCGCAGCAATGGATGAGTCAGCCTGTAGACCCGAATGGAGGGCATCTCGACGCGCCAGAGGGTTAGTCCAGAGCCCAGTCGGTGGATTTCGAATGAAGAGGAACCCTTGTGGCGCAGGATGACTTCCTCATGAAGCAGCGGCAGGGCGGCCGGCGGTCGTCCCCCCATCGCCGAGGCCAGCGAAGCGAGAAGATTGGCCGTGGAAGGCGAAGGCGCGGCGAATTCCAAACGTACTTCACCCTTGCGCCTGTTTAGTCGTAAAGACTTCAGCGATGGAATCGAGAAGAGGCGGTTAATTAACTGCCGTCGTGTCGTTGTCTGAGCGGCCGCCTCGATGGTTTCTCCTCGAAGGAGTAAGACCTGTTCATTGCTCAGAACCTGTATTCTTAAACCAGGAAGCGCGATCTCTTGGGAAGGACGATCCTCGCTTCGGGTCCGGCCTTTCCCATCGATAATCGCCACCTGTCGCGAAGCAACCGCCGGGGCGGAATTCATAGCGCCTGCACTAAACTTAGGCGGTTACGTCAGCGCTGTCTCCAGGTGCCTTTTCGGCCCCCGGCTTTTTGGCGCTCCGACTTCTGGCTCTGGGCTTTGTTTGGGGCGATGAAGCGGCAACAGGGGAGGCCGTCTTTTTTTCCGCATGGACCTTAACCTGAGCGTCCGTGGCGCCCTCCTCCAAACCTCGCCGAAATGAGCTATCCTCAGGCAACAGCTCGGTCAGGTAGACAGTGCTGTAAACGACCCCATAGGAAACCCAGTAGGCGGTATTGTACACTCCACCGGCAAAGACTTTTCGCGTCGCTTGAGCGGCATTTTTGGCCGATTGACGCGCCACGGAACTTCCCTCTTCGAATTTTTCCGCGGCAGATTCCAGAGCCTCTCCCAAAGCGGAGAACGCATTGGTCTCCGCCGCCTTTTCTGTTTTTGTAGTCATAAATTCTCGGTTGGAATTACCTTGGTGGAACACCGGGCGCAATGGATATTTTCAGTTCTGCGGAGAAAGTTCACTAAGAGAGTCGGGAATGAGAAAATGCGACAGGAAAAGAGGAGTTTGACCGTTGTTTTTCGCTTCAATGCTCTAAAAGCAGGGAGGGCCGATAATTCAAACTTCGAGTTGGTTTCTCCTTGTTGAACGGATTTCGTCTGGCCATTTCTTCTTTCAATCGAATGGCGATCTGTTCCGCGGTCGGATGGCGGTTGGGGTTGTCCCGGATCAACTTGGAGATAGCTGCGATGTGAGCTTCGCCAAAGGCGGTTGTGAATAGACCGGCCGTGATCCCGGAAATGAGTCCATTGAGGAACGGCCCGGCTCCCGGTATTAACAGTAAGAATGCGCCCAACACTGAACGTCCTAATAGAGTTCCTCCGGCGCCCGCCAAAGTCGAACTGACAAGAGTGGCAAAAAAGGCTGTGTCAACGCGCAGACCGAAAGTCGCGGTGATACTCGCCAGCATTGAAATCTGGATTGGTACCAGCAGGTAGGCGTCCGCAAAGGGGATGGGAAAGGCTCCGATTCCGGCCGCGGCGGTGGTCGCACTGGCAACGATCAGATGTGCTCTTTCTCTTTTAAGCCGCAGAGTGACCCGTTGCGCAGCGGCGAAGGCATTTTTCTGGCCTTCCGGGATCACTTGCATGGTCCATTCAACGAGGTCACCTAAATTCATCGGAGTCAAAAGATGGCCATCATCCTGCAATTCTGGGATCGACCGAACGCGAATGACATTGCTCGCTTTGGGGAGAAGCCTTTGCACCTCGGACCGGAAACCGCTATCCGCGCGTGACTTGGTGATCACCACGACGACCGGAAGGTGTTTTGCCAGCAGATTCAGTAGCTTGATCTCTGCGTCCTCGACCCGTCTGCCATCTTCCGAGATGCAAAGCCATGCGCAATGGATATGGTCATTCGGATCTTCTGACTGGGAAAGCCCGCAAATCAGTTCCTCGAGCTCTGTCAGAGATTCCAGAAACCGATCCAGCTCCAGGCCGCGGGTATCATAAATATAGAGCGGAACCCCCTTTTTCTTTATCTTTCTGGTGTTCTTGGTAGCCGGTCTCCCTTGGCCCGTACTGGCGAAATTTCCTTGGAAAACGGCGTTAATTAAGGTGCTTTTGCCGACCCCTGTTTTGCCTGCCACGAGGAGGTTAACCCGCCCGCGTTTTCGAACTGCCTCCTTCAGCTGTTTCAACTGGGCATCAATGATGGAGGCAAAATCATCCATTGCAGTGATGTAAAAGAGCACCTGGATTTAAGCAAGAGCAATCACCGGTTACCCTACTAAAAACATCTGTTTTGAATTCTTACGGCTCGACGCGCTGTCGCTTGCTCATGGCAAGCCTTCTGACGCGCATAGGCAAATAGACGTGACTCAGGCCTCGCATGGAAGCGCGTCGAATGCCTTTGAGGCGCAAAACCATCCAACAGCCTTATCTTCGTGCCATTCCCATCAGACACTGAGGCATCCGGCTATGGTCTGGCACCGAATCCGAGGCCAAAGAGCGAAAATAATCCGAAGACCGCTCCACCAAGAAGGGCCATGGAAGCCAATCCGGCTACGACGCCCGCGGCAATTAACATTCCGTCATCTTCGGTCAACCCCAGGGCAATAATGAAGGTCGAAATGGCTTGCGGCATATTGAAGCCCGGCATCGGAAAAGCGATCGAAAGAGCGAGAATAAAGATAAAGAGACCTAACAAGCGTTTTGCTAAAGGAGTAGTTGCCCATTTCCATCGCGGCTTGGCCACTTTCTCGGCCTTCTCCAGGAAGGGAAGAATCGCACGGATAGCCGCCGCTAAGGCCCTCCGCGGCACTGTCTTCTTGAGAATGAACTTCGGCAGTTTGATCTGTGGGTGTCCCAATGCCATTTGGGCCGAGATCACTGCGGTTGGGATCACCACGATGGCAGCTAACCCTGGAACAGGTATCGGCACGACCTCGGGAATGGCAAAAAACATGAGCGATGTTCCAAAAGAGGTTTCGCCGATCGAATTGACGATCTGTTCGACGGTAAACTCCGTGACATCCGGATTTTTCGCCAGAATGTCGCGCAGGATCTGCGAGGTGCGCGTTTTGCGGCGGCTTACTTTCTGGGCAGTAGTACGGGTATCGCTTCGGGCTGTCTTTGCCGCCGGAGAGGTTACCTTCCGCTCGGCTGACTCCGTCAGCGGCTTCGGGCGGGCGACCTTCTTCCTGGTTTTGGCGCCGGGATTGACAAGAATATCGCGGGTAAGGGCGGCGGATGCGCTCATGGGGTTTTAGCTGTTATAGCTTCCCCTCATTTAATCGATCAGGGAGTCCTGTCAAGGGCGAGGAGCGAGGGGGCGTGAATAGTATACCTAAATAGTATACAAAGTTTTCTTGCCTTTTGCGTGACGCTGCGGAATGGTCTTCTTATGCCCAAACAAGAGGTCGCTTTGCCTGGATTTTCCGGGCTCCTTGCTTTCGGAATGGGGGTGGCGGTGGGAGCCAACTGGCCGAGGGCTAGCAACTTCGTAGGATTTATTCTGCAAAGGCTAGGCTTCGAATTGACGGACCTTGCCTTGTGGATGTGGGATCCGGAAAAGTCTCTAGCCCGGGAAGCTGAAATCACGCCGGTCAAGCGATCGAAGTCGAAGAGGGCTCAGGCGTTGTTGATGCAGAATGGCAATCCCAACTCAAAGAGGGGTGGCGTCAAGGCGAAGGTGAAGACGATTGTTTCTCCTGGGAACCGCCATTCAGGCACAGGTGTTCGTCGGGCCAGGCGCAGGAAGGCCATCGATGATCGCGAACCCTGGATGCGGTCTGAGGAATTGAACGGGTTAACCGCTCGGGGCAACGGAAATTCTCCATTAATTAAGTCAAGTAAGGCAGGGAGTCGGGGCAGACGCACAGTGGCTCGGAAGAGATCGAAGGGCGTGACGGTCAATTCCGAGGGGAAGACATCATCAAGTGGACGGGGACGGAAGAGTAGCAAGTTTCCCGGTAATATCTTACCCGCCGAAGCCGCTCTGAACTAATAAAGTTTCTCGACGGCGGTCGTGCTTGTTCTCTTGTTCGTCGATTTTTGACGCGGTGTCGCCGGCTCAACTTGCGTTATCGTGCGACCCCTCACGAAATTCATCGATCATTTGACGGCTTTAACGTACGTGCCCAGGAGCCTCTGATCTTTTCTGGGGGGTGATTTCTTGGGCGAGGTAACGCGGAACCCCGAAAATGTGAGAAGGTAGCGGGAAGGCGTTCTGTTGCGGGCGCGCCAGATCGCCCGATCGAGATTTGCTGGGGTGGCGCCGGAGGACAGGACAACGCCGGAAGCCCCTGTTCGGGCGGAGCCTCACCCTACCTAAGCCAGGCCCGATCCAAGAATCACCCCCGTTAAATCGTCTTTTCAAGCGATCGCGGCAGTGTGCCTTTGGAGGCTGTTAGCCAATCATCCAATCGAAATTTGATGGGTTAACGCCGCACGGCAGGCCAACGCGGAGAAGCCCCGGTTCGGGCGGAGGCTCACCCTACCCGGAGCTTCACCCTTCCCAATCGTGCTGGTGCTCGTTATCGTTGTCGTTTCTCGATCGTTGCCGGTCGAAAACTAGTTGCGTTAAGAGAGTTCGTGGCGGGTGTTTGCTTAAATTAGCCTCCAAAGCGAAGACGAGCACGGGAACGATAACGAGCACGATACGAAGTGTGTATGATGGGAGACAACCAATGAAATCCGACGGTGACACTCTGTTCCAGATCGGTGGGGATATGGCGGCCCGCATGGCGGTCAAGGAATGGGCGCTGACTCCTCTTGGCTTACCGTCCTCCTGGCCGCAAAGTCTGCGGGCGATTGTTCGCGTGATGCTTACTTCGCGATATGCCATGTGGATGGCATGGGGGCCAGACCTGACGTTTTTCTGCAACGACGCCTACCTGCCGACACTGGGCGTGAAAGAGTCTTGGGCTCTGGGTGAGAGCGCGCGCAAGGTTTGGGAGGAGATTTGGCCGGATATCGGCCCCAGGATCGCGCATGTGTTAGCAACTGGAGAGGCCACCTGGGACGAAGCTTTACTGCTATTTTTGAAACGGAGCGGCTACCCGGAGGAGACGTATCACACTTTCTCCTATAGCCCTCTTTGGGACGACGCCGGCCTGCTCTCAGGAATGCTCTGCGTGGTGACAGAAGAGACCAACCGCGTGATCGGCGAAAGACGTCTGGCCGCCCTCCGCGACTTTGCCGCAGAGCTATCCAGATCGAATAGCGAAGCGGAA
>DATHPI010000448.1:0-4536 GCA_035484035.1 Chthoniobacterales bacterium
GCGGGCCCAATTTATCGCGTAACCTGCGCATGTGGGTATCCACAGTCCGGGTATCAATCACTGAATCGTACCCCCACACATCGCTTAGAAGGCGATCCCGTTCTTGCACGCGGCCTTGCCGCTCCATGAGAATAGCCAACAGCTTGAATTCGGTCGCCGTGCAATCGATCAAGCGATCAGCCGCCTTAACCTCATGACGCGACCGATCGAGCACCAGCTCTCCGACGCGAAGCAACGCCTGTTCTTTATCCTGGGACAAGCGCCGGAGAATAGCCCGAATTCGCAGCACTAGCTCCCGCGGACTGAACGGTTTGACCACATAGTCATCCGCACCGAGCTCAAATCCCAGGACGCGATCAATCTCTTCGATTCGAGCTGAAAGCATGATGATCGGCACGTTTTTGGTCCCCGGATTTGCTTTGATCATTCGGCAAAGGTCCAAACCTGAAATTTCCGGGAGCATCAGATCAAGAACAATCAGCGCTGGAGGCTGGTTTTTTATCGCGGCGAGCCCGGCCCGCCCGTTATTGACGATTTCAACCGAAAATCCATCGCCTCGCAGGTGGTGAGCAAGCAGCTCTGCAACGTCTGTTTCGTCCTCGACGATCAGGATTTTTTCACTCATCAAATTCAGGAGTTCAGAAGTTCAGAAGTTACAGAATGAGGGTGCACAAGGGAAGCTGCGAAAAGGGACGAAAACGCTTTGGTCAAGGCTATCGGTTCCCGGGTCAGAGCGGGGAAATCTAACCGGAGACATCGTTGGCCTGGGTGCGAGAATCACGGGAAACGGGGAAAGCATCGCACAGAGGACACGGAGGTCACAGAGGGGGGACTTGGGTTAGTGCGGGAAACTTTTGCCGGTGACACTGTTGGCCTGCCTACGAAAATACGCCAAAAGGAAAAGCATCGACGATTTCACGCTTCCCGCTCGAAAACCGCCGTGTTCACCAAAACAGTTTTCAACGCCCCGCCCAATTTCCCCTCTGTGACCTCTGTGGCCTCTGTGCGATGCTTTCCCTTCTTCGAGTTGCTCCCGCCTGGAAGCCGCGGTGTCCACCAAACAGTTTTCCCCAAGAACTTTCTTTTTAACGGAAGCTTGGGAAAAAGTGCCTCAGAGCCTCGTACACTCCCAGTCCACTATCCTCGGAAGCCACAAAGCCTCCCTGGTTTCTCACCGCGGCCTTAACGTCCTCAAGCGAATTGGAGGGACAGGCCAGGAAATGGGCATATTCAAGAGATAGCATCGGCAGATCATTGAAATTATCTCCAACCGCGAATGTTTCTTCCTTGGTGATATCCGTCAGTCGCTGCAACTCTCCTAAGGCGGTGCCTTTATGGTAGGCTGAATGACAAAACCGAAGATAAATGGAGTTTCGTTGATACGCAAAATCTGGGAATTCGAAGCGTTTGCCTTCGAGAAATTGGCAAATTTCATCCATTTCCGCATTCGTGGTCGATACCACACCCGAGAAACGATTCTCCTCGTAATGAAGTCTGGCAGCGGTCGCCGATTCGAGATGCTGCTCGATCTGCTGCAACAGAGCCTCACAATTCGCGAAGAGGGTGTCGTGCTCATCCTTGCACCTTGAGTTCCATCCTCCGAAATCTTCCCAAGTTGAACCGGTCCACCGGAAAACCTCTCGTTCGCTGGTTAGTGCAAAGTCCGGCCGCACGGGGAATCCAGTGATATCCAGAGCTTCTTCAACCAGTCGAAGGGTTCTTCCGGTATTGATGGCCAACAAAACTCCCTGATCACGGAGCTCGTTCAATATTTGCACCAGCTTCATAGGATAAGGAGGTGGTGCCCAGTTACGGACCAAAGTCCCGTCAAAATCCATGCTTAGCAACCGAATCTGACTCATAGAATCCGTGCCCGCTATCCAGGGCGAAGCCCGGAAACGGCATCAAAAATCCCGTTGATGATCGAGTATGCGATCACTCCAACCATCCCGGCCATGACCAGGATTACGACCGGTTGGATCAGGGCAGTCAGGCGCTGGATCTTAAGATTCAGCTCTTTTTCGTAACGGCGGCCCACTCTCTCCAGCGCCTTCGCCAGGTCACCCGTTTGTTCTCCCACGGCAATCATGTCGATAAACAGCGGGGGAAACTCGCCGATCCGTTGAAGTGCACGTGAAAGCGACCCGCCTTCCCGGACCATCTCCACAACCTTTTCCATCATTTCTCGCAGGTGCAGGTTGCCGATCGCGCTGGTCATTAGTCGGAGACTGTTCAAAAGAGGGATGCCATTCGCGACGAGGTTGGCCATGGTCTCCGAGAATTGTGAATAAAACCGTCCTCGTAATACCGCACCGAATAATGGAAGGTGGAGTTGGGTGCGATGCCACCACGGTCGGCCCACCGGAGTCCGGATGAGCTGAAGAAAACCAACCACCACGCCTACGATGCTACCCAAAATGACCCACCAATAATTGGAGAAAACACTACTCGTCTGCACCAGAATTTTGGTGAGCAGCGGCAGATCCCTCCCGGTCTTTGCGAACAGCGCGGTCAATTGCGGGACGAGGTAGCCCATGAAGAGAAAAATCAGGCCGATGCCCAGCACAAAAATCATCGCCGGATAGATCAGCGCACTGACGACTTTTTTCCGCAAATCGTCCATCGCCACCAAAAACGTTGCTTGACGCCGTAGAAGCTCCGGTAACGACCCGCTAAGCTCGCCCGCGGCGACCAGATTGCAGAAAAGATCTCCAAAAGAGGGAGAAACCAGGCGAAGCGCATTCGAAAGGCTGCTGCCTTCCCGCACCTGATGGCGAAGGGCAGTCGCAACGACTTTGATGCTGGAGAGTTCATTCCTAGCCTCCATCACCTTGAGCGCCGGCTCCAACTGCAGCCCGGCATCCAAAAGATCGCTCATCTCTTCTGTAAATAAGATGATCTGGCTACCCGACAAGCGGATGTCTCGCGTTGCCACCGGCTCATCGCTGCTTCGAGGTTTGGCGGTAGTCGTTTCCGCACCATTTTGCTGCACCAGCGAGATAGGTTGCAGGCGGTCGCGGTCCAACTTGCGGAAAGCTTCCGCGCGGCTTTGCGCATCGACTTGGCCTGAGACGCGCGCCCCGTTTTGGCTCACCGCACTATAAGAAAACAGCGGCATACCATCACTCGTCCGACATTTCCAAATCTGAAGCCGTCACCCGGACGACTTCTTCGACGGTCGTCACCCCGCTAATGACCTTATTCCAGCCGTAAGGCCGTAGAGGAACCATGCCTTCCTCAATGGCGGCGGTGCGCAAAACGGAAGGGGGGCGTCCCTGGGTGATCAAATCCTGAATCCGTTGCGATACCAGGCAGAACTCAAAAATCGCGGCCCGGCCTTCGTAGCCCGTATGCCGGCAATGCTCGCACCCGACGGCGGCCATCGTTTTTCCAGCGTACTCCAAGGGAAAACCGATCTGCTTCAAATACGATTCAGCATGCTCAACTGGACGCTTGCATCTAGTGCAGAGCACCCGGACCAGGCGCTGCCCGATAAACGCCCGGACGGCGTTGGCAACCAGGAACGGCTCGATTCCCATATCGATCAGCCGGGTTATCCCGCCGATGGCGTCGTTGGTATGCAAGGTGCTGAACACCAGATGTCCAGTCAGGGCACCGCGGATAGCGATCTCGGCTGTTTCCCGGTCACGCATCTCTCCGACCATGATCACATTTGGATCACCTCGCAGGATACTTCGCAGGCCGTTGGCGAAAGTAAGGTCGATCTCCGGTTTGACGGCGATCTGAATGACTCCCGGCAGTTTGTACTCAACCGGGTCTTCAACGGTGACAATTCGACGCTCTTTGGTGTTCAGGCTCGATAAAAACGTATAAAGCGTCGTCGACTTCCCACAGCCGGTCGGTCCGGTCAGGAGCACGATACCATTGGGCATTGCCAGGAGATGACGAATGCGCGTCTGCACCGAGTTATCCAGCCCGAGCCGTTCAAAGGTAAATCGTTCGCGGCTCAAAAGGCGCAAACTGACACTCTCTCCGGCGACCGAAGGAATGGTGGCCACCCGAACGTCAATTGCTTGAGAGTCAAGCTCCAGGTTAATTCTCCCATCCTGGGGAAGCCGCCTTTCGGCAATATCGAGATGAGCCATGATCTTCAGCCGTGATATTACGGAGGCCTGGAGCACCCTGATATTCGGTGGCACCGGAACCTCGTGCAGAACTCCGTCAATCCGATATCGGATCTGCAAATCGTCCTGCAACGGTTCGATGTGAATATCGGTTGCTCTTTGTTCGAGCGCCTCCCGGAGAAAGTGGTTCACGAATTTGACGACGGAAGCTTCGGAGTCATCGGTATCGAGCACATTTGTTTCCTGCTCCACATCGCGTCCCAGCTCATCCTCCACGCGGTCCTCCAGGATCGCTTCGAAAGTCTCCGCACCGACCCCGTATCCTTGCCGGAGTGCCTGGACGATTTGGGTGCGTGTCGACATCGCATACATAATGCGCCGGTCGAGCGAAGACGCCAACGCCTGGCGTGCCAGCAAATCAAACGGGTCGTAAAGAGCGATCCAGATTTCG
>DATHPI010000449.1:0-7099 GCA_035484035.1 Chthoniobacterales bacterium
GACAGCAGACCCGATAAGGATGACCCAGAAGATGGACGCGTCAGGATGATGCTCCAGCCATCCGGCGGAAATGAACGCACTGGCCGCCACTATGGCACCAATCGAAAGGTCAACCTGTCGAGCGATGATCACCAGAGCTTCGCCCAGGGTCACGATGCAGACCAGAGTGGCCGACAAGGCGACCTGTTCGAGATTGGCACTTTGAAGAAACCGCGGCTCACGCATCGTCACCGCCCCGCCGATGATGAGGAGGGCCAGGACAAGTACCAGCTCCGGGATCCGCAGCAGGCGTCCGATAAGTCCACGTGAATCGCCGGCCGATGGAGCCATCGTCTCAGTTGATCGAGTCAATCCGCCCTGCTGAGGATCGGTTTTGCCTGGGTCTCGTGCGGCATGCGCCGCCGCAAGCAGGATGACCTCACGATCGAACGAAGCGCGATTCGATTCGGCGACGATACGTCCGCCGCGAAAGATGATGATCCGGTCGGACATACCAATCACTTCCTGCGCATCGTCGCCGATGAGGATGACGGCCATTCCCTGGGCTGCCAACTGAGAAACGATCCGATGGATTTCGGCCTTGGCCGCGACGTCAATCCCTCGCGTTGGCTGATCGAGAATGAGGACTTTTGGAGACGGAATAAGCCATTTGGCCAACAATACTTTCTGCTGGTTACCGCCCGAGAGGGTATCTGTCCGCTGCTCGACACCGGTTGCCACCACACGCATCCGCCCGGAGAAATCACGAGCGATCTGTTTTTCCCTCGCGCGGTGGATGAGTCCTACTCGGTTGGCCAGTTGCCGAAGGATCGGGAGGGTCTCATTCGCACGAATCGAAAACTGCAGCACGAGCCCTTGTTGGTGGCGGTCCTCGGGTAAAAATGAAACTCCCAGTTGCATCGCATGGCGAGGAGATCGAGGCCGGACGACCCGACCATCCACCTTGATCTCGCCCTGACGATGCTTAGTAATGCCGAATAGCATTTGCGCGACCTCCGAGCGGCCAGCGCCCACCAAACCAAAAAAGCCCAGGATCTCACCGGCCCGGACCTCGAAACTGACGTCCTCGACAAACCCGGCACCAGAGAGCCCGCGTACAGAAAGAACCGGCATTCCGATTTCCGTCTTTGCTTTCGGGAAGAAAGCTCCGGGCTCGGTGCCAATCATGTGACGAACGGTCTGGGCCGGAGTTAGTTCGGCGGCAGGTAGCGTGACAATGACTTTGCCGGAGCGCAGGACTGTCACCTCATCGCCCCGTCCGAGAATCTCATCAATGAAATGACTAATGAACAGGATGGCCACTCCCTGCTTCTTGAGCTGCTCAACAATCTCAAAAAGGCGGTCCACTTCGCGGCTGGAGATGGTCGAGGTCGGTTCGTCCATCACCAGGACGCGGGCGTCGATCGAGAGCGCCTTGGCAATCTCGATCGCCTGACGCTCCGCGATGCTGAGGATCTTGACTGGGACGCTGACATCAATTTCCATGCGCAGACTCGCTAACAGCTGCCGCGCACGGTCTGTCATCGCGGACCAGTCGATCCCGCCCATTCGACGGGGCTGCCGGCCGACAAAGATATTTTCCGCCACTGAAAGGTCGGGAAAAGTGGCCGGGTGTTGATGAATCACAGCGATGCCCTGACGCCTGGCGTCGGCGCTGCCGAGGATGGCCGTTTCAACGCCGTTCTTCAGAATGAGACCGCTGTCCGGCTGATGAATCCCGCCCAGTATTTTGACCAGCGTGCTCTTCCCTGCCCCATTCTCACCCGCTAATGAGTGCACCCGTCCGGCGTAAAGGCTCAGATCGACGTTACTCAGAACTTCGACGGGCCCGAAACGTTTGCAGATTCCGCGAAGTTCAATGACAGGCGCAGTTGAGGTCCCGGCAGGATTGGCATCGTTCGAATGGCCGGTCTGAATGACCTCCCTGGGCTCTCGTGATGGCGCCGGTTTCACGTCGATATGCGCGCGGGGGTCGCAACTCCCCAGCTACATCCCCCCGCGCACTCGCTCAACAATCGCTAAAAGTTGTAGTCTTTGATGTTCTCCGCGGTGAATTGCAGCGGCTCACCGGTGATGATCTGTCCGGTGGAATCGATCTCATACTTACCCGGCCACTTTCCTTCCTTGATCGTAAAAGAGTCGCCGGCCTTTCCCTGAATCTTTCCCTCGGCTAGATACTTGGCTGCGTAGTAGGTCACGTAGCCGAGTTTGATCGGATCCCAGAGGTAGAATCCCTGGATCGTTCCATCCAGCATGTATTTTCCGGTGATACTCGGAACGCAATTGCCGGACACCTTGATCGTTCCCGCTTTGTGTACGGACTCCAGAGCTCGCGCCACCGCGGGAAGGCCAGGGCAGGTAGGGGCGAAAATCCCGGTCAGATCAGGGTATTTCGTCGTCAACGCGACCGTAGCGTCGAAAGCCTTTTGTTCATTATCGTAACCGTACACCTCGTCGACGATTTCGATATCCTTGTACTTCTTAATCTCGTCCCGAAAGGCTGCGATCCAGGCATTTTGATTCGCGGCGGTCGGTTGAGCAGAAACGATCGCCACTTTACCCTTCGGGCCCATCGCCTCGAGCAGTAATTGGGCTCCATATCTGCCAATAGCGTCACTGGTGGACTGATTGACGAAGAACGGACGACCGTCCGGGGCCGAATCCGCATCAAAGGTAACGACCTTTGCGCCGAGCTTTTGCGCTCGCTTCATGGCGGGCACCACCGCATCCGGGTCGCTGGGGGCCACGGCAATGGCGGGGATATGGCGGTCCGCCAGATTGTTGATCAATTCGACCTGAGCCTGGCCGCTCGATTCCGTCGGGCCGTAGTTGTTGGCGCTACCCCCGATTTCTTTGGCGGCGATTCTGGCGCCCGATAGGGTGGCGTTGTAGTAGGGATTGGTGGTCGATTTAATCACCATGGCCAGTTCGAAATTATCGTCTCCTGCCGCCTTGGCATTCGTCCAGGCGGTCAGCATTGGAACTGCGGTAAGAAAGGCCAGTGCCAGGCGTTGAAAAGATTTCGTACTGTTCGCGGCGAAGGCAATTAGCTGGTTACCTTCCGACAATACGGAAGGAAAACCCACCATGCCAATGGACGGCGTGGCGGGCGGCGAGTTCAGGGGGGACCTCATTTTCATAGGGGTCGGTTTTCTTTCTAGGGTGGATGAGATGTTGATCAAACGTAAACGCGTTTGGGTAGGAGCGATCCGATCAAGAATCGGCATGATTCGGTCGCGCGGTATCGGCCGGTATAGTAGGAGAAAACGGCCGCTGGCGAAAGCTGCTAATTTACGCCAGATTTATCGCAGAATGCGCCCCAAGCATCGCACGCGAACCATCCTGCTCGCCCTGACCTCCACTCATCACGGTTTTTATCGAGGCGCCGCGCGCTATGCTGCCGAACACGATTGGCATGTCGTAGCTGACATGATCTACGACGCGACTATACCAGTCGGGTGGACCGGCGACGGAATTCTGTCATTTGTCGGACACTGGGAAGAACTGGCCCGATACGTGGTTTCCGCCGGCGTTCCCGCGGTTGAAATCTCGTCGGTCCGCAAGGACCTCGGAATTCCGTGCGTGATGGAAGACAACCAGGCCATCGGAAAACTCGGTGCGGAGCATCTGCTCAAAAGAAATTTCAGAAACTTTGCCTGGGCACCGTTCTGCGACGACGCGGTCAACGAGGAGCGATTCCAAGGATTTGCCACTTCGGTGCGGGCGGCTGGATTTGACTGTGTGCAACTGCTTCCGGTCAACACGCGGAAGAGCACCCGCCTGAGCCGCCACGTAAATTGGACGTTACGACGGCGGTGGGTGATCCACACAATTCGATCGTTGCATTTTCCACTCGGCATTTTTTGCTATAACGATTGCGTGGCGGCGGACATTGTCGATGCCTGCATCGAGGCGGGAATTCAGATCCCCGACCAGGTTGCGGTTCTAGGCGTGGACAATGATCCTGTCATTTGCGATTGCGTCCAGGTGCCGCTCTCGAGCGTTCGCCACGATCTTGAGGGGATGGCCTACGAGGCAGCCGGACTGCTGGACCGTTTGATCAATGGGGAACCTCGTCCCGAAATACCCAAGCGGATTTCACCAAAGGGAGTCGTTACTCGTAAAAGCACCGAGGTCCTCGCTGTCGAAGACCCGAAGGTCAGCGCCGCTCTGAGGTACATTCAAGGGAATTTTCCCCGGGGAGACTTATCGGTGGACGATGTAGTGGCCCACACGAGACTACCGCGTCGGTCGTTAGAACGCGCGTTTCGTAATGAACTCCGACGGACCATGCTTCACGAAATCCTGCGGGTGAGGATTAACCATGCCCAAAAACTCCTGGAGACCACGACGCTCTCGGTCACCGATATCGCGGCGCAGTCCGGATTCGCCAGTTTAAACCATTTTTTCCGAGTTTTTCACGGGCGGACCGGGGTTACCCCGCGAACCTTCCGGAAGTCGTTGTTGCCGATATCGATGTCCGGCTCGGATAAGACATAGAATACAGTTGTCAGTGTCAGTGGGATCGTCCCAGGGTCGCATGATGAGCTGAAAGCGCAGGTAGGGTGAGGCTCCGTCCGAACCGGGGCTTCCAGCGTTATCTCGCTGACGATGTTGCCCCACAGAATAATTGGTGTCCTTATCGTGGCGACATGGCATTTGAAGACGCCGAGCGATGCCGCCCAAGCATGTTGTGTCGGTCTGCATGGAGGACAAATGCCTAAAATAATTAGCGTGATATTCCGAGCAGAGGGCAAGAAACGACGAGGTGGTCAGTCTAAATTGGCAAGCTTTTTGGCGAACATTCTCTTCCATCCTTCCGCTACTTCCGGTGTCTGGAGAATTCGCTCAACCATCTCCGGTTCCGGCCTCTGATAATAGCAAACATTGACCGCCTGCACAGTCAGCCATGGATTCGGCCGGGATTTCAGGTTCCATCCGTCCCCAGCCCGCACGGTGCCACATTGCGCCACCTGGACATAAAATCCGGTCCGCAGCGACTCGATTGTTCCTTTCAAAAACCCTGGCAACTTCAGCTTTCGCTCCTGCTTCCAACAAGGACCACGGGGACCGCTGACTTGTACATCACTCGATCCGACCGAATAAATGTCTCCAACGCAAACCGTGCTTTCATTCCCGCCGTCGATGGTCCAGTTTTCGCCGACGCTTCCCGGGCCCAATTGCTGGTTCGCATCCGTAAGGTTAAATTGTTCGTTCCAATACGCGTAGTGCTCAATCGGGTGAACGCAGACCGCTTGAGAAGGTCGGCCATGATTCACAGTGTCTGCGACTTGATCGCCGGCAATACCCCGTGAATTCAGTTCGACTGGGCCAAAAACAGCTTGCCGGAAAATGGAGGATTCCCAGGTACCCAGTTCGTCCTTGATGCTTTCAGGTCGGCCCACAAATATGGAATGGATTGAGATCATTATTCAGGAGTCAGAATTCAGGACCCAGAATTCAGGATTCGAGAGCGCCGAGAGCGCACGTCAGCCACTGGCTGTTCCTGCTCCTGAAGCCTGACTCCTGAATTCTGACTCCTGAATAATGTTGTCGATGTGCCAATAACTCTTAATGAATCAGCCATGCGAGAAAATGCTCTGAAAAACCTGTCGCCCAGGGATCTGCCAACCTTGAACGGGTGGTTATGTCTGCCGGCAAGTTTTTCTGCCAAAGTCATGACCAGGCGCAAACTGTCAATCTGACCGATCCGGAACAAATGATTATGCCAAAAGTTTTGCTGACCGAACCGATTCAACAGGTCGGGTTGGACATCTTATCAAAGCGAACGGATATCACGGTGGAACAGTGCCCACCTAATACGAGCGAACAAGAAATAGTCCGGCGTGTGCCTGAGGTCGATGCCATCCTGGTCGGTTCAACGCCGATTACGGAACCGATTATCGAGGCGGCGCCCCAATTGAAAGTTGTTTCGAGACGAGGGGTCGGATATGACGCGGTCGATTTGGCAGCCTTGCGGAAATATCGGGTTCCGCTGACAATTGTCGGTTCGGCTAACGCCATCACGGTGGCAGAACACTCGCTATTTTTCATTCTAGCTCTAGCCAAGCAAGTGATGGCCTATGATCGCGCGACGCGAACGGGAGATTGGGGTTTCAGGACCAGGATGGCCGGGATCGATCTCCTCGGAAAAACTTTGTTGCTGGTCGGCTTTGGTAGAGTTGGACGGGCTCTCGCTCCCAGAGCTGCCGCCTTGGGAATGCGAGTGACTGTTTATGATCCCAAGGTTCCGGCGGAAGACTTGCGCCAAAACAATGTCGAACCGGTGACCGACCTGCTGACCGGCTTGGCCGAGTGCGATTTTGTGAGTCTCCATGTTCCATTGACTGCGGAGACCAAAGGACTCATTGGTCAAGAAGAGTTTGCGGTGATGAAGCCGAGTGCGTTTGTCATTTCTACCTGCCGCGGCGGGGTTATCGACGAAGAAGAACTCGTCAAGGCATTGCAGGAGGGTCGGATTCGGGGCGCCGGCCTGGATGTTTTTTCTCAGGAACCGATACCAGTGACTCATCCGTTGCTGGCCATGGAAAATGTCATCGTTTCGCCGCATTCAGCTGCACTGACAATCGAATGCGCGAGACGAATGGATGAAATAGCTGCCAGGAATTGCCTCGATGCAATTGACGGCAGGTTGGATCCTGCTTTTATCGTGCCAAATGACTGAGAGCGCTCGGTGTTCAGCGTTCGGTGTTCAGCGTTCGGTGTTCAGAGTTCAGGGTTTGACGTTCAGCGTTCGGGGGGCGGGGCCGTCCGGCGGGCCACTCAAAGCATTGTATGTTTCGCACCGATCATACGGCCCGGAGTGGCCAAGAAAGCATAGCCCAGGGTTTACCCTGGGTTGTCCGCCATCTCGAAATGTCCAAACTGCAGAGCCCAGGGTTTACCCGGGTTTACCCTGGGTTAGCCAAAATAGACGTTTTTACCCTGAAGGGGCAGGAATGTGCATGCGCTCCCGTTTGGACGTCCCGAGCCGATTTATTCTCGCCGTATCTGCCAGCCCCTTCAGCGCTCATCCGCGCGGGGAATTAACCCAGGGTGAACCCGGGGTGAACCCTGGGCTATGCTCTTTTGGCCGCTT
>DATHPI010000450.1:0-3148 GCA_035484035.1 Chthoniobacterales bacterium
TCGTTCGGATCCCTAGCGGAGACCGACCGAGTCTGCTGGAAGCGTTGAGCGCGGTTGAAGACGCCCCAAGCCCCGACCCGTCTCCCCCGGACGCCGATCCGCCCTTACGCCGACCCGCCGACCCGTCTCCCCTGGAAGCCAAAGCCCGGACCTGGCTAAGCGATGTTCTAAAAAGCGCAAAAGGGCTGCCGCGCCGCACAGAAGCAGAAAGGGAGAAACGTGCTTTCAGCAGGAAATCTAACGAGGAGCATGAAGGTCAATCTTCTCCAGAGTGGGATTTAACGCGTTTGCGTGCTTTCGTGCTGGGCCAGGTGATTCCGAGATTGTCACAATGCGAAAACGAGTTGCAGAACCTTCTCAATGGTCTGAATGGCCGCTTCGTTCCCCCGGGCCCTGCTGGAGCACCCACTCGCGGTCGCATCGACGTATTGCCAACGGGTCGAAACTTTTTTGCGATTGATCCTCGCGCGGTCCCGACTCAGACCTCTTGGCATTGCGGCAAGGCGATGGCCCAGCAGTTGATAGAGCGCCATCGCCAGGAACAAGGAGAGTATCCTCGTAAAATTGCCTTGGTGGTCTGGGGCACTTCCAACATGCGCACTGGCGGAGATGACATAGCTCAGGCCTTGTACCTCTGGGGATGCGAGCCGGTCTGGGAGGAAGGGTCGGGGCGCGTGGTGGATTTCCGGATTATGCCCTTGAGTCTTCTCGGTCGACCGCGGGTGGACGTCTTGTTGCGTGTCTCAGGAATGTTCCGGGATGCTTTTGGTGATACCATGCGCTTGCTGGCCACCGTTCCGAAAAGACTTGCCGAACAAGATGAGCCTTTGGAGTTGAATCCAATTCGTGAATCGTGGCTCAGGGACCGGCAGAGCGCGATTGAGCAAGGAATCGCTGGCCCTGAAGCGGCTCGGTTGGCGGCTCTGCGGGTTTTCAGTTCCGAGCCTGGTGCGTACGGAACCGGGCTGCTGCCACTGATTGATGCCGGCAATTGGGAATCAAAACGCGACCTGGTGGACGTTTTTTGCCGATGGGGCGGTTTCGCTTTTGATAGTGACGGTTCAGCCGATGAGCAGAGGGCTTTGTTCCGGGCCCGCCTTTCCGAAATTGAGGTAGTCCACCAAAACCAGGACAATCGGGAACACGACATTCTCGATTCAGACGATTATTTTCAATTTCAAGGCGGCCTTCACGCCGCCGTCAAACAGCTCGGAGGGAAAACTCCGGCGACTTATCACGGTGATTCTTCTCGCCCGGATCAACCGCGCGTTCGTACCTTAGATGAAGAAATCGTCCGGGTGATTCATAGTCGTGTGTTGAACCCCCGTTGGATCGAAGCCATGCGACGACACGGATACAAAGGTGCTTTCGAGATGGCCGCCACCGTGGACTACCTGTTCGGTTACGGAGCGACCACCAACCTGATTAAGGGGATCCATTATCAGGAGGTCGCGCGGGTCCTCTTACTGGATCCCGAACAGAAGAGGTTCTTTCAGCGTCACAACCCCGCTGCCCTGGAAGAGGCCACTGAGCGGTTGCTGGAAGCGGCCGAGCGCGGTTTATGGGAAAGCCCGGACCGGGATACGGTTGCGGCCCTGGAATCAAACTTGCTTGAACTTCAAGGTCAACTCGAATGATTTCCTTCCCTTTCACCGCCATTGTTGGAATGGAGGACCCGAAGAAGTCGCTGATTTACCATGCCATTGATCCACGCATCGGGGGCACACTTTTACTCGGTCATCGCGGTTGTGCGAAAAGCACCTTAGTTCGATCGTTCGCAGAGGTTCTGCGGTCCGTCTCTGCCACAACGACGCCATTTGTCGAAGTCCCTTTAGGAACGACGGAAGATCGTTTGCTAGGTTCGGTGAACGCTGAAGAACTGGTCGAAAACAGGAAGTGGTCAGGGCGAATCGGTCTGCTCGAAGAGGCTAATGGCGGCGTCCTTTATATCGACGAAATCAATTTGTTACCCGACCATCTGGCGGATCACATTCTCGATTCGGCAGCCTCCGGCCAATACCGGATGGAGCGCGATGGCTTTACCCGATCCGTCGAAAGTCGGTATATCCTGGTCGGGACGATGAACCCGGATGAAGGAGATCTCCGGCCTCAGCTCTCGGACCGTTTTGCGCACGGGGTTTTGATTCGGGACGATTTCAACCACGCGCAACGGGTCGAGATAGTAAAGCGTCGAATCGCCTTTGATGATGACCCGGAAAAATTTGTTTCGGACTTCGCGCCCTCGATTTCCGAGTTGGCATACCGTATCACCCAGAGTCGGCGGCGGCTGACCGAGGTCTTTCTCTCAGATCAGCAACGGTTGACTGTGGCTGCCGCCGGGCGCGACCTCAAACTCGAAGGCCTTCGAGCTGAGCTAGCCGTCGTTCGGACTGCCCGATGTGCTGCGGCTTTGGATAATCGCCTGGCGGTCGAAGAACCGGATCTCAAGGAAGCGTGGCGCCTCTGCCTCGGACACCGGCACACGGAACAATCCAATCTTCCGAACCCGCCATTGTCTACCCCGACGAGGCAGCCTCCTTCGTTTGGCAATAGACCGGCCGAAACATCCAATGCACCGCTGGATTCCCGGCCCGATCCAAAGGTTTTGGGTGTTTTGCAACCCCGCCCACATTTTCAGTTTCTGAATTGGGTTGGTAAAAATACAAAGAGCTATCCTCCAGGAGGAGATCGTTTAACCAACCTCAAGCCTCCGGCTCAGATTCATCGGTCGATCGCCTGGCCGGAGACCCTCCTCCTTTCGATCAGAAACGGTTGGCTTGATGGCATTAGCTCGGTCCGTCTTCAGCACCGAGTGCCTTCCACCAGGGAAAACTTCTGGTGTTTCCTGGATGCGAGCCGCTCCACTGGCATGAATCAGTTCCTCAACGCCGCACGTGACATATTGGCGGCAGTGCCGTCGGGCGTAAAATCTGCGCGCTTTCATCTTGTGGTCCTTGCTGCCGGAGAGATTCGGTGGGCGACACGGAGTGCGAGCGCAACAACTTTTCAAAATGCACTGATGTCGCTTCAGGAAGCCAGTGGAAAGAGCCTGATCATCGAAGGCCTTGCTCGCTTACAACGCGGAAAATTGCGCAAAGGAAGCTCCGTCAAAGACCGTCTGGTCATACTTTCAGACGGTTTGGCCAGT
>DATHPI010000451.1:0-4166 GCA_035484035.1 Chthoniobacterales bacterium
TCTGACAGAAAAGCCCCGCCTTGTGCAGCGGGGCTTTTCATTTGTTGATCTGGGCGCCCTTTGCAGATCGTCGACGACAAAGATGGCGCGAAATCTGGAAGATCGATTGTAATCTAATTACTGTCCCAGGAAGAGGATGCGTACTGGAAGCGAGCCGGAACTAGACACGAATTTTGGAATTTCCTTACCGAAGTAACGCGCGGGCGTCGCGGGATTGCAATCCCGTCCGCTCACCGCAAAGCCCGCCGTGACCGTCGAATGATGAGCTTAGCCGGACCTAATCCGCCGGATCGTAGTTTAACGGTCACGAGGCTCTAGTGAGGCCAATGTAAGGAGTGCATTTGATGTGCGACTTCAGCCTAGAGGCTGTGAGATCCCGGCCAGCGAAGGTCGGCGACAAGCTAACCACCCACACTTTCAATTGGGGAACAAGGGGTTTTTGTGCACCCGAAGATCAAGGCATGGCCGTTTGCCTCCTTCCAGGCACTGAGGTGTCATTTGCGGAGGAGGTCAGGCAATGGGCTATCGCGCCATGGTCGTCCAACGTGATCAGCTACAGGACTGCTATCTTCAGACAGGTCAATAAGGACAAGGCCTATACCCATCACGATGCGCTGGAATTCCCGGATGGGAAGATTGTTCTTCTGACAACCCTTAAGCCGGGCCAGCAGGCAACCGTTCTGCAACTTCCAGCGGAGCCTCATAAAGTCCAACCTGAGCCAGCCGCCGCGGCCGTCGTAATGCGGGAGTTGGCAGACGCAAAGATTTTACGGGCTAGTCCACAAGCTTACTGGTGCCGGAGTTTGCCGACGGTGGCGAAGTTATCTGAGACGACGTGAGGGAAGAGCCCCTCGGCTAAGTAGTGAGGTCCGTCATGCGTCTGGATGATCTGCCGACGAGCGATCGGATAGAAGATCGTCGCGGTCTGCCGGGGGGCCGTGCCGGCCTCGGGGTCGGCACCGTGGTGATACTCGGCCTGCTGGCCTGGGCGTTCGGCATTGACCCCCGCGTGTTGATCGGTGGCGCGGAAACGATGTCGAGAAACGGACAAACGCAACAACAGACTGATGGCGGATCGACCGGCGCGCCGTCCGACGATATGGGGCGTTTCTTATCCGCCATTCTTGGCAGCACGGAGGTGGAATGGAAGGATACCTTCGCTCAAGCCGGCAAAACCTACGAACCGCCGACCCTCGTCATGTTTTCAGGCGCTACCCAGTCGGCTTGCGGGTTTGCGCAAGCCGCAATGGGTCCGTTTTATTGTCCGATCGACCAGAAAGTCTACCTCGACACACGGTTCTTTCAGGACCTCGAGCGTCGCTTCCGGGCTTGCGATATCGGAAGTAAGACCTGCCAGTTTTCTCAAGCGTATGTGGTGGCTCACGAAATCGGTCACCACGTTCAAAACCAGCTGGGAATACTGACCAAGGTGCAGGAAGCGCAAAGTGGAATGGACAAGGCTGAGGCGAATGCGCTGCAGGTGCGAGTGGAACTGCAAGCCGATTGCCTTGCCGGCGTCTGGGCGAACCGCGCCCAAGCAAAGTGGCAATTCATCGAACCTGGTGATGTTGAGGCTGCCTTGCAGACCGCTTCGGCAATCGGAGATGATCGTTTGCAACGACGGACCCAGGGCTACGTGGTGCCCGACGCATTCACCCACGGCACCTCGGCACAACGCGTCCGGTGGTTTATGACGGGATTCAAATCCGGAGCGGTGGGTACGTGCGACACGTTTCGCGCCGAGCAGATTTGAAAAGATTGGAATCGTGAACGCCACGTGAGCGGCACCGGCCGTTTAACACCGTTTTTCGAGTCGTTATCCAGCGAAGATGGTTGGCAGCACGTTACTCTCGATCGTCCGTCTCGGGGTCCGGCTGGCGAGCTGCGTTCATCGGGGCAAGTACCACCAAAGCCGCCGCCCACGTTGGCTTCGACAGCGACTACCTAAAACCTAAAAGCTATCGCCGGTTCCAGATAAACTGAGGGACGGCTGCCGCAGCCAAGTTGGCACAGTGAGACAGGCCAGCCTAAATCGTTATAAAAGCATCAAACGATCGCGCTCGGGATCAAAATGAGCTTTCGTTGGTTCAACATCGGCAGAGGGCAGCCCCTGGGTCGAACGAATGTGGACTTTAAAACTCGTGACATTTGTCGTGAGCGGGACGTCGACAGGAGGCGTCGGCACGACGACCGCTTTCCTGGATTTTCCCAGCGAAGCCAAATGTCGGGCTGCGGCAGACGTTCTGGCTGGAGCCGACCGGATAAATGCTAGTCGTGGCAGT
Organism: Chthoniobacterales bacterium; assembly: GCA_035484035.1. Taxonomy (GTDB): domain Bacteria; phylum Verrucomicrobiota; class Verrucomicrobiia; order Chthoniobacterales; family JAFAMB01; genus JAFAMB01. Next base: position 2,283 of record DATHPI010000451.1, read on the forward strand.
CATCCCAACATATCGCCTTCGCGAGACCACAAGGATGTAATTTGTTCAGAATCGCCATGCCAAAGGCTGGCGTCGGGTATCAGACGGCTCTTGCCTCCCAACAATGGGGACTGCCGATGAACCTTAAGCTTCTTACGGCCGTTGCCATCTTCGCCACCGCACCTATCGTTACCTTTGCGCAAAATGGTGACCCGGCCGACCAAGCGCCGAAGCCGACTTTGGCAGATGCGGAAAATGTCGTGCAGACGATCAGCAGCGACAAGACCAAGCTCCAAGCGTTTTGCAAGCTGGGTAAGCTTCCAGATCAGATGCAGAAAGCTGAAGACCGAAACGATACTAAAGGAGTCGACGCACTTGTCGCTAAAGCCGATCCTCTCGCACAGCAAATAGGTCCCGAATACTTAAAGATCGTAGAAGGGCTAGAGCATGTCGAACCAAGCTCTGCGGAAGGGCAGAGCTTCGCTACCGTATTCAATAGCCTTCGAGAAAAGTGCAAATAGCAACGCATCAGATCAGTAGGTTAGACCAATCGGGATCTGGAGTGACGTGTGGGCGAGCAATTGCCGCTCTTACTTCGAACCTTTCATTTCACCGTTATACGTGTGCTTATCGCTGCGCTAGAGTCGTTCATTGGTCCGTCTGTGGATTGCTTACCTGAAAGGGGTCTTCGGTGCCCCATTTTTCCCGCTTATGCTATAAAGCCGCTGCGACAATATTCTATCGGAGCAGTCAGATGCCTAAAGGTACTGTGAAATGGTTCAATTCGACCAAGGGGCATGGCTTCATCCAACCCCAGGGCGGCGGCAACGACGTCTTTACATATCGCGGCAGTGGAGCGCGTCTCGAACAGGGGTAAGACCGCGGCGGAGAACCTGAGGGTTCGGTTGATCACGCAGTGAGTGCGCGGATACGATTTGGCCGCCCTGTTCGGAGACCGGTCTTCAGCCTCCTCCCAGCCTTGATCAATTTGGCCTTGGCGGCAGCGACCCGCACCTGCTTGGCGGAGGCGATGGCGTCGCTTTCGGGCAAATAGGAAGTGAACCAGCGGGAGGTTTTCTTCATTCATGATATCGAAGCTATAGTCCTTGTCCGAGCGTATTATCTGGCTGACCTTGTATGCCACGAGGAAACCTCGCTGTTTTGCGTGGCTTTTGTCTGAAAGAAGCCCCGATCCCCTGAAAGCCCGAGGCTTCTTCCCCGGCCCTCTGCCCCCACCGCCAAGTGTCTCCAGAAAAGGGTTCCTGGAAAAGGAACAGCCGCGCTTTACGCGGGGCTTGCACAGGAGCTTGGCTGGTCGGTCGGGGGCTGGGGCGCTCCTGTCGCCATCACAACATCCGCGCATCAATTTCGTCCCGATACAAACCACCGTTCCTACACTAACAACTGAGAACCGAACGGCGGCACACCAGAGGGCCGGGGCACCAACACCAAGAGAAAGGCCCCAGCTCTTATTCGGTAGTCATAGCTTGAAACACGCCACGCGTGGCGGAACGCGGCTATGGCAAATTTCGTTGGACTCTCACAGGAGCGAGGAACCGAGGCCAACCGGCCGGACGCCTCACTCTTTGGGACTGACGAAAGACAGAGGAGGAAATGATGAAATCGTGGATGCTTGCACTACTGATCCCGCTTATGCTCTTTAGCCCGACGGTAAGAGCCGATGATCTGCGCACGGAAATGGAGAGTTCCAACAAACAATGGCTGGAGGCATTCAATACGCCCAGTATCGCGTCCTTTCCTGCGATGTATACCGAGGATGCCATCCTGATCCCAGGCGGAATGGCCCCGGCCGTGCCCGGACCGGAAGCGATCACGAAGTTCTGGGAAGGTAGCATCAGAGCCGGGTTCAAGGATCACACGTTCGAGATCGTTGAGACCCGCGCG
>DATHPI010000452.1:0-32650 GCA_035484035.1 Chthoniobacterales bacterium
GATGAGCATCGCCGGAACTGAGATGTTCAACGGGTAAGGTGCATAGAGCGGTGCGCCGGAAGCGTCGTGGAACAGGGCGGGCTGGATTCCGAGCTGAATCGCTGCGGACAGCGCGGAGACATTGATGGCCACATAGCACGCAATAGCCGCCGCGGCAACTCTGCGCGATGAATCGATCGGAGCGCGGCCGGAAATCGCTCGATAGAGGACATTGACCACCAGCGAGCCGATGATCGCCATGTTCATACAGTTCGCGCCGTATGCGGTGATGCCGCCGTCGCCAAAGAAGATCGCCTGAATGAGCAGCGCCACTGAGATCGCGAGTATTGAAGCCCACGGACCGAGCACGATAGTAGCAATACCCACTCCGACGGCATGACCTGTGGTGCCGCCCGGCAGCGGTAGATTGAACATCATGACAACAAAGCAAAACGCGGCAACCAGCGAGATCAGCGGCACCAACTGCGCGCTCATGGCTCGGCGCACGCGCTTGAGGGCGATCACCCAAAACGGTGCTGCGCCCGCGTAGAGCACCGCACAAGCCGAAGGGCTTAAGTAACCATCAGGGATATGCATATTTTTAGAATGTGATGGATACGCGCCCGCCGATGACTGCGAGCTTGCTACGGAGTCCTCCCCAAGTGCCTGTTATCCCATCACCAGATAGCCAATCCGACAAGGGCGGGGTCTCCTCTTGAGGGAGCGCCGGCGGCACAGCCCACGCGTTAGCGCCAATGAGGCCCAATGCAATCCAGGACGCGAGAGTGCGGCAGCAGGATAGAGGCAGGGTAGAGAGGGTTCGCAGTTTCATGCCCTTTGCAGATCACAGTGCGATTCAACTTTGAGAAATAACATGTTTTGCACAATCATGTTACTTAAAACGCTGGGATTTCCCTCATTTTTCGGATCGGCCTTCGCGCCGAACGCCGGCATGCGGACGCTGAATTGACTCTCGTGTTACTCGCGTATAACTCTGGCCTTGTGGCCAAGGATCAGATTGCGCGTTTCGGTGTCTCTTTAAGTAAAGCGCTGCTCAACCAGCTCGACCGGATGGTTCAAAAAAAGGGGTATCGAAATCGCTCGTTGGCCATCAGCGACATGATTCGCGACCATCTTGTCGGCCATCAGCAAGAAATAGGAGACAGCGAGATGGCCGGAACGATCACTATTGTTTACAATCATCATCGGCCGCATGTCCAGGAGACCTTGACGGAATTGCAGCACAAGCACCTGGATGCGATAATTTCAACGCTCCATGTACACCTTGATCACGATAACTGTCTCGAAGTCTTGGTTGTTCGAGGGAAGGGTTCTATTGTTCGGAGTGTTGCAGACCATCTGATCGCAGTCAGAGGCGTCAAGCACGGGAGGCTGACGATGACTACAACAGGTAAAGATCTGCCCGAATGAAGAGTCCTTGATTTCACTTGCTCGCTTCAAAGGACACGTTGTTTCGATCTTCCCGCGTTCTGCGCCCATCCGGATTGTTGGCGGTCAAGGTTGGCAGCGGTAACACTAGTGTTGCCTATCGTGACACTTTGTCTCAGATCATGTATTCCAACGTGACCTCCGGTTCACCTGCCGGGGCGGGAGGCTGCTCAAGAAGCGTTTCCGCGACCCGTTTCGCCTGCGCACGCAACTCCGGCACGGCGATGGTTTCCCAAAGTGTTCCCCGTAGCAGTGGACCAAGAGCAAGCAGCTGGCGGGATCGCTCGCCGTCGCCCGAGATGATGGTGTGGTCGGGATCGATGCGTATTCCCATATCTGTATCGTCGGGTGCCACTAAACCTCGCCGAAGCAGATTTTGCAGCAATAAAGATCGCGAGGCGCTCAATTTGGTGACCGGGCCGGTCGCATTGATTACGAGATCGCCCGTCTGGCTGTCGCCGTTACCTAGGTGCACTAGAATGCGGCTGCCGGACGCCTCGACGCGTTTGATATCCGCCGCGTGAATCTGCAGCTGTCCGGTGAGTTGAGAGCTGGTGATTTGCGCGTGGATATCTGGTGCGATGCGGTGACGGAAGATGTTCCATCGCGCGGAGTACTTGCGCGCAAAGGCGAACCGCTCTTCCCGCGTGAAATGGCTCCAGATACGCTGCGTATGGGGGCGCAATTTATCCACAATGATCGCCGGGTTCGCGTTCCTTTCGTGCAAAAGCGCGCAATGTTGTTGCACCAGCGCGACCAGTTTCTCCAGACCGAGCTCAGCGAGGTCCAGGCCTGCTGGAGGGAAATCCGGATATTCGATGCCACGAAAGTGCGAATGGGGGAACCAACCGTGGCGGGAGATGGCATGGATGCTGCCCATCCAGCCCAGAGCACGCAGTGAGATGATCACATCGACGGTGGTAAGTCCGGTACCCAGGATAACGATGCTTTCGCCTTGTCCGGGAAGCCGTTTCTCTAAAGGCTGCCACGGGTCACCCATCCAGGCGGGATGGTCGGTCAAGGTTTCCGATCCGGGCAGCGGAGCCGGTGGCTCATTGCCGGTCGCCAAAACCACGCGGTCTGCTTCCACAACGGTGCAATCCGCCAGGCGAACGATGGCGGCGGCGCCTGCGGGTTCGATGTCCAGGACCTCGCCCGCGACAAACTCTGTCTTGACGGGTGTCATGCCGTCCGCGCTCTGCAGATGATGGTGCATGATAGAGCGCAAATAGTCGCCGTAGACCATGCGTGGAATGAAGCGCTCGCGCAGCTCGATTTCCGGCATGGTGTCGAACTCCGAGCGAGTGCGCAGCCATCGCAGGAAATGATCCGGCTCATCCCGAAAAGCGGACATATTCCTCGCGGCAACGTTCAGCAGATGTTCCGGGCGTCGGGTGCCATAGGCAACGCCGCGCCCTGCCGGACGGCGGCAATTGATCACCGTCACTTGGAGCGGCCGCGCGCTCAGTCGCGCCAGATTCACCGCGGTCATTACGCCGCTGAAGCCGCTTCCCACAATGGCAATACGTTCCGGCGGTGTTTGCAGCACGGGTTCTCCTGGGAGCGCACCTTTCCTGATCGCGGAGTGCGGCTCATTCAGCGTTCGGTTAACCTTTTAACGACACCTTGTCGATCGTTAAATTGCGCTGGTAAGGGGGAGGCTCCGTCCGGACCCGGGCTTCACGCTGGGTGACACGCTGGGTGCTGCCCGATGCGGAACGTGTCGGCGTGTCGGCGTGTCGGAGCCTCACCCTCCTTCGGCACGCCGACACGCCCCTACGCCGACACGCCGATACGTTTCCCCGATGCCCCTACGCCCCTACGCCGATACGTTCCCCCCACAGCTCGACCAGGCTTTTCTTCTTCTGCTTGGTCCACTCGAAGAAAAGCGCCAGCAGGAAAGCTGTTATCAATTGGCAGATCACGAGAATAGAAGAGACCGGTTCGACGCTTCCGGGTGAGGGTATGATCCCGATTAAAAGCATCGATAAACCGATCTGCGAGCTAAAGACCGGCAACATGTTGCGGCCGATCAACGAGAACGGATGAAGGACCGTCTCCCAACGTTGCAAGTGCCCGAGAACCTTGGAGAGAGCCCAGCCTGTCGCTAAAAAGTTCAGCAAGCGAAGGGGACCCAGATGCCATTTATCGAGTAACCACGCCTGGTTAGTGGGAAGAGGAATTGCTAAGATGGTTAATAGACGCCAGGCGAAAAATGCTAGAGCCAGAAAAATCAAGATCGGCGGTAACGGTTTCGGGAGCGGCAAAGCTCGCTCCTTCTCGCAAAGACGCTGACCGCAGAATAGGCCGCTGACCCAAAGGAATTGCCAAGCGAGAACATCGAATGGCCCCGGATTGATGTAGGAGAAATCCTTTGTAGCGGTGACGAGTAAATCGCGCACCCGTAACTGTGCAATCAACCAGATGAACAGACTTCCAAAAATTACCGCCTTCCAACCCCACTTTGCAGCAGCCCAGAATACCAGGGGCGTAAGTAAAGAGAACAAGATGTACATCGGCAGGATGTCCAGCAATGGAGGCTGAAAGACGAGCAGCATCGAAGCACCAATGGCCGCCGGCGGATTTTTCAAGTATTGCTCGAATAAAGTTCTCAGACCGGGAAGATAGGAAAGAAGGAAACTGCCAACCAGAAAGGCAAAGGCTAGTGTCAGAAGGTGCACGCAGTAAATGCGACCAGCCCGATGAATCGTGGATAATCGGGCTGCGTTGAATCCGTTCTTGTCGATCCGTTTACGAAAAAGCAATCCGGCCAAAAATGCCGAGACGAAGACAAAAGCTTCTGCGGTAGTGAAAAATCCAATTGGCTGGTCTGTAAAACGGCGCAGTGATGATGGCGAATGATTGACCACCATCATTAAGAGGAGAATGCCCCGCAGGACGTCGAGTTCGGTGAGTCGTCTCATGGCCGATAAGTGAAGTTCAGGATCCCGGGTCGGTGAGTTACCCCAAGCCGCCCGGCAGGATTGACAGCTGGACGGCTCGCTGGGGAGAAATGTTCAGCTCTTCCTGGTTGTTCCTTTCGCCAGAGTGCTTGCCCAGCCGGGGTTCTTGTTTTTGATTTTCATTCGGCGGGCATGTGGATGTTCTATGGCATTTTCTAGAAACGGTTCGCCGGAAAGGCTTCCGCAGTTATCGGACACCAGCATGGCGCTCGCCCGTTACCCCTCCCTTGCGCGAACATTACAGAAAATCCATGCGCTTTGGAGTAGCGTGGCCTCGTCGTTGGGCCGAAACATCGCTCCACACTTCGGAAAGTTAATGTAGCGTGGGCTTCCAGCGTTTGGAGTTTGGACATTTCCAATCTGTGGCCCAAAGTGGCCTAAAAAGCATAGCCCAGGGTTTACCCTGGGTTAGCCAAAATAAACGTTCAGCCCTGAAGGGGCTAGCTAAGCTAGAATGTGCGCTCGATTCGCTGAGGGGTTCGGGGCCGATTTTCGCCGCACCTGACGGCCCCTTCAGGGCTAATGCTAGGGGGGAACATAACCCAGGGTAAACCCGGGTAAACCCTGGGCTAAGCTCTCTTGCCCACTTCGGGGCGGGGCTTCCAGCCTGTGTGTAGTCCACGAGAACAAGCGTACTTTGCACGTAAATATTGATGTAGAGTCGACACTAACAATCCGACGCAGACTGGAAGCCTATGCTAATGCTACTTTAGCTTGTCGCGTGGCGGCCGTTGGTTCGTAGAACCTCCCTACTGCTGATGTCGGAAAACCGTTGCACACGCCAGAAAGTTAGCCTCATCCTCGGGGGGAGCCCCACCTACCCGGAGCTTCGCCTACTTGCAGGTGCCGAGAAACGCAATCATTGAGATGTTGAACTGCTCCGGCCTCTGGAGCGGTGCGAAATGGCTCACCCCGCGGAGATTGACCAATGCCGCATTTGGAATTGTCCGAGCGAGGTATTCGGCGTGCTCAGGTTTAATGAATTCGTCGTGCTCGCTCTGGACGATTGCGACGGGCACGCTGATCTGAGCTAAATCGCGCGCCGAATAGTTCGGTTGCGTTTTCATCATCAGGGTGACCGCTTCGACGAAGGCCTTGAATTGATTCGGCGTGGCCGATAGCCGGGCGTAGTCCTTCGAGTGTCGGCTCAGACAACGGTCTAGAATCGGACTAGGTTCCGCAATCTCTTTTACGCCGCTTGGGTCCATGTTGCAGGCAAAGAAGTACACGCCGGCCACTCGGAAGGGAGCTTGCATGGCGAGGATTAACGCAATGGTCGCACCGTCGCTCCAGCCCACCAGGGTCGCCTTTTCAACGTGCAACCTATCCATCACCGCTAAGACGTCAGAGGCCATCCGCTCATAAACAAACCGTCGTGCGTCACGCGTGCTGCGGCCATGGCCACGGCTGTCTATCAGAACGGCACGATAACCATTCCTCACCAGCGCGGGAACTTGATAACCCCAGTTGCCACTATGGCCAAGCCCGCCATGTAGCAGGATCACCGGCGGGCCGGATCCGAAAGTGCCGTACCAGATCCGAGCGCCGTCGTTTTCGACGTAGCCTTGGTCATTTGTGACAGGCAACGCCGGAGCGCCTTCCGCTTCGAACCTGCTGATGTCATCGTCGTAAGGTTCCATCTTGATCTCCTTTGGATAGTCCTGCATTTCTTTAAGCATGCGACGAACCAGCCCCCCCGATCAGGACACTTCGCACCCAATTTCACCGAGGCGTTCCCGCACCGTCGCGGTGATCTCGAACGACCGGAGCCGGGCGTCGTGGTCATGGAAATGGCCTGTGACGAGTAGTTCTTCGGGTTTGGTTTGCTGGAGAATAGGCCGGAGTTGGCGTTCCACGCTTTCTGCAGAACCGACAGCGGAGTAGGCCAGCGCCTGCTCGATCTGGGCGATCTCGAAGTCGGCGGCGTATTTTCGGATGTCGTCAATGGGCGCGGGTACCGGACCTGGTGTTCCTCGCCGAAGGTTGATAAAGGCCTGCTGGACGGAACTGAATTGGCGGCTGGCCTCCGCATCGGTTTCGGCGGCGAACACATTCACCCCGATCATGGTATAGGGTTGCTCAAGTTGCCTGGAGGGCCGGAATTTGCGTCGATAAACTTCCAGCGCCTGGATAAGGGCACCGGGAGCGAAATGTGAAGCGAAGGCGAATGGTAGCCCCAGCAAGGCAGCAAGTTGTGCACTGAACAGACTTGAACCGAGTAGCCAGATCGGGACCTGGGTGCCGGCGCCCGGCACGGCCTGGATCTTCTGTCCTGGCTGGAAAGGTTCCAGGTAGGCCTGGAGTTCCTGCACGTCTTCCGGAAAGTGATCGGCGCTGGTGAATGGATCGCGGCGCAAGGCTTTGGTGGTCAGCATGTCAGTGCCCGGCGCACGACCCAGCCCGAGATCAATGCGATCAGGATAAAGAGAGGCCAGCGTCCCGAATTGCTCGGCAATTACGAGAGGAGAATGATTGGGCAGCATCACGCCGCCTGAACCAACGCGAATCGTTTTCGTGCCGCCGGCGACATATGCGATCACCACGGCAGTGGCGGCACTCGCGATGCCCGTCATGTTGTGGTGCTCGGCCAGCCAGTAGCGACGATAGCCCCAGCGTTCGGCGTGCTGGGCAAGATCCAGCGAATGATGCAAGGCGTCGGCAGGTGTTGTGCCTTGGGCTATCGGCGAAAGATCAAGGATGGAAAAGGGAATCATAAAGTTCGCATGGTTTAGCGTGATTCGCGGGCATTAGCCTCAAAGGAAAAACACCCGCAGAATACGCTAAAATACCCGAAAAATGGTAGAGAGGCCAACCCATGAGGTGACGGCGCAGGGCATGGCAACGAGAACGAGCACGAAACGATTGAAGAAGGCCGGAGGCCCTACGCCAACACGCCCCTCCCGCCGACACGCCGATACGTTTCTCCAGACGCCGAACGCTCCTACGCCGAAGCAACGCCGAGCGCGGTGTCGCGATAAGACTCCAAGGCATTGATCAGCCGGTCTAGTTCTCTCTCGGCAGACAGAATAAGATCGACGCAACTATCCGTATCGCCGCTCAGACCCGCTTGCTCAATGTTGGCGCACAGTTCGCGAAGCGGAGCGGCCCCAAAGTTACTGCAAGTGCCTTTGAGCGTGTGCGCTATGATCACCAAGTTTTCAAGATTAGACTTTTCGAGAGCCAATCGCATCTCAGAAATGCTGGCCGGAGCGCTGGCGACAAAAAGGTCAACCAACTCAGAGATCTCGAAGCCACCTTCTTCCACCAGGATGCGTAGAGCGTCATCTTCAAACGGCTTGACCGGTCGGAGCCCAGTTCGCTTCAGCGCGGCCCGCAGCTCCTCGCCGCGCAAGGGCTTGCTCACGTAGTCGTCCATGCCCGCGGTCAGGCATTTTTCGCGATCTCCCGCGGCCTGGGCCGTCACCCCAATAATCCAGGTATGGTGAACTCCTCGCTCACGCCGGCGGATTTCCTTTGTGGCTTCGTACCCATCCAGATCCGGCATTTGGCAATCCATCAGGATGATATCGTAGCGTTGTTCCTCGAGTGCGTTAAGCGCCTCAATCCCGTTCTGGGCAACATCGGCATTGTAGCCAAGCCTGTTCAAATTGAACAAAGCTACCCGCTGATCCGCGACACTATTTCCGCCCAGCAGAATTCGCTCTTGACGCTTTGCAGGGGAAGCGGTCGAGAGCAAAGAAGGCTCGGGTTGCAGGGCTTGGTGGGCGCGCATAGGCAGTAAATGGCTGTAATGGAAAATACTACAATTATAAGCGAAGACAAGATCTTCATCCTATTGCGCGATCTATCATCTACCAGTCCAGGACCCAGGCGAAGATCAGTGGGACCACGATCGTCGCGTCCGATTCGATCATGAATTTCGGAGTATCGAGTGAAAGTTTACCCCAGGTGATTTTTTCGTTTGGTACCGCACCGGAATACGATCCATAGCTGGTGGTCGAATCGCTGACCTGGCAAAAATAACCCCAGCGTGGAATGTTTTCGCGTTGCAGATCTTGATGGAGCATCGGCACCACGCAAATCGGAAAGTCACCCGCGATGCCTCCGGCGATCTGGAAAAATCCTATCGACGAATGTTCCGCCGTCCTGCTGTACCAATCGGCGAGCGCCATCATGTACTCGATTCCGGTCCGGACGGTATGCACATTTTTCACGTCTCCCGAGATGCAATGGCCGGCGTACATGTTTCCCAGAGTCGAATCTTCCCACCCTGGAACGAACATCGGTAAATCCTTTTGCATGGCCGCATACAACCAGCTGTCTTGCGGATCGATCTGGTAAGATTTGCGCAATCGATCATCGCGCAGGATTGAATAGAAGAATTGGTGAGGGAATAGCTGTCGTCCATCTCGGTCGGCGTTTACCCATTCTGCCAAAACGGCTTTTTCAATACGCCTCATTGCCTCTCCTTCCGGGATACAAGTGTCCGTCACCCGATTCAGGTGCTGATCAAGAAGCGCTTGTTCGTCTTCGCCCTTTAGCTCCCGCCAGTTCGGGATACGCTTGTAATGATTATGTGCGACCAGGTTGAACACATCCTCTTCAAGGTTGGCGCCGGTGCAGCAGATAGCGTGGACCTTGTCCTGGCGAATCATTTCGGCCAGCGAGAGACCCAGCTCGGCAGTGCTCATTGCTCCTCCAACCGTGACCAGCATTTTTCCGCCCTTCTCCAAATGATCGGTGTAACCTTGCGCCGCGTCTTTCAGGGTCGCCGCGTTAAAATGTCGAAAATGACGCGAGATGAATTCCGAAACGGGTTTCATGATGCCACAGGAGGGTACCGGTTTGGAGCATAGTTCAAGGGGGATTTTTGGGTTAGTGACCGAAAATACGACTTTGCATGCTTCCCTTCTGGAAATGGTTGCATGCTTCGGGAGGCGATTGTAGACAGATGGAAATGGATGCGAAGAGGATTTTCCACGTGATTCTCGTGACGTTGGTGCCCTTCTCCAGCGCTCTTGCCCAAGGGGCCGCCGAGTCGGCGAAGACCGAAGCGCTGGCGCTGAAGGCGGAGACGATTGAGCTCGAGGGTTTAAAAACGGAGATCAAAACTCAGGGGGAGAAGATCGACCGGCTCACTCAAGAGGTGGCGACGTTGAGTGATCTGCTCAAGCAGAAATCGGCTCCGACGGTAGCTAAAGCAGAGCCGGTACCATCGGCGACGCCTGCCGCCGCCAATCCAGCTGTTGCCAACCCGCCGACGGCGACAGCCGGAGTCGAAAACCCTGCTCCGGCCGATGTCGCAGGCGCGAAGACGCACACTGTCGCGAAAGGGGAGACCTTGACTCAGATCTCGAAGCAATACGGTGTATCTGTCGAAGAGATTGAGCAGCTGAATAAGATCGGAGACGCCAAAAAACTTCAGGCAGGACAGACGATTAAGATTCCGGCTTCGCAAGGGGCGTCTCCCTCTCCTACGCCTTAATTGTGCTCGTTATCGTGCTCGTGCTCGTCATCGATCTTGCCCATTTTCGTGTTTTTGACCAAGGCATCGCACAGAGGTCACAATAGGCCACAGAGGGACGGAAAGATAGGGGCATCAGACCTAACTTGTATTTTGTGTGACTCGGGCGCGAGTTTGGAAAGGCAATCCCCGAACATGATTTGCTTTCAACCGCGAAAATAAGTAATGTTGAGGATGCCCGAAAGGACGCAAAAACCACCAACTCCGGCTCCCTGGGAGCCAAAGCAGGGGGACGGAGACGGACCTCGATCACCCGATGTTTCCAAGCCGGATACCAAAGATCTATTGAAGCGGATGCGGAAGGTGGATCCAAACCAATCGAAGCGGTATCGGCAGCGAACGGGCGAGTAGCATGGAAGGATCGAACGGTTCGAACCCCGCTCCGGGAGACTTTCTAGCTCTGTTGAAACAGCGGCGACTGATCAGCGACATCCCGTGTGGACCTGCCACTGGATCTGAATTCAAAGAAACGGTAGCCACGACCATCCTTGGTTTTAAATTCGCCGGGGGCGTCTTGGTGGCAGGGGATAGAAGGGCAACCGCCGGAAATATTGTGATGTACGATCGTGCCGATAAGGTTTTGGAGATCGATCGTCATTCGGTGATGGCTATCGCCGGGTCGCCTGCGACTGCTTGGGAAATGGCCAGGATTCTGGGACATTCCTTTCAATTTTATCGCCGGAGCCAGCTACAGGAAATGAGCTTGGAGGGCAAAGTGCGCGCGCTTTCGAAGCTGTTGCGTGACAATCTCGGTATGGTGATGCAGGGCGTTGGAGTGGTGGTGCCGCTTTTCGCGACCTACGACAAGAAGAGCCCGGACCCGGCCAAGCTCTTTTTTTACGACGCAATGGGCGCCCAGTTTGAGGCAACCGATTTTGCCTCCAGCGGTTCGGGAGCTGCCGCGGTCAGGAGTGTGCTCTACTACGAAAAAAACTGGGGTTCCAAGCCTTTGCGGGAGCGCGGGCAGGAAGATGCGATTCAGCTGGCGCTTAAAGCGCTGGACACCGCCGCGGAAGCGGATACCGCGACCGGTGGAATCGATCGTCACGGCAAAATCTTTCCAATCATCAAAATTGTGAATGAGACCGGGATTGAAACCGTTCCAGACGAAAAGCTTTCCGAGCTGTTCCAGGCTCATGTCGCATGATTGAAGAACCGTATCGTTGGGTCGAAGCGATTTCCAATCGCCGTGAATATATCGAAAATGAGTTGGCCACCGGAAGTCCAACGGTTGGTGTGAGCTTTTCCGACGGGATCCTGCTCCTGACATTCGGGCGCGATCGTCGAAAAATCTTTGAGGTTTATGACCGGATTGCGATGGGCGCTATCGGGCATCCCGGGGACATCGAAAGATTGCGGATGACGGCGATTGAGTTAGCAGGCACCGAAGGTTTTACTCGCTCTGCCGCGGACGTTTCGCTCCGTCGGATGGCAACTTATTCTTTTAGTCCCGCGTTAAAACAGGCATTTGAGCAGATTTACGGGGCGCCCTATCTCGTAAGGATTTTGTTCGCCGAAGTAGGGGAAACACAAGCATCCGATCTTTTTGTCCGGCTCGACTATGATGGGGCGATGCATGCTAATTCCATGGGCACCGGGAAACCTAGCGAATATTTTGGGGCTATTGCGGGGACGCGCCGCGGGTTGGAGCAGGCGGAACGAGTCTTGAGTCAGGCAAAAATTTCGAATCTGCAAAGCGCTTTGGAAGCCAGTGTGCGCGCTTGGGGAGCCGGACTCTATGCGGCCGGCGAAGATAATGCGGACACTCCTGAAGACTCGGTGCTTAAGGATTTCATGAAATCGAGGCTGGAACAATACAGCGTGGAAGCAGCTCTTTTGGAGAGGGGAGGCGCCGGAGCGCGTGTGGCGTTCACCGAAGTGCCGGAGTCTGATCTTGAGGCGGTGTTAACTAAGTTCCGTTAGTCTGTTTATGAAACTTGCTCTGTTGTGTGCTTTGGGTTTTCTGGCAGCGAACTCGCTTTTGGCGGACGATCTCACCCAAGCAGTTCAACAGAGATTAAAAGACCAGGGTTTTTATTACGGTGAAGTCAACGGCCGCGGAGGCGACGAGACTTCCGCAGCGATCCGGCGCTACCAGATTCGTCGCGGGCTCAAAGTGACGGGTCAGCTGAACGACGAAACGCTACATGCACTTGGTGTGTCGAGTCGTGGCGCTGCGCGGCCTGCGCCTGGATACCAGGAGGAGGAAGGACCGGCAGTTGGCCAGCCGACCGATCCCTATGATCGGCAGCCACCCAGGCAGTACGACGGCCGGTCGATTCCGCGTCTCGGCGGACCCGAGGACTATAATCAGATGCAGCCGCCCTCGTCCGTTGTTCCCGAGGTCGTGACTTCCTTGCCGCGGCTTTTTGCCGGTACCATCTACGAAAAATCTCCGGATCAGATTCAGGAGAATGTGCTTTACGCTGTGCAAGGGGAGTTGATGAGAAGGGGCTTTTTCAGAGGCGTGATCAATGGGCGCCTGGGGCCGGCCACGTCGGCAGCCATTTTAAGATTGCAACAAAACGATGGGTTGCCTTTGACCGGAAGGCTTGACAACGAAACTTTGAATGACTTGGGAGCCTTTCCAGGCCAGCGGAACGGGCCGCCCGAGGAAGGCTAGCGGCGGAAACGGGTCGGCGTAGCACCCGCAAAGCAAACGAGGCCGAGACGTCTCCGCCCACGCCCAACCGCCGACCCGCCGACCCGTTTCCCCACCCCCCGGGCCTCCAAAATATATAATTCAGGCTTGCACCTTTCGCTCCGGTGGATTTCGATTTCTGCGGGTATGGAAGCGATCATTGAATCACTAGGGGAATGCCATTTTTTTTCGCCTTTGCGGCACCGGCATGCTGAAATAGACGGGTTTAGAACGGACGAGCATCGCGTCATCTACGACGATTCGATGGAGGGTGTGCGAGATACGTTCGAACGGGGGTTGAGTCCGCTCAGTTTTGAAATGGCCGGACCCCGGGAGAAGATTTTTTTTGATCCGGGAAAAACCTCCGCAGCGATCGTGACCTGCGGGGGCCTCTGTCCGGGTTTAAACGATATCATCCGGGGTGTGGTGATGGAGCTTTTCCACCGATACGGCGTCACCCGAATATTCGGTCTCCGCTACGGCTACGAAGGACTGATCCCGCGGCAGGGGCATGTTCCTTTGGCGTTGCGGCCCGAATCTGTTTCGACGATTCACACCTTTGGCGGAACTATCCTTGGGAGTTCCCGTGGTCCCCAGGATCCGGTTGAAATGGTGGATCATTTGGAGGAGTTGGGCGTGGATTTGCTGTTCATCGTTGGAGGGGATGGCACGTTGCGGGGAGGCGAGAAGATCAATGCGGAAATCCGCCGACGAGGCGGCAAGAAATGCGTAATTGGGATTCCCAAGACTATCGATAACGACATCATGTACCTCGACAAAAGCTTTGGATTTGACACCGCGTTTGCCGAGGCGGTGAAAGCGGTGGCCTGCGCCCATGTGGAGGCGGTCGGGGCCATGAATGGGGTTGGTCTGGTCAAATTGATGGGTCGTCACTCGGGCTTCATTTCCTGTTACGCGGCTCTGGCGGGGCAACACGTCAATTATTGTCTTATTCCCGAGGTGCCATTTGCTCTCGATGGCCCTTCCGGCCTCCTCGAGACACTCAGGTACAGACTGGCCAAGCGAAGGCACGCGGTGATCGTGGTGGCCGAGGGCGCCGGCCAGGATCTAATGAATAAGAGCTCGTCGGAAACAGACGCCTCCGGCAACACCAGGCTCGGGAATATCGGTGAGTTTTTGAAGGACAAGATTTCTGATTTTTTCAAGAAACGACGGATCGAGGTGAACCTGAAATATATCGATCCAAGCTACAGCATCCGCAGCGTGCCGGCGTCTGCACAGGATAACGTCTATTGCCTGCGGCTAGCCCAAAACGCCGTACACGCCGCCATGGCCGGAAAAACGGGCATGTTGATCGGCCAATGGCACAGCACCTTTGTTCACATTCCATTTGAGCTTGTCACCCAAGGCCGGCGTAGAGTCGATCCATCCGGGGATTTATGGCAGGCGGTTCTGGAATGTACCGGTCAGGCCGTCAGAATGTGGTGAGAGGGTCTTGACGTCACAATTCAAAGCATCCTAAGTTCGTCTCCTCTCGGTGACCTCTGTTTCCCTGAGCAGAATCGTATTAACCCCCACTAGACCCCCTAAGCATGAAACGTTGGATCCTTGCCTTTACTGCACTCGCCGCCTTCGGTCTGGTCGCCCCGTCGATGATCGACGTGGCTTCCGCCGCCGATAAAAAATTCACCATTGCCCTCATTCCCGGGCTCACGACCGATGCCTTCTATATCACGATGCACAAGGGTGCTGCAGCGGCCGCTAAAGCCCTGGGCGTCGACCTTGTGTTTCAAGGGGCCGCCGACTTTAACCCCGTGACGCAAGTCCCGGTATTGAACGCGATCATCGGCCGGAAACCGGATGCCATTTTGATTGCTCCGACCGATAAAGTTCAGTTAGTCGAATCTCTCAAGAAGGCTGTTGATGCAGGTATCCCTGTTATCACGGTGGACACCTTCATTGGGGACGGTCATTACCAGACCGGGAGCGGCGACGCTGATTTTCCACTCTCTTACATTGCCTCTGACAACATTCTGGGTGGCGAGATTGCCGCGCGCGCTCTAGCCAAAGCCATTGGAGATAAGGGGAAGGTTTACGTTTCAAATGTGAGGCCCGGCGTTTCAACGACCGATCAACGGGAGGAAGGCTTCAAAAATGAAATGAAAAAGCATCCGAATATTACCGTCTTGGAAACGCAGTTTAATGAGGATGATGCGAATAAGGCGGCTTCCCAGTTTCAATCGGTTTACGCCCGTAATTCAGACATTAGCGGTGTCTTTGGCGCCAATCTTTTTTCCGCCATGGGTGCGGCAAACGGAGTCAAGCAGAGCGGAGGGACTGGGAAGGTGAAAGTGGTGGCTTTTGACGCACCTACTTCCATTGTGGGCGAGATCAAGGCTGGGAACGTGGACATTGCCATCGCTCAGCATCCGGCCGAGATCGGTTATTTTGGGGTGGTGGCGGCTTATGCGCATTTGACCGGTCAATCGATTCCGACGTTGATCGGAACCGGCTTTACCGTCATTGACAAAGACAACGTGGATGATCCCAACGTGAAGCGCTTTATCTATTCGGATTAGTCCGACCCCCCGATGAATGGAATCTGGCGGCGGTTTGCAAAGCGCGGCCAGATTCCTTTTTGTCCACGCTTTCTCTTTCTCCCATTTTAGCGACAACCACAGAAGCAGTGCCCGACGCGACCAAACAGAATCGGTGGCTGGATTTTTTAGCGACGTTCCGAGCGTGGCTTTTCCTGGGGATTCTTTTGGTCACTTTCGAGATCTGGGCTCATCTCGCATATAACAACACGTTTTTATTTAATCCGTTTAACGTCAAATCCATCGCGATCTTCACTGTTACTCCTCTCTTGCTGGGTCTTGGCCAGACTTTCGTCATCATTTCAGGGGGAATCGATTTGTCGGTGGGGTTTACCATGGGCCTTTCTGCGGTGGTGACCGCCCACGTCTTTAACTGGAGCACCCAATTTGGCAATCCGGTTGTGAGCCTGGCGATCGCGGTGTTGGCCGGCCTGGGGATCGCCGTAGTGCCTGGAGTGATCAACGGGTTACTCATTGCCGATCTCCGAGTCCCTCCTTTCATCGGGACGCTCGGGATGTACGGCGTGGCCCGAGGAGTGGCATTCTTGTTGGCCAGGGGTACCACCGTTCCTGTTCACGGTGGACTTCTAGGTGCACTCGGTAACGGCGAGATCGCGGGTTTTCCCAATCTGGTACTTCTCACCATTGTCATCCTCCTGGTGACGCATTATCTGTTGTCTCAAACGCGATATGGGCAGCATATCTATGCGATTGGCGGCAACGTGAATGCCGCTTTAAGGGCCGGGATCAATGTTCGGAACAATACCATCGCTCTTTACATTCTTTCTTCGTTGACCGCGGGATGCGCAGGAATTCTTTACACGGCCAAATTTTCCGCCGGCGCTGCTCAGGCCGGCGAACCGGTGTTGCTCGACAGCATCGCAGCTGTCGTCATCGGGGGAGCTAGCCTTTTTGGCGGTTCCGGCACGGTCATCGGGACTGTGATCGGCGCTCTGATCATTGCCGTGATTCAATACGGACTCGTTTTTGTGGACGTCGAACCATTTTGGCAGTTTGTCGCGGTTGGGGTCGTGATCATCATTTCTGTGCTGGTTGATCAAATTCAGAAGCAAGTTGGAAAGGATGGTGCGAATGGATAGCGTGCCTGCATCCGTGCCACTGCTGGAGGCTGATAATGTGTCCAAACGATTCGGCGGCGTCCACGCATTGAAAGAGGTCTCGTTGACCCTTCATCCGGGCGAAGTTCTGGCCCTGGCCGGAGACAATGGAGCGGGTAAGTCGACCCTGATCAAAATCATTTCCGGAGTCCATCATTCCGACGGAGGCAGCTTACGATATGAGGGAAAAGAAACAAAATTCGATAACCCTCACCAGGCACGCGATTGCGGAATCGAGACGATTTACCAGGATCTGGCGCTCGCCGACAATTTAGATGTAGGCGCAAATGTCTTTTTGGGGCGGGAGCCGGTACGCAGGGTCTTTGGATTGCCGGTCGTGGACCGCCGTCTGATGCGTGAGGAGGCGGAGAAAACGCTGCGGGCGCTTGACATTCACATCCATCGGCTCTCAATTCCGATCCGTTCGCTCTCAGGCGGCCAACGCCAATCGGTGGCTATCGGCCGCGCCATTCATTGGAAAGCCCGCGTGTTGATCATGGATGAACCTACGGCGGCACTTGGAGTGCCCGAGCAAAGAAAGGTGATGGAGCTCATCACTAACTTGAAACGGAGCGGGGTGGGCATCATTTTTATTTCGCATAATTTGCTCGATATCTTTCAGGTCAGTGACCGGATTATGGTGCTCCGCAGGGGCACGAAAGTAGGCGAAGTGCGGACCGCGGAAACCAATCCGGATGAAATTGTTCGCTTGATGGTGGGAGGGTAGGGGAATCGTGTCGGCGTGTCGGCGAAGGGCTGCGGCCCGCCGGGCGAGTTTTTGGATCATGCTTCCGAAGATCATGCTATGGATCGGGTAAAGCGCGTACCAATAAGCAAATCCTAAGAGTCCCTTGGGCGCGAAAAAAGCGGTTTGGTCGAGAAACGCGCGGCTGTCGTGGTCCTGGGATTTAAAACTTCGAATCGAGCGTTGATCGGCCCTAGCATTCCTCCATTTGTGCAATCAGTCCTTCGCATTTTTTTGGAAGCAAATACCATTAATACGGAAATTATCGTCACAGCCACCTTGAAGGCGCAATAAGTTTGTAGCGCTTCCAAAGTTCGGGGTAAAGTCAGTCACTTCCCCGGACAATGAACAGATTCGTCATGATGGTTTCTATGGAGATGTATCACATCCGTATGAAAGATTTTTCCTTCGATGGCCTGACCGAAGATGAGATGTTCACGAAGACCATAGCTTGCCCGTATTGCTCACCGATCAGCCACGCGAGTCCACGGAAACTCGAAGAATTGATTTCAGCCAGTCACAATCCGCGACAGTTCCTTGAAATGGTCCAGGCGTGGAACTTTCACGAGTGCCGGAAGCAGTTAGTGGAGCGATGGGAATGATCCGCAGACAGATCAGAACGATTTGATGAGAGAACGGTAAATCGGCCTCGTGGTCGTCGTCGTCCTCGGTTCGATCTTTTGAGATTTTGAGAGGTAACTAAGGAGGCGGGTGGTTCGCGGGGGGCGAATCTCGTCGACTTTTAAGCGCTTCCTACGTTTTGGCGTCGGCCGCGATTTCTGCGGCCCGCCGGGCGAGTTTTTGGATCATGCCTCCGAAGATCATGCTATGGATCGGGTAAAGCGCGTACCAATAAACAAGTCCTAAGAGTCCCTTGGGCGCGAAAAAAGCGGTTTGGTCGAGAAGGGCGCGGCTGTCGCGGTCCTGGGATTTAACTTCGAATTGCAGCCACGCCTTCCCCGGCAGCTTCATCTCCGCACGCAGGCGCATCAGGTGGTTTGGCTCCACAGCTTCCACTCGCCAGAAATCAAGCGCTTCTCCCACGCGCACCGAGTCGGCGTAACGTCGCCCGCGCCGGAGGCCTACTCCACCGCAGAGGCGATCGAGGGCGCCGCGGACATGCCACGCCCAATTCATGTAGAGCCAGCCACGCCTTCCGCCCAAGCCGGTAAAAGCCTTAAAAATCGCCTCCAACGGTGCATCGACCACCATCTGACGGTGCTCCATGATCATGCCTTCGTGCGTGGTCAGCGTGACCGAGGTTGCATCCAGCTGGCTTGTGGAAAGCGCATCGCTCCAGGAGGTCTCGACTTTGTCGGCGCGGAGCTTATCCAGTGCGATCTTCACCGCAGCCCGGTAATCCAGCGGCTGGATCTCAGGGAAAAGACGTCGAGCGAGATCGTCGTGTACGATGATCTCATTGCGCAGGCCGGCGATCAACGGCCTGGCAATAGTCGCGGGAATCGGTGTCACAAAGTGAACCCAGTACGAGGAAAGCTTGGGCGTCAGGACCGGCACGGGCACGAGCCAACGCCGCAGCCCGCGGACTTCGGCGTAGAAGGTCAGCATTTGGCCGTAAGTGATCACATCCGCACCTCCGATCTCGATCGTTTTCCCTGCGCTGGCAGGGACGCGGAGTGCCTTGATAAGATACTCCAGCACGTTGCGGACAGCGATAGGCTGGATGCGGGTATAAACCCAGCGCGGGCAAATCATCAGAGGCACCCGCTCGGTGAGGTAGCGGATCATCTCAAAGGAAACACTCCCGGAACCGACGATGACACCAGCGCGAAACTCAGTCACCGGCACGCCGCTTTCCCTCAGCGCATCGCCTGTCTGATGGCGGGAACGAAGGTGCTCCGAAAGGGCCTTGCCAGGTTTGCCCAAGCCTCCCAGATAGATGATGCGCTCGATTCCTGCCTTTTTTGCGGCGATTCCGAAATGGCGGGCCGCCTTCACGTCGCGTTCGGAAAAATCGGAACCCGCTCCGAGGCTGTGCACCAAGTAATAGGCAACATCGATCCCGGCCATCGCATTCTGGAGCGAATCTGGCCGGAGGACATCGCCCACTACCACATCGACATCGCCCCACCACAGCCTTCCCTCCAATCGCGAGGCCTCGCGCACCAGGCACCGCACGCTGGCACCCGATTCAAGCAGTCTGGGAACCAGCCGGCCGCCGATGTATCCGGTGGCTCCGGTGACCAGCACGGACGGGCGTTTAAGGAAGTTGTCAGTGTCAGTAGTCAGTTGTCAGTGGGGGACAGAGGCGGGTTCAGCGTTGTGTCCAAGCGTTAGCGTCGTTCATCGGCGCCTCTCTGTCTCTCTAAATAACTCCGCCGCAACTTTGCCGATATCTGGCGTCCGTCCAACGCCGAAGCCCCTTTCCCCACTGACAACTGGCAACTGACACTGACAACTCCCCCGCAACTGGCATTGAGAACTTCCCTCGCCCGAGAAACCGCTTCGCATCGTGGGCTGGTCGCGAGTATCCTTCAGGGCACACCTCTTTTATGGAACCTGATCATAGAAAAGAACTCGAAGCCGAAATCGAGCTTTTGAAACGGATCGGTCAGGGCGATCGAGGGAGTTTCGAGGAGCTCTACGATCGGTTTTCGGGCCCTTTGTTTGCCACGGCTTATCGGGTGCTGAATAATCAGGTGGCTGCCGAGGAGGCGCTGCAGGATGTCTTCATTCAGATCTGGGAAAAGGCGCCGCTTTACAATCCCGCCATCGGCAAGCCGTTGACCTGGGCGGTCACTCTCACGCGCAATAAGGCCATCGACCGACTACGTTCGACGCAGCGCCGCATCCGGTTGCAGGAGAGCGCACAACGCGAGGCTGAAAATCTTGAGCGATTCGACGACCAGAGTTCATTCGATGCGGTCGTGTCGACGGAGACATCCAAATTGGTGCGCAAAGCGATGGAGGATCTTTCGCCGGACCAGCGCCAGGTCATCGAACTCGCTTTCTTTTCTTCGATGACCCACACGGAAATCGCAGAGCATCTGAGCGTGCCGCTCGGGACGATTAAGACGCGGATCCGCCGCGGGCTAACGAAGTTGCGAGAGGTCATCAGCCCGGAATTGTAGCCACTGCTGCGGGCAACAGACGGTTTCTAAGGTTTGCTCAGGTAGCTTACGCCGGGATGGGGGCCTCCAGTTTGTGTTCGCGGGCAACCAGCCAGTGCGGCTGGCCCACTCCGTTCAAAATTGGAGTCAACGCGATCTGGACCCAATAGGGCTCGCCGTTCTTGCTATAGTTCAGAATCGTTTCCTGGCACGGGCGGTGTTCTCGCACCGCGCGGCGCATTCGTGCCGCTGTTGCTGGATCAGTTTTCTCGCCCTGTAAGATTGGGCCGAGTCTTTTCCCGTGCAGTTCCGGGAGCGAATACCCACACATTTCGATGAAGGCGGGATTAATCCATTGCACGAGGCCGTCCAGATTGCAAACCACCAACCCAGCCGAGGTCACTTGTTGGGAACGCTCTTGGATCATCCCCAAAACCCGGGCCTTGAATCCAGGCGAAGGTCCGGGTTCAGCTGGTCGCAACCCGGCGAGCAGGACAGCGGCGCCGGCGTCAGCCAAACCCTTCAAAAAATGCCTTAGTTCATCGTGGAATTCGAGCACCAATTCAAAATGCTCCCGTTCCAGCGGCGACAGGGCGCCCAGTACGTACATCTCTGCGCGTTCCTGAAGGAATTCATCAATCATTGAGATTCGAAGGGTAAAATCGGTTTGTTCAAATCTATTACGCCTGAACTCTCCGTCTGGATACAGGCCACTCCTCCTTTTTTGCTCGTGCGGTATCGCAATTCTCTCGGTCTCTAAGAAAAACGCCCTCTATTCAACCGACTCTTCCTGATTCGCTCTCAGAATAATCGGAGCAACCTTCCCAAAGAACCGGACGACATAGATGAGATACCCCAGCAACGTGACGGTTTGAACCAGCGCAAACACCAGATGACCACTCCCTCGGATGAAGGTTTCCGGCCAGAAATAAATACAAAGAACGGCTGACCAATTGAACAGAATAATGCCGGGCACGAGTAAGAAAATGTTCATGTTCTGATCGCGGTAAACAATGGCGTACAGCTCCTCTTCTGCAGGTCCGACCGCCTCGGCTTGCCGCTGGCGGATCAGACGCATATCGGTGCGGAACAATATCCATACCGCCATGCTGAACGTAGCGATTAAGGCGTACCATCGGATCGGATCGGTCAGATCAGTGAAAGTGATCGCTTCGATAAGGGTGCAGGTGATGTAAAGGAAGTTGTGAGCGAATTCCAACGGCCAACGAATTAAGGTCAGGGTGTGCGTTATGGACCTGGACCAAAACAACAAGATCACCAGCAAACCGTTGGCTACGTACGGCCATTGATCGAAACGGAGATCACCAATGGGCGCCCGGGAGCTCTCCGTCAGAACGGATAACGCCACTCCCTGAATGATGCTGACTAACGTCAGTTCGATGTTGACCACTAGTCCGTCCAATTGGCGTCGAGTCGATCTCTGGGCCTTCCGTTCGGCCCTGTGTTGCGGAGAATGCATTTTTTCAGGAGCCAGTGTCAGTGCGCGGATCCTAACAGCCGTGGCCGGTAAGGGAAAGAAAACAACGCGGGCCAGTTGTCAGTGTCAGTTGTCAGTTGTCAGCGGGGAAAGGACCACTTGTACGGCTCACGACCGCTTCGTCCACGCTCTCCAATCTCCTCTCGGATATTTCACGGGAGCGTTCTTTCATTGAGGTCTTTGCCGTGTTGTCCGAGAAGAGAAGGCAAGACGAAAACGAGAACGACGATGAGAGATCGATCGTGCCCCGTGCAAGCGGTCTTTTCCCGCTGGTATTGACTCCGACACTGACACTTCTTACTGCAGCGTCGAAATGAAAGGACCCCGGGCCTTGGGAGATATTTCCCGTAGGAATAGGTAGAAAAAGAAAATGCAACCAGCGGCTCCTCCGAGTCCTCCCAGAAAAAGAACGATCGCCGTGCCGACGTCTTCTTGTTGCGAAAGTAGCCCGCTTGCGAGGGTTCCGAAGCCGAGAAAAGCGGCGCTCAAACACGCCCAGAGAACCATTCGGAGATACTTCCTGTTGGTTTTGACGTCGATCGGCGCGGTCCTTACGTCAGCGGTGAAGTACTCCCGCGGCTCTCTCACTCCGTTTTTTCGCGGTTGTTGTGCTTCGCCCTTTTTCGTAACTTTCACCTTTTTATACGGCGTTCAGCCCGGTGGCGCCGCACTCAAGCAGATGCCTTGTAAGCCGAAATCTAGCACACTTACGCATCACCTACTTCGTATAATTCACCATGGAGATGATAAGAATGCCGCGTGAATCTGAATTTCGGAGGAGCCGACGACATCTTGGCTGCTGAGCAAGATGGCGGTCTTCAGAAGATCATCTCGCGTCCAGGCATCGTACCGATAGCCGAAGGTATGTGTAAAACCTTCCAGCACCCGATTTAAATTGAGCCGCAGATCATCATATCTTTCGACGGGACCTCTGATTGGGGGCGCCTGGTAGTACAGATGATAGTTGTAGACCGGCTGTGGGCCGGCTTTGTAATAGACCTCTTCAAGTTCTGCCGACGTTGCCTCACCAAGGAGAAAGGTTCCTTCATAGATTTTTCTAACCCGGAAGAGTGGATCAAGACCTGAGCCATTCTCCGTCCGTTTGAGTTTCCCCCGCAATTCGAGGAATCCGTTCTTGGAAGCCTCTAGCAAGTGTTGGATGCCCTCTTTAAAAGGATCAGGTGTCGGGGTTGGGGTGGGCTGCGCCGGGGGAGGTGTCGCTGTCGGTACCGGTGTGGGGGTCACAGTTGGCGTCGCCGATGGGCTCGCACTCGGTATTGGTGTCGCTGTAGATGCGGGTGTTGGCGTGGGTGTTGGCGACGACACCGACGGTTGCCGATGACATTGGCAAAGCAGAAAAGCGGCGGCACTGAGGATGGCTGCCTTGACCCATTGCCGCGCCGCCTGAAAGAGTGAACTTTTGATCGAGGCCCTGCATGACGAGAGTTCTGGCTTCCCAAGCGGGAGGGGATCGCTTTCTGGAAAACTCGACTGTTTGGCATCAGGCATATGAATCGGAACTACTGATCACTACCTCGTACGGGAAACCGCATTGGTAAAGCAAGCTCAAGGCCCGGGACGATCTTGTGGATAACCTTCCTCTAAAGCCGGCTCTTCGACCAATCCTTGGATTTTAGCCTTGCCAAAATCCGGTTGTATCCTATGGTCCATGTCCGCAATAGAAAGCACCCGTAGCTCAACTGGATAGAGCGACAGTCTACGGAACTGTAGGTTGGCGGTTCGAGCCCGTCCGGGTGCAGTAAGTGCCTTAAAATGAGGTGCTTAGAGACGGGTATTTACCGATCGAGCCAAGCAGGTGTATAGTAGGTCGGACAAAACAAACTGAGGTCCAGCGATTTGCAGCGCACATAGGAGTTTAAGTGCGCCCATCGCACGAATCCGTTCTGCTTTGTCGAAGATTCGTGCGATTGTCCGGCGGAAGTTTGGCCGGAAAGGAGCGCTTTTCGGATGTCTCATGAACAACCTCACATCTGAAAAGCCGATCAACGTTCGTAAACTAGTCGACGTTGCTTATCTTGTACTCATACTCGCGGCTTTTGCCTGGGCGAAGGAATTTTTGCTCCCGCTGATTCTGGCGATTCTAATCAGTTTTTTGCTAGCCCCGGTCGTTTCTCGCTTGGAACGGTGGCATTTTCCACGTGCGGTAGCCGTTTTGAGCGTTGTCGCAGTTGCCTTTTTCCTGATTGGGGGGCTTTGCTCAACGCTTTCCCTCCAGGGCCTGGATTTAGTAAACTCTTTGCCGAAGTACCGCGACAACATTCATGCCAAGTGGGTGGCCATTCAAAAGGGGCCACCCGGCCCACTGAATCTGGCTTTTACCAACATTGGCTCAATGATTGCCGATCTCGGCAAAGTCTCAGAATCCGCCGGTGGCGCTCAAAAGCTGGAGCCAACCAAAGTCGAAGTTGTTAGTGCTACGGACAGCGTGTTTTCACTAGTGAAAAATAGCCTGACGCCCGTGCTGGGTCCGGTCGGAGAATTTGCGGTCGTCGTCGTGCTCGTCGTTTTCCTGCTTTTGGAGCGAAAACGATTCCGCCTGCGATTTCTTCGATTGATCGGGCACTCACGCATCGCCACCACAACACTCGCTGTCGATGAAGCTGGATCCAGATTAAGCGGCTTTCTCGTTGGACAGTTGATGGTAAACACCGGGTTTGCCATCTTGCTCGGGATTGGGCTTTTCCTAATAGGCATTCCAAACGCCTTTCTCTGGGCTGTTCTGACCCTGGTCTTGCGATTTTTGCCTTACGTCGGTCTCTGGATATCGGCCTTTTTCCCGGTGGTTCTATCGATTGCCATCTCGGCTGGTTGGAGAGAACCGGTACTGACTCTGGCTCTTTACGGGGTTTTGGAAGTGATTACCAATAATGTTGTGGAACCTTTTGTTTTAGGCGGGAGCACTGGAATGTCGCCGCTCGCGATTATCGTTTCCGCTCTCTTCTGGACTTGGCTTTGGGGGCCAATCGGGCTGTTGCTTGCTACCCCATTGACTGCTTGCCTGGTGGTGTTGGGTCGTTATTTTCCCGCCTTTTATATTTGCAGTGTTTTGCTTGCCGCTGAGCCGCCCACTTCCGCCGAAACAAAATTAATTCGATTCCTTACGGAAGGCCGTCTTCCGGAAGCCAGGGCGTTGCTGCAGGAATTAGCAGCGATGCAGCTTTCAATCCAAATTGTCGAAGAATTGATTTTACCTACCCTCCGGGCGATCGAAAACGATCTTTATCCTGGTGCGGGTGGCGGTGCAACAAAGTCTCGAATTTATGCGCAACTGCGCGAGTTGATCGAGGAAATGACTGTGGAGATCCCGACAGAGTTGGAGCAATCATCTGAACAGTCGACATCTGGACAGCCCGGAATCACGATCATGCCTTTTATGGGAGAAGGTGACGAAATTGTAGGGAGCGTTATAGCGCGCTTGCTGGCGGTCGAAGGGATCGGCACCCATTTGCTTTCTTGGAGAACCCTGCGCGCCGAGAAAGTAGCGCGGCTGAAGGAATTGAAATCAACCTGGATTTTACTCTCAGCGATCGAGTCAAGATCCGTCAACACTGTGGGGAAAATGGCCAATTCGATTGCCCTGGAAGTTCCCGATGCCCGGATTCTTCTGGGCCTTTGGAGCCTGCCGACCGAAGGAGCTTCGCGCTGGATAAGAAGAATTAAGGAGTCCTCCGGAAGCGCTCTTTACACCAATATCGAGCAGGCGATTCGAGGGATCGCGTCCCTGGTTCCGAAAGTAAACGAGGAGATCGAGACGCGCGCGGAAAAATAAAACAGAACACCGGGCGTATTTGAAATCTATTTAGCTACCGCATTTGCTAGTTCGTCCACTGACTTTTTATACCAGGCCGGTGTTTTGTAGCGCCTGAAGAAGAAAATTGCTTTGAGCACTTCCTCCAGAGCTCTTGATCCGAAGACGCCCCAGACAGAAAAGTGCAGGACGAACGATGAAAAGATGGCGGCCGGTACGCCGATCGCGTAGCTCCCGATTACATGGCCAATCAGGATGTACTTAGTGTCTCCCCCACTAGGTAGTATGCCATTTCCAAGTATGCTATTTAACACCTTCGCAGGCTGCACGCAGGCCGCGATGATCAAGCCCCAGAAAGTGAAGTGCAAAACTTCCTTGCCGACGTTCGGATAGATAAAGGGAACCAGGAAGCTGCTCCCGAAAAGGAGAACAGTAAATATAAGGCCGGCAATCAATCCCAGTCTGAGCGCCGCGTTGGCGTGCCGTTTGGCCTCTTTCAGAGAATCGTCCCCTAAAGCTTGCCCGATGGAAGCCACTGCGGCCGGCGCGAGGCCTGACGCGGCAACGATAAAAAGGTTTTCAATCGTCATGACAATCTGACTTGCCGTCAACCCGGCGACGCTAAGTCGGGTCAAGATGATGGTGTAAACAAAAGTACTGGTTCCCCAGAGAAGTTCACTGATGGCGATCGGATAAGTAATTTCCAAAAGAGGGCGAAAAACCTTGGCGACGCCCGTTCCGGGCAGCGGCCAATGCCACCTCAAGCCTTTTTCCTTGCGGTAGAGGCATACCAGTAATGTTAAGAAGCGAGAAAGTTGCGCAACCAGGGTAGCCACGCCTGCACCAATCACCCCCAATTTGGGAAAAGGTCCCAGTCCGAAAACGAGGAACAGGCCGAGAACGGTATTTAGGCCGACTGCCCCCATGGTGACAAACATTGGTGTCTTTGAATCGTTCAACGACCGAAAGGTCGCTGTGATGACAGCACTCATGACAATCAAGGGAGCCGCCGCAGAAAAAAGCTGAAAATAGACAGAGCCTGCCGCAACCAGTTCGTCCGGCGCGCCGATTAATTTCAAAACGAACCCGGGATAAAGAACGAGCGGCAGTGTCGTGAAAACGCCGAAAATGCCGGACAAAACTAAACTGAGCGAAGCAACCTTAGAAACGTCGTTCAGATCGTTTCGCCCAAAGGCTTGGGCCACTAAAACTCCGGCTCCTGTTCCAATGGCCGAATAAAGGAGCATCACGATGAAAGAAATGCTGTTACAAAGTCCCACCGCAGCAACAGCGGTTCCACCGAGAGTACCAACGATAATCTGGTCAACAAATCCAAGCGAGGTTTGAAAGACTGCTTCCAGGCTGACCGGAAGAGCGACCTTAAAGATCTTTTCCTGACTTTTGGCGCTGCCGATCGGATCGTTCACGTCTGATAAAGATGCACTATCCGAGCATATAAATGAAACTTGCTTTCCGATTCCGGAAATACGCGGGGAGATTGGCAACCCTTGTGCCTGTTATTCGCTTCATAACAGCTAGTTGGACGTACAGCAGGTCTCAAGCTGCACGCCCATCGAAGTCCAGGGTTTCCGCCATAAGCGCCTCAGAATTATCTTAGCGCTTATGGGGTCAAACCCCTGAGCTTTATACACAATTTGCCGGTGGCCGATCTTCCTCACGCCGCACCCCGCGGCCATCTCGTTGCACCCGAGCGCCGCTCAACGGTGCGACGGAACACAGGCTGGAAGCCTATGCTACATTAACGCTGTGGCGTCGTCACTCCAGGTGCACGGCGATAGCTTCCGGGATGGCTCTGGGAGATCGCTCGACAGTCCAGAAGGCCAATGTAGCATAGGCTTCCAGCCTGTGTTCTGTTCACACGTTGAGCAATGTCCCGGGTTGAAACCATGGGTTGAGTCCTCAAGCGCCGTCGCTGGGCAAATTTTCTGATACCTGATCTCCTGCAACTGTCCAAACTGCAGAAGCTTTCGTCCTTCCGGGCCAAAGGGCGATGGCCCTTTTGCCGATTTCGGCGTTGCTCGCTTCTCACGCACGGATTTAAGTATGACCGGCGCTCGCGCCTTGAAATCGGCAAAATTGCCGACCGGCGGTATGCCTCCTACTTATGAGACGATGCACCAAATTATGATTAAGTTTTTCTTTCTCGGGATTATTTTATGCTTTTCCGCCGCGAAGGGTTTCGGATGGACCAATGGTGAACTTTTGATCTGGATAAGCGATAACCGGGCTTACCACGCTTTAGTTGATCTCGGTAAGGTCTTTGAGAAGGAGGTCGGAGCTACCGTAAAAGTTGAAACGCAGGAACAAATCAACGAGAAATTTCAGGCTGCCGCCCAAAGCGGTAAAGGGCCGGACATCTTCTTCTGGGCCCACGACCGGATCGGGGAATGGGCGGATGCTGGATTGATCAAACCGCTGGAGATTAAAGACGAATTCAAATCCAATTTCCTTCCGATGTCTTGGGACGCGGTAACCCATAATAAACAGATCTGGGGTTACCCGATTTCCCTGGAAGCAGTCTCTCTAATCTACAATAAAAAGTTCGTTACTGGAAAACCTCCGGGTCAGCTCTCAGAGATACCTGCATTCAACAGAGAACTCAAAGAGAAGAATCCGAAGGTGATCGCGATCATGTGGGACTATAACACTCCCTATTTTAGTTGGCCGTTCCTCGCGAGCGCTGGAGCTTATTCATTCAAAAAGACCGACAATGGTTATGACTTGAAAGACATCGGAATCGATAGCCCGGGAGCACTCCAGGGTCTCCAGGCGATCGTCGATCTCATGAAGGAAGGCGTGATGCCAAAAGGCGTTACACAAAGTATCATGGATCAGAAAATGAGCGGAGGCGAATTGGCGATGATGATAAACGGACCGTGGGATTGGGCGAATCTCCGAAAGAGCGGCGTCGACTTTGCTCTTGCTGCAATTCCCGGAGTAGGCGGCAACCCTGGTCGACCTTATGTAGGCGTGCAAACCGCTCTTCTCAATCGTTCGACGCCCAACACCGATCTAGCAGTCGATTTTCTAGAGAAGTACGTCTGCACTGTGGATGGCATGAAAGCCATGGACGCCGATTCTCCGTTAGGTGTCCCGGCCCTGAAAGCGCTATGCGATGAAATGTGCGCTAAAGATCCTCTCATCAAGACAACTTATGAGAACTGTCAAAACGGGGATGTCATGCCCAATATTCCTGAGATGAGCAAGTTCTGGGGCTCGATGAAAGCAGCTTTCGAGATTGCTACTGACGGTCGGGCCAGCCCGCAAGTCGCTTTAGAAGACGCCAGGAAAGGCCTGGTAAAATGAATCGTTGGCTTGGGATATACTGGGCTGGCCTCCTACTTATGAGACGGAGCGCCGACACACTAACAATTAGCGGCACCCATTCTTCTAGTTAATGTCTTCTAAGAAACGCCGCTTTAATGATGTCTTTGGTGCACTTTTTTACGCGGTGATGGGGTGGAGGCCGGTGGCGCCGGCGTAGTATCGCTATCGGCACTATATTTTTTAGTCGAAGGCCAGATCAGTCGCCACGGTTGCCGTTTCACCGTGTCGCTTGCCTCGGTGAGGTTTTGCCCTACTTGTTTGAACTGCACGCTGAGGGCGGCGACGGTCGTGTTCAGCTGCGCCGATGTCTCTTTAAGATTGTGCAAGGTCGCGCCAATGTCTTTGTTTCCAGACAACTCGCCTGTGACTTTTTCGGCGTTCTTCAGAGTCTTACTGAGCGCGCCGTCGGGACCCATGAGCTTGTCGAGATTGGCTACCGCGTCCTTAACAGCTGCGAGCGCGTCAGTGGCGTTGTTGACTGTCTTTTCCACCGGCAGCGCTTTGAATTTGTCGAGCAGCGCCGCAATTTTCTCCTCCAATTCGTCCAAGCCGGCGGCTGGAACGGTCGGCAGCACTTGGTAGTTTCCCAATGTCGCCACGGTGGCCGGCGCTGCGTCCTTTTGAAAATCGAGATCTACGAAAAGCTGGCCAGTCAGTAGACTCCCACTTTTCAAGCTGGCGCGAAGACCTTTTTGCACGCTCTGCGCGATGAGAGCCTGTGCATTGGCGGTGTTCGTGTTGTTTTCACTTTGATCCAGAAGGAGGTTTGGATCGATTTTGATCAGCACAGGCACGCGATGTTCCGGATCGCCTGGAAAGTATTTGAAAGACGCGCCGACGACAGTGCCGACGCGAATCCCGCGGAACTCGACGGAAGCTTCCGAGTTCAGCCCGCGCACGCTCCCGGGGAAAAGCAGCAGATAAGGTAAAGTGGGATTGAGTTTGGGCTTGCGTGCCTCGTCCAGGCTGGCGTAGAGAACGAAAGCCTGACCGTCCTGGAGCGCTTTCGGCCGCAAACGGTTTTCCGCCGGCTCGGTGAAGGTGACGCTGGCGGACAGAATGGATGCCAGTGTGCCTCCGCCCAGTTGGACGCCTTCGGCACCGACTTTGAGGTCCAGACCCCCGGTACTATAAAAAAGAGTTCGCTCGTCCACCAGCCGCGCGTAATCCTCGTTGATGAAAGCATTAAATTCCACCTCTCCGCTCTCTGGGTGGAAGACACGTGTCTCCAGCAATCCGACAGTGATACCCTTGTAGATAATTGACGCCCCCGGCCCCAGGCCACTCGCCTGCGCGGCGATCAGTTTGAATCGTAGACCGGGAACGCCGGGCGGTGTCGGCGGCGGGTTTTCCAAGCCGATGAAATCCCTTCGTTGAGTTTTGGAGACACCCGGCTGCAGCCCCAGATAGTTGCCAGAGACGAGGGTATTTAGTCCCGAGATGCCGGCGTCCGAATACCGAGCTCTCACGACCCAAATTTGACTGTCTTCGGCCAGGAGTTGAGCCGCATCACGGTTCATGTCGACGGTGATGATCACCCCTTTGAGATCGTGCGCCAGCTCAATCTGAGTGACCAGGCCTACCGGAACGCTTCGGCAAAGTACCGGCGTCTTCCCGGCGATAATTCCCTCGGCGTTCTCGAAGCGCACAGTGATCTCCGGTCCTTTGGCTGAGTAATAACGCCAGACCAGCCACAGTCCGAACAACGCCGAGACTAGCGGGATGATCCATATGGGAGAAAAGGTTCCATGGCGTCGTGGGCGGCGCACCGGGGCTTCCGGCGGTACTGCGGGCTGCGGATTTGGAGTAGCGACCCTCATGCTGCCTCCTGGCTTCGACCAGACCGCCGCCGATTCTTAGCGGCTGCGTCCCAAATCAACCGCGGGTCGAACGAATGCGAAGCCAGCATCGTCAGCACCACTACGCCCGCGAACGCAAAAGCGCCTTCCCCCGCGTTGATGGTGATCACCGAACCAAGCTGGACGACGCCGACTAGAATAGCCACGACGAACACATCCACCATTGACCACCGCCCAATGTATTCTGTGATTCTGTAGAGCTGGGTCATCACGCGTGGCCGATACCCGAAGCGCGCGCCCAGGCAGAGCACAAGAATCGCGAGAACCTTAAGCACCGGGATCATCACGCTGGCAATGAAAATAATGAGAGCAACCGGGTAATCGCCTTCCTGCCAAAACTGGACGACACCGCTGATAATCGTGCTTTGTTTGGTGCCGCTCAACGTGCTCTCAACCCGAAGCACTGGTAGGAGATTTGCCGGGAAATAAAGAATCACCGCCCCGATGGTCAGGGCTACAGTGCGTTGTAAAGAATCCGGCTTGCGCAAATGCAGCGGAGCGTGGCAGCGCGGGCAATGCTCCGCGTCAACCGGCTCCACCCGCCCACAGGAATGGCAGCGCGCCATGGAGTATTCCGTGGCCGAAATGAGATCGAACTCAGTCACGGCCGCGCTGCCTCCAGTTGCTCCCACAATTCTGCATGATCAATGGCCGCCAGGGCCGAAACCAGGCAAACGATCAACCCGACAAAGGCCCAAAACGAGGTGCCCAGGGTCAGGGTCGCCAGGTTACCGAGCTTGAGCAGACTTACCAGGACTCCTAGCAAAAATACTTCCACCATGTTCCACCTCCGCGCTTCGTGAATGGTACGACAGAGCGTCAGCGCCCACGGCAACCTTCTCTCGCGCAGAAGCGGCACCAGCACGTAGAGCAAGGCTACGATGAGCAAGGTTGGGGCCACTAGCGTGAAGACTCCGACCATGGCGGCCAGCACCGGGAATCCCTGCTCCTCCAGTCCTGAAACGCAGCCGCTGAGGTGCATATAGCTTTGGCGATAGCCTGCTTGCAGGGTGAGAAACGGAAAGGCGTTGGCCAGGACGAAAAAGAAAGCTGCCGCAAGGACGAACGCCGAGGCGCGATGGACAAAGTTGGGACGACGTGAAAAAAGATTCGCGCCACAGCGAGGGCAAATCACTCGCTCGCCCTCGCGAATCATGGGTGCGACGAACAGGGCATCGCAATCAGGACAGGCAAGATACTCGGGTGATTTAGCGATTTCCATCGATGAAAGGACGGTCAAACATCTGAAGACCGATGCAACACGACATTTTCGAGCCGATCGCTCTTCGCCGCCTTCTTTATATTTAAAGCAGAGATTTTCGTTTCTGAATATAGTGATCTTTGAGAGTATGAAAGTGCGTACCTGATCTGATTCGTCTAAAGAAAGTAGATCGGCCTTATCTGAAACGCATATTACTTGTCTCTTCCATTCTTAGCAGCCTTCCCCAATACCCAATAGATGACGACGACGACGAGGAGCACGAGCACGATACGCTACGGGCTTCCCAGAAATGAGCCGACCCTTTTCAGGGGCCGGATACGATCGCAGAATATTTTGAAGGTCGCGAGGAGTGGAACGGCGAGTAGCGTGCCGGTCACCCCCCAGAGGTAGGACCAAAGAAGAAAAGTCAGCAGGATAGCGATCGGATTGAGAGTCAACCAGCGCCCGAGAAACAGCGGTGTTGCCAGGTTCCCCTCGATCATCGCGCAAAAGACATACGCCAAAGGCGGTAAAAGGGCATACCAGGCCGAATCAAAATGAATGAGTGAAACGACCGCCATCGCCAGTATACCACCCGTTGCTCCCACAAAGGGAATGTAATGGAGCAGAAAGGCAGCCACACCCCAGAGCAACGGATGTGGTAGCCCCAGCAATCCGACGGAAATCCAAACACTCACTCCGACACAGGCATTGATGAGCGTGACTGAAGTAAAGTAACGCGCTGCGGTTTGCTCGATCTCGGCCGCGATTTCGACGACGTTTTGTTTTTCTGACACACCCGGAATCATATCCACCAGTTTTTTCAGGAGTTGAGCTCCGTACAGCAGAAGGAAGAAAGCAAGCACGTGGACAATAAGCAGCATCGAAAAAAATCGAGGGGCGTTCTCTAGAGCTAACTCCAGGAACCCTCGCCCGCGGATGTTTACCTGAGGGATGTTGCCCGGA
>DATHPI010000453.1:0-4932 GCA_035484035.1 Chthoniobacterales bacterium
CTGAAGCTTAAGAAGTCGAATGAGAACCTCGCAATGAAGCCCATGAAACCCATGGAGGGCATGAAGCCGATGGAACCGATGCGGCCGATGGAGCCAATGAAGCCGATGGGGAGCATGCGACCGATGGAGCTGCGAATGGGCAATATGCATATGAGCATGGGATCGGTCGAAAAAGAACCACAAACGGCAAAGCGGTTCTGTACGCAATGCGGCAAGCCGGTTCAGAGTGATGATCGTTTTTGCGCCAGCTGTGGACATCCGCTCTCGGGGTCGAAGTGATTGCGGTCTCATCGGTGAAACGACGAAATGCTGCGGGGGACTCTAATCCTGTGCGAACTGCGCGAGTCTTGGTCTTTGTCGATGAATCCAATGTCGTCAGTTCAGTTCGAGCACTCGGTCGAAAACTAGATTGGATAAAACTTCGTGATCATCTTGCGAGTTCTGATCGGGGACGGCAATTGATCGAGATGGTCATTTACGCCGGTTTACCTCCCCCAATCCCGGAGTGGCAAATCGAACGAGATAAGAAAAACAAGTTCCTGCATTGGCTTCGCTCCAATGGATTTCTGGTGGTGGTCAAAGATGGCTCGCCGGGAGATGGCAAGCATTACAAAGCAAACGTTGACGTGCTAATGGCGATCGACGCGGTGGAGCTTTCCGTAGAGATGCGCCCCGAGGTCGTTGTGCTGGTGACCGGCGATGCTGATTTTGCCCATCTGGCTCTCCAATTGCGGCGTCGAGGAATACGTGTCGAAGTGGCCGCGACCGCGCAGACGCTCGGCACCGGATTGAAGGGCGCGGCCAATGAAGTGATCGATCTGGTTCCTTTGTTTGAAACCTTTGATGTCATGAAAGCAGGCGCTCCGGAGTAAATACAGGATTCAGGAGTTGCAGGAGTTCAGGAGTTGCAGAAGCGGAGGTTCTACGCACCGGTCCGGATTCTGAACTCCTGAACTCCTGCAACTCCTGTTAGCTGTCAGGGCAGTGGAATCGCCGATACGTATTCCTGCGCTTCAACTTTACGTTTCAGGCCGGCCAGGGTTTTTTTCGCAATATCGTGGATCAAGAAGCGTCCCGCGTACCAACCTGCAAGCGCTGATACGATTTTCAGCCACTTCAGGTCGAGACGGTGGTGGATACTGACGTGGACGAAGCCACCGGGCAATTCTTCGAATTCCCAGACGACTTTCATGCCGCGGGTGGCGTTCAGCGTCGATTGACGATGGTGAAAATGTAACTGCCGATTTTCGGTATCGATTCGAAACTCAGAAATCCAACGCACCTTCATCCGGGAACTGACGCACGACATCCGGACGATCCCGCCAGACGGTGTTTGCGAAATAAATCGGTTGTAACGGTAGTGAGGAAGGAATTCAGGCCAACGCGGCAGATTGGATGCTACCCCGAAGATCTTAATGAGCGGCGCCCTAATGGTGATCTCATCGGTTAGGTTCATTTTTATCCTCTACACTAAGGCTGAGCCGTCTGCGACCAACCTTAAACCAGGTAATAGACCGCTTCTTTTTCTTCTCCTTCGTGGTCTTGATTCAAAAGTTGATAGGCGTGGCGAACGGCGTTGAGGGTGGCGGAGTACGCTTCATTTTTTTCCGCATAAATGCGGTCGCCGGGCAGCCACTCCTGGAAGCGAACGTTGCGCAGGATTTTTGCAAGATCAGCGCGAACGCCAGCCAAGAAGACGACAACGCCCCGTTTCCCCGCGTCTCGCAGGAAATGCTCCAGATGCTCGATGGCCACCACGTCAGGGTTACGAGTGCGTCTCAAGCGGAGGACAACGCATTGGATGCCGGTGCGGATGGTCTCCTGCTTGACTTCGTCCAAGTAGTGATCCAACTCTGGCGCCGCACCGAAAAAGAGCTCGCCTTCCAGATCGTAGATCAGCAGGGAGTTCGAACGCGGTTCATCTGGTTGACGCTCACGGACCACCCTCTCTGGCGTGACGATCAGTTCCCGAATCCCTAACTTGGAGACGCGAGGAACGAATAAAAGGAGAGAAACGGCGACACCAATCAGGATGGAATCCTCGACGCTAATGAAGATCGCCGCGAAGGCCGTTACGAAGACCAGCGCCGCATCGAAGCGGGAGGCGCGGATGGCATAGGCAAGGCGTTTCCAGTCAATTAACCTGGCAGCGGTGATGAAGAGCAGCCCGGCCAAGGCCGACTTGGGAATAAAGCGGGCATATGGCCCGAGCCCCAGAACGGCGATGCCGACGATGATACTGGAGTAGATACCGGACATCCGGGTAATAGCACCCGACTGGTAGTTAATTGCTGAGCGAGTAAGCGAGCCGGAACCGGGCAACGATTGGAAGAAGCCGCCGACTAAATTGCCGAGACCTTCGGCCATGCATTGGCGATTATAGTCGAGAGGCTGGCGAGTATGGGTCGCGATCGATTTGGCGACGGCCAGCGCTTCGAGCAAGCCCAGAAAGGAAATGGCCAGAGCACTGCCCGCCAAACGGGTCACCCACTCGAAATTGATTTCCGGGACGTGGAAGGAGGGCAAGGCGGCGGGAACAGTCCCCACCACCGAAATAATCGCCTTGCCGTCCGGCTTGGGTATCGACCAGCCAAAGTAGGTGGCCACTGCCGAGGCGACGATCAGCGCCACCAGCATGTCCATTTGCGGCAGCTTGTATTTGTTGATCACCCTCCGCAGGAGCAGTGCCGCTACCAGGGTACCCAAGCCGAGACCGATGGCTATGAGGTTGTAGGGTCCGCTTTGGGTCAGTGTTTCCCAAAGGCGCGCCAACACGGAATGGCCGGCACCGCCGACTTTGGTTACGCCGATGAAATTGCCGACTTGCCCGATGGCCACCAGAAGACCTGCGCCCGCCATGAATCCGAGGACAACAGATTCGGAGATGTAGCGGGTCAAGTCCCCTAATTTAAAGACCGAGATCAAGATCTGGATGACCCCGACGAAGATCCCCAGGAGAAACATCGCCTGGTAGGCGTCGAAGCGCGCGTCGAAACTGCTGAGGGAACTAAAGACCACCAACGAAATGGCGTTTGTCGGTCCGTTAATCAGGTGGGAGGACGAACCGAAGATCGAAGCAATCAAGGTAACCACGATGGCCGAGTAAAGGCCGAATCGGGGATCGACGCCGGCAATCAGCGCGTAGGCCATGGCTTGCGGGATGGCAATCGCGGCGACGGTGGCCCCGGCCACCAGATCGCGACGCGCGGTGTCCGCATTATAACTAAAGCGTAGATTGAGTGGTAGGCTCATTTGATTTGGGTTGGGCAGAGCGAATGACCTCGAAAATCCCATTTTCGCTGAAGAATTTTGCTTGTGCGTCATCCCAGCTTTTGGCGACCAGCGTGACCGGAAAGAGTTCGATGGACGGCAGACGATCCTGATGCTTTTTCAAGATGGCCTCGTGGATAGGCCGGTAGCCGTTTTTGGCAAAGATCTCTTGCGCCGCGTCGGTGAAAAGGTAGGCCAGGTAAGCCTTGGAAGCAGACGCGGATTGATGCTTCTCCACATTGACATCGACCCAGGTGACACTGGGCTGTGCCAGGATACTCGCGGACGGGTAAACAACTTCCAGTTCGCCCTTGGATTCCGCGACTTCCCGCAGCGCCTCGTTCTCCCAGGTTAGATGCACGTCGCCTTCTTTAGCCAGGGCGAACGTGGTACTGGAATCGCGGGCGCCCTGACCCAGACTTAGCACGTGCTGGTAGAGCTTGGTGACAAAAACACGGGCCTCATCCTCACTTCCACCCCGACGAATAACCGATCCCCAAGCAGCCAGGAAGCTCAGCTTCCCGTTGCCGGAAGTCTTGGGATCTGGCGTGACGATCGAGATGTCAGGACCTATCAGATCCGGCCAATCTTTGATCCTTTTCGGATTGGTCTTCCTCACCACGAAAACGATGGTCGAAGAATAAGGCTGTGAATGGTTCGGAAACCGGCTTGCCCAATCTTCGGCGATCAGCCCGCGTTTGGACAGGATTTCGATATCCGACGGCAGGGCAAGGGTGACAACATCAGCCGCCAATCCGTCCGCCACCGCTCGAGCCTGTCGCGACGAACCCCCATGGGATTGCTCGATGCTCACTCGGTGACCAACTTCGGCCTCGTACTTGACGATGAACTTGGCGTTGATCTCTTTGTAGACCTCCCGGGTGGGATCGTAGGAGACATTGAGAAGTTGACCAAGCTTATCGCCCTTGTAGTTCTTAAAGGCCACTAGCCCGACCGCCACAGCGGCTAGACCGAGGGCGAAAGCATTGAGCCATTTTGTGGTTTTCATAAGCGGTGCGTCTCCTTTGGGACGCTGATCCGGCAAGCCTGGTAGGCGCTCTGGCGTTTTGGCAGTTCAAAAACGATCACCGGAAGAGGTCGGAGGTTGAGAAAGGAGGGAGTTGGCATGTTTGAGGAACGCACGATATCTCTATCCAATTGGTAGGAGATAGCTAGTTCTTTTTCTGTTCGGCGAAGTATAAGGTCGAAGCTAGTAAAAATATCATAGCCACTCAGCGAGTTATCAGTGTCAGTTGCCGGTTGTCAGTGGGGGAGAGGAAGTTGTCAGTTTAGCCTTGCCAAATATATTCGCCCCACCGGTTTCGACCCATGCCCAAATGCGCAAGGCCGAACGTTTCAACGCGGATACGCCGAAGGACGGAAAATCAAGAACGATAACGAGTACGATTGGGAGAGCCAATAACGCCGAACGCCCTTTAGGCCGTCAGATAGAGCGTCTTGTCCTTCTCCGTCTGGGCTTCGGAGACTTTGCGCAGAGGGAGTAGACCGTTCAGGAGAGCGAAAACGGCACCAATTTGATTGAAGACCATCGAATGCATGACGCCAAAGCCGGCCAGAAACGCTCCACCAACGCAAATGATGTTGGGGATGATAATCAAACCCCAACTTCGGTCGACGTTCTGCTGGAGATCTTGTGAGATG
>DATHPI010000454.1:0-14627 GCA_035484035.1 Chthoniobacterales bacterium
AGATCAAGCACCAAAGCCAAACAGGTGAAGTGTTGTCAGATGTCGGCCAAAATGAATCAAAAATAAAAGAAATAATTTTCCAGCGGGTCTTGACAAAGTCGGCGGCTTCATAGAAGCCCAGGGTTTCAACCCTGGGACTGGAGTTTGGACTTTTCCAATCTGTGGCCCAAGGTGGCCTAAAAAGCATAGCCCAGGGTTTACCCTGGGTTAGCCAAAATAAACGTTGAGCCCTGAAGGGGCTAGAATCTCGATCCGGCTGAGAGGTTCGGGGCCGATTTTCGCCGGACCTGACGGCCCCTTCAGGGCTAATGCCAAGGGGAAATTAACCCAGGTTAACCCTGGGCTAAGCTCTTTTGCCCCTTCGGGGCCAGGCACTTCGTGCCAAGCTACGATCGGTGTCGTCCCTACGGGACGCGCTTGCAGTAAATTCGCAACAGCATCTAATTAGCCCGTTAGGTTTCAAACAGGACCGACCTCCGGGCTCAATTCAAGGGCGCTTGGCATTGATTATCTCGTTTCAGACAGCGATTGCGGCAGCCGGGACAAATGAACGCCTGTTTCCAAAATGTCGGGTTTTAGTACGCCTAACAAAAAGCGTGTAATCAGACCATCCGGTCAATGCTTAGGAGAACGTACTATTTATGAAACTGGGTTTTATTTGTTTAAATCTGCCGGGTCATCTCAATCCGATGACGGCATTGGCGCGTCAACTGCAGGGGCGCAACCATGAGCTTGTTTTCCTTTATTCTTCGAGTGCTAACGGTTTGCCATGTGTTCCTGGTGACGATAGAGATCCCATTAATGAAAACCGGGCCGAAGTCAGCAAGCTGGAACTACGAAGGTCAGACAAGAGTTGAGAGCCAAAATTAGCTTTTTCACGAGCGTCAATATTTTGCTTCAGACTCCACTGGTCGCTTGCCGCCGTTCCGTTTCTTCCTCACATCCTCGATTCTCGGTGCCTCACTCACGATAACCTTTCAATTTGAGAGAGCAGATCGGTAAATTGATAATATCCGAGCTGGCCGTCTCCCCAGAAGATTTTGACGCCGAAACCGTCCTTTGCGATAACTTCGCCCTTCATCCCGTCTGGGGTCCAGACGACGATTTCATGGAGTCGGAGAGTCTGTGCCTCTTTTCCGTTCATAAGGATTGATCATGAGCCAAGATGCAAATGACCAAAGGAAATTTTGGCCTGATCGAATTACCGGCTTCATGCGGAGGTCTGATCCGAAGAATTTCGCGCGTGAAGTTTTGGAATCTCGTGTTATAGTAAATATACAAATAATAGAATGCACGGCTGAGGCTCCCGAAGACGCTTGATTCAACCGGCGAGATTTTAACTTCGATCAAGTCCAACTAAAATCATCATTTTGAAAATCCTCATTGCCGACGATGACGATGTTTCTCGCATCATCTTAGCCTCGGCCTTGAAGAAACTGGGGTACGAGGTGGTGGCTGCCGAAAACGGTCTCAGGGCGTTGGAGGCATTT
The DNA here is from genome assembly GCA_035484035.1 of Chthoniobacterales bacterium. Taxonomy (GTDB): domain Bacteria; phylum Verrucomicrobiota; class Verrucomicrobiia; order Chthoniobacterales; family JAFAMB01; genus JAFAMB01. The sequence goes on from DATHPI010000454.1 coordinate 1,491, forward strand.
CAAAGGGACGATTTTTCCGTTCTGATTTCAGACTGGCTGATGCCAGGGATGGACGGCCCGGCGCTCTGCCGCGAAGTCCGCAAGGTGCCACGCGAAAACTACACCTACATTGTTCTGCTCACCTCGCTCGACGGTAAGGCCAACTATCTCGTAGCGATGGACGCCGGTGCAGATGATTTCATGACCAAGCCTTTCGACTCTGAGCAACTGAAAGGGCGCATTCAGGTCGCAGAACGTATCATCGGCCTTCAACGACGCGTCGCGGAAGGGGCGCGGGAGTTACGTGAGAAAAACGAGCAGATGGAGGAGGATCTTAAAATGGCGGGCGAGTTACAAATGTCTCTTTTGCCGCAAGAGTTTCCCACTATGCCTCGCAGTGTCTTGCCTGCGGAGAGCGCCATCAGCTTCTCGAGCTTCTACTATCCAATGGGCGCGGTCAGCGGAGATTTTTTTACCGTCAACCGTCTTTCAGACACCACTGTAGCCGTTTTCATTGCCGATGTGATGGGTCACGGAATCCGCGCCGCATTGATCACCGCCATGGTGAGCGTACTCGTCGAAAAATTCAGTGCTGCGGCCGCGAACCCGGCCGCGATGCTTACAAAAATGAACCGCAGCTTGTTGACCATTTTAAAGCACGTCGAAGGCGCGCTGTTTGTCACTGGTTTTTACCTCGTGGTGGATACCGCGCGCTCGCGAATTCTCTTCGCGAACGCAGCCCACCCGGATCCATTGCTGTTGCATCGTCTCCGAGGCAACCTTGAGTCGATAAGTGCGAAAGGCAACGGCGGACCGCCTCTCGGCTTGCTTAATGACGCCCAATATCAGAACTGCGAGTGTCCTCTGGCCGAGGACGATTTTATCATGCTCTTCACCGATGGCTTGTTTGAAGTAGCAGCACCCGGTGATGATATCTACAGTCGCGAGCGCTTGATGGCCGCCGTGCGTAAGCGCGTCAGCTTGCCATCCGCTCGCATGCTGACCGAACTCCTTGGCGAAATCCGCCAGTTCTCCAAGGGGATCGAATTCTCCGACGACGTTTGCCTTGTGACCATGGATATCAAGCGGCTATCCGAGGCTGTTGTAGCCCCGGCTCTAAAATCGATCTGATCCATCTCCTGATTGGCGGACTGCCTGATTCTTACTTCCAAGAGGACTGTGGTACGATTTTTTTTGTCAAGGGTGCGTCCAGCTGTGAGTTCAGATCGGCTTGCTTGCGGAATGAAACGTTGCTCATGCCTCGACGTCGAAAATCCGGTGCAGTCGCAGCAGTTCAATCATCGCCTGGACCCCCGGTTGGACACGGAGAAGTTTGAAGCCAGGATTCGGTGTCGGCAGCAGTTTGTAAAGGCTTAGTAGTGCTCCGATGCCTGAACTATCCAGAAAAGTAACCTGACTCAAGTCCACCCAAACGTCATTAATCTTGGAAGTCCAAATCTTCTGACATTCTCTTTTAAACTCTCGCGCCGTAGACGCACCGAGACGAGCCACTTTGACAAAGATTTTGAGGGTAGTCCCATCGATTTCGGCACCGATCGTTTCCATTGTTGCTATCTTTAATATAATTACTATATTGAATGCAAACAAAAGTTGCTTTTTTTCTCAATGCCATGTCACGCTTCATACATAAAACTCCGGAGTTTGGAGGCGGTGCGCCATCAAAGAAGAACGACCGGAAAATCGGCAACCAAGACCACCACCCAAAACTGGTAGAATACTGGAGCAACGTCGCTACCACTTCCGGAAACCTGCGAATCCGGTTGCGGCGAACGATCAAGCTGGGGCTGTGGCGGGCGGTTGTCGGTGGCTCGCTGGCCCTCAAGCGTATCCTTGATCTGGTTATAGGCGGATGCGCGCTCGCTCTCTTATCGCCGGTTTTTCTGATTACTGCGATCCTGATCAAATGCGAAGATCGCGGTCCGATTTTTTTCAAGCAAACGCGCGTTGGGCTAAAGGGTCGCACATTTTCCATGTGGAAGTTCCGTTCTATGATCGTCAACGCGGATTCATCGAGGGACAAACTTTCGAGGCAAAATCAGACACCTGGCGGTGAGCTGTTCAGGCTGTTCAAATTGAAGGACGATCCGAGGATTACCAGGATCGGCAAATGGATCAGGAAGTTCTCAATCGACGAATTGCCCCAATTGGTGAATGTGATCCGCGGAGAAATGTCGCTTGTCGGGCCGCGTGCGGCGCTTCCGCGCGAGGTAACTGAATACAAAGTCGAGGAGCTTCAGCGCCTGAACCTAAAGCCGGGTCTGACCTGCCTTTGGCAGGTTGGCGGCCGCAGCAAGATCGATTTTACGGGACAGGTACGACTAGACATACAGTACATCCGTTCAGAGAGTCGTTGGCTGGACTTCAGACTGCTCTTGAAGACGATTCCGGCCGTCCTTTTGGGAACGGGAGCCTGTTGAAAACTTTGTCCTTGCTTGCCCCAGATTTCGCGGCGGTTGACTTGGTCTGGCGGCATCCGCTGCCGTTTGTCCTATGGCCGGTGGGCCACCAGCCTCTGATCGATCACTGGATCGACGAATCTGTTCGACAGGGCGCAGAGGAAATCCGGATCTACGTCGCCGATCGACCGGCCGAAATCCGACATCATCTTTCTGCGGCCGGATATTGGAGCCGGAGAGCGAAAGTTACCGCGATTCGCACTGAGGCCGATGCTCCTTCGGAAGCGATACTGATGGACCGACTACCCCAGGAGGACCGGCAGGAGATCCGAATTCCAGAGCCTCAAAGTCTTTTGTCCGGCTGGCTTGAGATGCAGCGGTTCTGGCTGACGCACCGCGAAGCGGCGTCGGTATCGGTCGACACAGAGGTCATGCCCGACGGTTGGCTCGGGCCTCATGTCCGCGTGCATTCCCGGGCGAGCTTGCATCCACCATTCTGGATCGGTAGCCGGACAGAGATTGGTGCAGGCTGTCGGGTTGGACCGTACGCGGTGGTCGGTGAAGGCAGTGTTCTGGATCATGACGTTGAAATAGAGAACGCTGTAGCGCTCCCGGGAACCTATCTAGGACCGAATACCCGGCTCAATGAGGCGATCGCGCAAGGTGGCATTCTGATGGACATACGCCGGGCCTGCCGCATCGATATCAACGAAGATTTCATTCTTGGCACAGTGGCCAGGCATCAAAGGCAAACCTCCGCGATGGGAAAGCTTAGTGCGCTCGGCCTCTGGGTACTCCTTGCTCCGTTCGCGAAATTCTGGCCGGGACAGAAGTGGACACCAAAAAAGATCATCAACTATCAAGGATTGAACCTGATGCTGGATGGCGGTAGCCGCGGCCCTCTCCTGCTGCGCCGTTGGCCGTGGCTCAAACAAGTAGCATTGGGAAATTTCTGCTGGTTTGGCATTCTCCCTCGCACCGGCGATGAGTGGGCTTACCTGTCTGGCGAGACGGCTGAGCGCCTGCGCAGCAGCCCTCCCGGGGTATTTTCCTGGGCCGACCTCCAAGGCTGCCACAACCCCTCTTCACCCGACGAATGGGTTCACGCCGCGTACCAGGTGCTCCAACCTGACGCGACGGTAAAGCATTTGTTGCAAAGACAAATTCTTCATCTGGCGCTTCTTCGACCGGAGATATGACCGCGGACATGTCCAACTCAGAAATGAGGGAGTGCCGGATAAAGCCGGATCTCCAACTTGTCGCCGCGACGCTGTCTGCGATGGAGGAATACTTTCAGGCACGCGGTCTGCAACCCAAGGCATGGTTCGAGTTAGAGCTTGCTGCAGCCGAGGCATTGAACAACGCCATCGAACATGGCTGCGTCGGTCACCCGGAAGTTGAAATTGCTTGCCGGTGGAAATGGACAGACGAGACCATTCAAATCGAAGTCACCGACGCCGGCAATTATCAACCACCGGGCGGTGATCCAAGGCTGCCGGATGATCCCCTGGCAGAGGAAGGCCGTGGGGCATTCTTGATTGCGCGGCTTGTGGACACTGTAGAGCACGCCCTTTCAGCCGAAGGGCACTTGATCCGACTAACGAAACGAGTCGCCTTAGCGGAAACGATGGGCGTCCGATCGAACGCGGTTGACCCGCCTTCTTGACCGGCCTGAGGCTTCTAGAGTTTGCTTCTAGGCGGACCCGTATCATCCGATCCTCTTTTGTCGCTATTGGTTGCGCTTTGTCCGCTCCCTGCGGTAAAACAGCCTCTTCGCGAAGCAAATCGAACGCGCTGTTTTACTAGCAGTATCGAGCTAGGTTTGCAGCTCTCTATACAAGCTCGTCTCCGGTCGGCGGTTGGAAAATAGTGACATATTTATCCATTTCCGCCTTGGGAATTTCAAAAGCGCCTTCAGGGAGGTTTCGATTTCGTTCTTCCAAACGGCGATATAATTCGGAATACGGAACATCCATATAATACAGTTTGAAATCTGCACCCAGCTCTTTCGCCCTGTTCCTGTAATCATCACGCTCAACACGCGCCCAACAGCCATAATCAAGTATTACATCGCCGCCCATTTCCAAGACATGTTTTGCAACGTCCCACATGATCTTTTCTATGCGCTGGTGTCTTTCATCGTGATGTTCGTGCCCGACATCATGACCAAACAGCTTCAAATGCCAAACATCAAGGGTCAGCAGGAGCGCATTTGTCTCCCCTGCAAGCTGACGGGCATAGGTTGTTTTTCCGCTGCCAGGTAATCCAATCATCAAATGTAGTGTCGCCATGTTCACCCGTCCATTTCAGACATCCTATCGGCCGCCTCTCAACGCAGGTGGTAACGTAGAAAACGCTGATGCCACGCCCTAGTTGTATCTTACCTCCCGCCCCAAACACAAGCCCGCTTGCTCGCAGCTGACTAACCTAGGGCCAATGCATGACCCGCGAAGCGGTCGATCATATAGGTGGCGATCGCCGCGGGCGAAACCGTGTTGAAGCGGATGTTTTGCTTGGCGAATTCCAAGGCGACACACTTGGTCAGCCCCTCGACGGCTTGCTTGGAGGCGACATAGATCGTGGCCTCGGCTGCGTCGACATGGCCAAAGGTGCTCGACGTGTCGACGATGGCCCCTCCGCCGCTTTTGAGCATGGTCGGCGATCTGGTGCTTCATCGCGCAGAGGACGCCCCAAACGTTAATGGCAAAAACCATTTTGAAGGGTCTTGTTGTGCTGCCCGACGTATATATTTTTTGATGCGTTGAGCATTAAAGAGCGGCTTTGCCGCCGTTGACGGGAATGGATGCGCCGCTGATGAAGGAGGCCTTCTCGGAGGCGACAAAGACAATGGTCTCGGCAATCTCCTCAGGGTGTCCGAGCCGCTTCAGCGGAACCCCGGCAGCAAAAGCTGCCTTGCGGTCGTCCGAGCCGCCGGCGAAGCGACTGAGCATTTCGGTTTCAATGGGGCCCGGAGCAACGATATTCACGCGGATTCCAAAGGGGGCACCTTCCAACGCAGCCGACTTGGTTAACCCTTCGACGGCATGCTTGCTCGCGACATAAAGAGACGCGCCGGGCGCGCCGATTCGTCCAAAGGTGGACGAGATATTAATGATGCTGCCGCTCTTCTGCTGCGACATCACGCGCAGCTCATGTTTCAGGCTGAGCAGGACGCCAAGGACGTTGGTATCAAACGTGGCGGCATAGGACTCGGGCGATTGTTCAGTAATCGGACCGGGCGTGCCTTCGGTCCCGGCGTTGTTGACGGCAATATCGAGCCGTCCGAACCGCGCCACCGCCCCGTCCACCAGCCGGCGTACATCGTCCTCGCGACGGACGTCCGTTTGGATGAATTCCGCTTCTGAGCCAAGCGCGCGGATCTCCTCCGCAAGCTTTGCACCTTCGGCCGCGCGGCGACCAGACACCACGAGCTTGGCTCCCTCTCGGGCAAAGACCAGCGCGGTGGCCCGGCCAATGCCGGTGATCGCTCCAGTGATGAGAACGACAGGGATGGTTGAGGAGGTACTCATATTAGCAGGGAATGGATAGTTGCGCTGCGGAGTGAATGCATTAGTCTGGAAAAGACCGTTAGTCTCTTAGATAAGCGACCAGCGGTCTCTTGTCAAGTCACTCCCGAATTCAATCATTCCCGCTCCCACCAGTTTCAGCCCTGTGTAAACGGCAACCGTGCCCACCAGTCCTGCGAGGGGAGCCCACCATGGCATCCGCAGAATATCCTAAACGGTAGGCAGTGGTTCAGATGCCCCTTCTTGTCCCCCATTACCTTGCCTTGAACCTCAAAAACCGACCGCGGTTAAAATAGTCAGTTCTCAGACAGGATTCGGAATTGGGGTGTCACCTTGTGCGGGGGTAGAACCAATTTCTTTCTCCGGTTCCGTTTCGGGCATAAACGAGGCAAAAAAGGCGAGTCCACCGACGGCGATCGCGGCCAAAGCAAGAAAACCTGTAGTGTATCCGAAAACCTGCACCACAAAGCCAGCGAAAACGTTGCTCGCTCCTGCGCCTAGGCCGGTCGACAAGGCAACCAGACCCTGAGCAAGGTTAAAGCGCCCGGTACTCCGCATCAGGTCGGCCGCAATAATGATTGAAATAACACCGAATATTCCCGCAGCCACGCCATCCAGCAGCTGGATAGCGACGACACCCCAGGGACTATCTGTCAACGTAAACAAGATCCCGCGGATGGGGAGGGTGACAAAGGCTACGAGAAAAATTGTCTTTCGTCCGACGCCTCGGCGCAGTGCCCAGCCGACTGTCGCAGCAACGCCGATCATCACCAATTGAGCAGCGATAATACAACCGCTTAGAGCGATAATATCGGCGCCAGGATGCTTCTTCGCCAGCACCTGACCAGCCATAGGCAACATCGCCGCGTTGCCAAGATGAAACAATACGACAGAAGCCAGAAAGATGATGAGTCCTCGTCTTTTGAACAGGTCCGAGATAGGTATCGCTGCGGCCTTTTTCGTCTTGTCGGCTTCAGTTAAAGAATCCTTATCCTCTCCTCCGCGCGCAATATCGTGATCGATTTCCTGAGGTCGAATTAAGGTAACCGCGGTGGCGCTCGCTAAAGCGAAAAGGCAAACGAGATAGAAGATCCATTGGTATCCGAACCGTTGACCGATCGTGCCTGCCAAAATGGCGGCGGCGAAATTACCTCCATGGTTAAAGCTCTCGTTCCGACTCACTCGAGCGGGGAATAGCTTTCTACCAACGATTCCAAGGCTTAAAGCAGCCAGAGCGGGGGGAATAACCGCCGAAGCAGCACCCAACGTAGCCTGAGCGGCCACGATGACCGGCAGCTTCGGCAGACAAACAACTAAGAGGCTGCCGAAGCCTACCATTATTCCGGAGATCACGACCAAAAGCCGCTTTGCGCGGACTGAGTCGACTAGCAAGCCGGCCGGAATTTGACAAATCGCCGCCGCGATAGAGCTAACGGCCATAGCAATTCCGATTTCACCCGATTGCCAATGCAGCCCTCCTTTCAGATAAATCGAGAGATAAGGGCCGACGCCATCTCTGACGTCGGCCATTAGAAAGTTGAGCGCATCCAGTCCCAGGATACTGGAACGAGAAGGTCCGGAGTTTGGTCGATCCATTTTCATGAGCGGCGCTGGGACTTGGAATTAATGTGCGTCTTTATAGGTAAGAAGTAGCCTTTCCTTCGCTTATCCCGCTGGCACCGTCATTGGACGGGGGCGTTCCCCAGGACCACCGCGTGATCTGTCGTCATTGCTGGTCACTGTTTGCATATGATCGGCGGATGAGCCGATGGAAGTCGCTTCTAAACTTCGCCCGTAAGTGTTGATGGTACCAAACCCAGCCGCCGCGAGCGGGGCTCCAACTTGGAAGAGATTAGCATACTGCGTCCCCACGTGAGGCGGAAAGTGGACAATCGTCCCATTGTCTAACACGGCGCCGTCAATCTCGCCCCTGGCGGCATGTGTGAGCACCTTGACGGTACCAGTTGCGCTCATTGATTGTCTCACCTCTTGACCGGGAGCTGGAGGCAGAGTTTGTGCTGATGGCGGAGTGTCTACCACTGACTGTTGGCTGGCCGGATTGGTGATCGTGGTGGCATGGATGGTGCCTTGGTTTTCAATAGATCCATCCACGCTGACTGAGTCTTGCAGCTTGACAGTCTGAACTAGCTGCTGACTCATGTGTGGAGCAAAGCGCACGATGGTGCCGTCACTCAGAAGGATTCCGTCAACCAGCCCGTCGGGATTCATCATGTATTGAGAGACCGTACCGCGAATGCTGGTCGGCTGGGTGGCACGATCAGGAGGCGCCGGCGGCACCGGTTGTAGCGCCCCAGGGAGTGGAGGTGCCACCGGCGGAGGTGGAGCAGATTGTTCGCCTGGTGCTGGCGGCGGCGCTGCTTCCTGGGCAAGCACAGGGACTATCATTCCAAAGCTTGTCACCGAAACCGCGAGTCCAGCCGCTATCATTCTGCGAGTCGCGAGGTTTAGTCTTGTCTGTAAATAGGTTTTCATTGCAGCAACTTTCTAAACAGATTCTGTGCCAAGAGGGCCGGCTTGAACTCCCGAGAGAAGCCTCCCGAGATGAAGCGCGCTCTGGAGATTAACCGTCCGTTTAGAGGACACTTTACGTCGCATTAGCGGACAAGAGGCGGTATCCAATCTGAAAATCCAGGGGGGTGTCGTGATTTAGGACGCGCTGGTGTCATGAAATCGGTCAACTGCACCCGAGTTCATCCGGGTATCATCCTCGAGGAATCCCGATCGTGTCGGTTGGCACGAAGAATGTTCAATGAGTGGGATAGACAGTATTGCCGGGCGGCTCTGAACCAAAGCCCCGTCTGCCTGTTGGTCTTTTCATTTTATGGAATTTGTCGCAAGAGAACCTTTCTTCGCAGTCTGCGCCATCACGGGGGCCGCGATCGTCGGACTCATTTTCCGTCCAATGCGTTTGCCGGAGGCCGTATGGGCTTGCCTGGGTGCTCTCGCGCTTTTCCTTCTCCACCTGATTTCCTGGGACCACGCGCTGCTGGCCGTATCGAAAGGCATTGATGTCTATCTATTCCTGTCCGGCATGATGCTGCTAGCCGAGCTTGCTCGATGGGAAGGAGTGTTCGATTGGTTAGCCGATTGGGCCGTACGCGCCGCTCACACATCCGCTTCGCGCCTCTTTTTATTAATCTTCTGCGTCGGCACGATTGTGACGGTCTTTCTATCTAATGATGCTACAGCCGTTGTCCTCACACCTGCCGTGTACGTCGCCGTGCGAAAGGCGAAAGTCGATGCTCTTCCGTACTTGTTAGCCTGCGCCTTTATTGCCAACGCTGCCAGTTTCGTTCTCCCGATCTCCAATCCTGCAAATATCGTGGTCTTTGATGGCCACCTTCCGCCTTTGCTTCCCTGGATGCGGACCTTTCTAATACCTTCGGTTGTGTCAATCGCCGCGACTTTCTTAGTTTTGCGGCTTGCCTCGCGGAAGCATCTTCGAGGGCAAGCGGCCGAAGCGGAGGATCCCGTTGCGCTTTCTGAGCCTGGGAAACTTGCAGCCTGGGGTTTGGTGATTGCGACTGTTATACTCCTGGCTGCTTCGATCACCGGGAATTCGCTCGGCCTGCCAACTTGCGTGGCAGCGGTCACAGCGATAATCCTCGTCGCGCTGAAAGATCGTCAAGCGCCGATCTCAGTGGTCCGAAAAGTCTCTTGGAGCGTGCTCCCGCTTGTCGCGGGCCTGTTTGTCATCGTCGAAGCTCTGAAAGATGCCGGAACGCTTCGGATCGCGCAAAGTGGTTTGGAAATAGTCGGCCATTGGCCTGTTCTTCGCGGAGATTTGACCGGGGCTTTCGGGGTCGCTTTAATTTCGAATTTGATGAACAATTTACCGGTCGGGCTCATTGGCGCCAACGCGCTGGAACTCGCACATATTTCTGGCGCCATGAAAAATGCCTTCCTGATTGGTGTGGATCTTGGACCCAATCTCTCTGTCACTGGATCATTGGCGACCATTCTATGGCTAATCACGTTGCGCAAAGAGGGTTTTCGGGTCACATCCTGGACCTTCTTGAAATTTGGTATCCTGGTGATGCCTCTTGCCTTGGTTGCCGCGGTGGCTGCCTTGGCCTTGTGTTCTTCGGCGCGTTAGCAAGGAAGTTTGTATGCGCTGTTTTCCTGAAGCTTCAAAACGGTGTGGCTGGGGCTCGCCAATCATTGGTCGATTCCGGCAGAGATCGCGGGCGGCAGGTCGGCTTGCTTGGCATTATCTTTGGCTTCTTCTCCTGATCGATGTTACAACATTTCATAAGGCGCGTGCGCAAGACACCGGAGGTCCTCGGCTACCGCCTGCTTCCTTCCAGACGACGGTTGTGCAGGGTGTCGTAGCTCAGTATCTGATGAATCCGGACGGCTTCATAGATGGACTGCTGCTTTCAAACAACACCATCATTCGTTTCCCACCGCATCTCGGCCAGGTCTTGACGCAAACCGTCAGTCCCCAGGATATTGTTCGAGTTGAAGGCTTTTTTGAAAGTTCCGGAACCTTCCACGCCTCATCTATCATCGATCTGCAAAGTCAGCGTTCGGTCGCCGATTATCCCCCTCCGCTGGGGCATCCACCTGCGCCGCGTCCGGGTAGTCTACCTCGGCGGCCGCTCAGCGCGAACGGCACGATTCGAGTTCTCACTCAAGGAAAGCGGAGCGAGATCAATGGCGTGGTGCTCGCAGACGGGACAGTCGTACGCTTTGCACCCACCGTTGGGATGCAGTTTGCCGCTCTATTGCACGAAGGAAACCAGTTTGCGGCGACCGGCTACGGAACGAGTAATCAGTACGGACGCAGTTTTGAAGCTACGGCGATTGGCCCTTCGATCAATCAATTAGAAGCGATTGCTCCAGATCCTGGACCTAAGCCAAGACCGGAAATCGGGACATCGCTCCCACCATCAACCCCGTGATTTTCCAAGCGGATACGTCGGTTGCCGATGAGCCTCGTGAGCTCGAGACTTTGATGAAGTTCAACAGATGTTCAGATCCTTACGCAGCATATTGATTCTTCCCTGGCTCTTCGTCGCATTCGTGTGTTGCGCACTCACCTTTCAGTTGCTCAGTCTCCTGGAGTTAGGCATCGGCGGCGAAATCGGAAAAGCTAAAAATTCGGTAAAGGATTCCGGCGAACGGATCAAACAAGAACTTGGCCTTTATTTAACCGGCTTTTCTGAGGCGCCCGCCAACTTTGACGATTCCGATCGTCAACGTGAATTACGCCTTCTATTGGACCTGGTGCTAGGACGATTCTACGGTATCGAGGGCGGTTTCTGGTCACCAGCGAGCCAGTTTATAGCTTACAGCTTTCCGACACATGACACCGTGAAGCGGGACGTCCCGAAGGACGAAGCAGACCGGATCGTCACCTTGAATAGACGTGCCCTTTCCACCCAGAAAGAAGAGACTGCTCAATTTGATTCCGCGGGTGAGGTGCTTCTCATTCACGCCATACCAGTGCGCTCAGACTTGGTCGTTTGGACGATGGGACGTGCGCACGTCGTGGCAGCCGCCGCATTTCAAAAACTAACGGGCGGATTTCTCCTGCTTTTGTTGTTTATGCTGGCGGCGGCAGCGTTGAACCTTTGGTACTTGCACCGGTGGGGGCGGCGGTTACTGCGGATTGCAGAACAACTGGGGCCGGCTCACTCAGACGCCAAGCTGCCAACAACAGGATTAAAAGAGCTGGACCGCTTAATCGTGGCGTTCAACCATCAAACCGAGAGCCTTTCTGAAGCCCAGCGTGCTTCCAGGGAGTTGTCGGTCGAATTAGCCAGAGCCGAGCGCCTCACGGCACTCGGGCGGATGTCCGCAGGCCTGGCCCATGAGATTCGAAACCCGATTGGGGCGATGCGGCTTCAGGCTGAAAACGCGTTGGCAAAAGACATAGTTGAAACTTATCAGAAGACCTGTCGAGGCATGCTGCAAAATATCAGCCGCCTCGATGACCTGTTAGAGCGACTTCTCGCCATTGTGCGATTGGATCGGTTGACGCTTACGCCCACGAAAATTCTGCCATGGCTCGAAGAATGCATTATGCCGTTCCGAAACGCCCCGGGAAATGTGGCAATAGACGTAGAAGCGCCAGAGTCGGAATGGTCATTTGACGAGCAGCAGTTATCGCGAGCCCTTCACAATTTGGTAGCCAACGCCGTTCAACACACGCCACCGAACGGTTGGGTGAAGGTCACGGCAAAGAAAGAGAACGGACAGTTGGAGATCGCAGTGGAAGATTCCGGATCAGGAGTACCAGAGGAGCTCAGGGAGAAGATTTTTGAGCCTTTTGTTTCATCCCGCTCAAACGGGAGCGGGCTTGGGCTGGCAATCGCCCGCGAAATCATCGAAGCCCACGGTGGAACTCTGCTCTGCGCCCCTGGCAGTATCGGCGCTCGATTCGAGATACGGATGCCTTGAAGTGAGCCCGGACATTCCCTTAGGTCGACTCCGGATCCGAGATTCCGTGCTCTTTGAGTTTTGCGTAGAGAAGCTGCCTGTGGATGTTGAGCAGGCGAGCCGCCTCAGCGCGATTGCCGTTGGTTTTTCTAAGCGTCTTTGTGAGCAAGAGTTTCTCGAATTGACTGACCGCAGAATGAAAATCCAATTCCAATAAATCCTCGATTTGAGTCTCGGAAGGGCGCTCCGACACCGTCATTTGCAGGTCGCCGGCGTTGATTACTCCACCGCGTACGGCCAGAGAGGAAGAACGAATAATGTTTTCCAATTCCCGCACGTTTCCAGGCCAGGAATACTCGGAAAGCAGCTTTGCGGCGGATGCGCCCAGCGACTTAGGAGGGGAAGTCGAGCGTTCTAAAAAAAGCTGCGCCAGTAAGAGTATGTCCTTCCCGCGCTCACGAAGGGGTGGGAGCCGAATATTCAATGCGTTCAGCCGGAAATAGAGATCCTGACGGAAGCTGCCATCCCGGATCTTTTTCCCGAGATCCTGATGGGTTGCGGCAAGGATCCGGATATTGACCTGGTAAGAAGATTGGCCGCCGACCGGGGTAATGACTTTGTCCTGGATCACGCGGAGAATTTTGGCCTGCATTTCCAGCGGCATATCACCAATCTCGTCGAGGAACAGTGTCCCTCTATCTGCTTCGCGAAATTTCCCGATGCGAGCTTGAAATGCTCCACTAAAGGCTCCTTTGGCATGTCCGAAGAGCTCACTTTCGAGTAACTCTTGCGGGATGGCCGCACAATTG
>DATHPI010000455.1:0-2380 GCA_035484035.1 Chthoniobacterales bacterium
GAACGCAAGCGGAACCGAGCAGCACAGCGGCTTTGACATCTTCTTCACCAGTGGACTCACCAACAACCTGCCCGCGATCATTCCTGTCACCATGCTCTACGGCACGCCCGACGATGCTGCCGCCCAGATCGCCTACATCGAGAAACGCGGCTACCCTATTTCCGGAATTGAGTTAGGTGAAGAGCCCGACGGCAAGCACGCCCTGCCCGAAGACTACGGTGCGCTCTACATGCAATGGGCCGCCGCCATTCACAAAGTGGATCCGAAGCTGAAGTTGGGAGGCCCGATTTTCGAGGGCGTAAATGAAGACATCACCGTGTGGCCCGACGCCCAAGGTCGAAAGTCTTGGATGGGACGCTTCGTAGCCTACCTAAAAGCGCATAACCGCCTCTCCGATCTTTCTTTCGTATCGTTCGAACACTATCCTTTCGAGCCGTGCACCATCACCTGGAAGACTCTCTACCAGGAACCGCAATTGATGAAGCATATTCTTGAGGTCTGGCGAGACGACGACGTGCCGCCGGATGTCCCGTTAATGGTGACCGAGGACCACCTCGCTTCCAGTTTGACTGGCCCCATGAGCACGATCTTCGCCGCTTTATGGCTCGCGGACAATGTCGGCTCCTTCTTCGAAGGCGGCGGCGCAGCTTTCTTCCACTCGCCCATTCAACCCGAGCCGGTACACGATAGCTGCCTGGGTTGGGCTACATGGTCAAACTTTGTCTCCGACCGCGATTACAACATCACCGGCTACACATCCCTGTACTTCGCCGCCCGTATGATCAACCTGGAATGGGTACAGCATCGCTCCGGAGTGCATCGCATGTTCCCGTCGACGACCGGTATCAACGACAGCGAGGGAAATGTCCTGGTCACCTCCTACGCGGTCCGTCGTCCCGACAGACAATGGGCCGTGATGCTAGTGAATCGCGACGAAAACATCCCGCACACCGTCCGCGTTGTTTTTGACAACACCAAAAACAAACGAACGGCATCGTTTTCAGGCCCCGTCACGCTGGTGACCTTCGGCAGCGAGCAATACGTCTGGAAAAATGACGGAGAGAACAGTCACGCCGATCCTGACGGGCCGCCAGTCGCAACCATCGTGCCGGAAAAGCGCGAGCGCACTTTCGTTTTGCCGAAAGCCTCCATCACGGTGCTTCGCGGCGACGTTGAGAGGATCGACTAGGTACGGCTTTGAGCGAAGGGGAATCCAATCTCGCAAGAATTCGAGACCCGCAATGACTCTAGGGATGAATATACGCCAGATTGTCAAAGCGCAGCGCTTCACCATTGGCGATCTCGAAGGTCACTGAGGAGCTTGGGTCACGCCACCCGGTTCTTAGCCGCCGGAGCTCCTTTGGCTTGATGGTGAACGATGTCTCGCGGATTTCTGGCGATCGCACAACGAGGGTCGCATCCGTGTCTCCATCGTTGTAGACATCTATCCCGGAAAATATGAGCGGCACGTAAAAGTGAAAATCCGCCCGCCGGGCCTTCGGATCAACCAACGCGAGGTTGAACGTAGCGAACTTTCCATGTGGCGTGCCGATCTCCCAATCCCCTTTGCCCCAATCAATGACACCAGAAGGATATTGACCGACGAGAGGGGTTCCTGCCGGAACATGAGGATCGTCGAAGGTGATATAGCAAGGCGGGACTCGGTCACTCTTTCCTTGAATGTCCACGTCCCTGGAAGTTGTGTGTCGGATGTAGAGCGCATGGGTCGAATCGTCGAAGGTATAACCCTGTTCTGTGAGTTCCTTTCGGCGACTGATGGCTTTACCCCCCACCGTTATCGCGTCAGGAACGAAGTCCAAGCGCAACACGTCCGTGGATTCATCATCGAAAGTCGAATACGTGACCGATCCCCTGCCATAAGCGATTTTCGTAACCGCCGAGAGCGAACCTAGCAGATGCGATTCATCAGTCGGCGCCCACTCCGGAACGGCCCAAAAGGCATCCAACATCCTGCGTGGTCCATCGGCAAATTCGTCGGTAAACCACCATTGAGTGCTGAATGGGGCATGCGCGAATTCGGACAAGCCTTGAAAATAGGTCACCCAGTTGTACGTCCGGTAAGCCGCTTCCTTGTACGCTGCATCTCCGGTCTTCGCATAGTAGAGCGCCTCGACAGCCGCAAGCCTCGAACTATGGCTATCGCAGCATTGATTTGGAAGATTGCAACAGAACTCCTTGCCGTTCCCTTGCTCGGTGGTGACCGTTGCGCCGTGCACCACATATTTTGGCCATTTCGGCGTCGTCTTCACCCATTCAATCAGCTTGCGGGAATGCTCCCGCCAATCTGCATCCTTTTCCGGATGAAGCAGCACATAGCGCGCAAATTCCAAAGGAATGACCTGGTTCATATTGTCCATGC
>DATHPI010000456.1:0-31933 GCA_035484035.1 Chthoniobacterales bacterium
TGCCAGGCATCGGGTCTTTCGTTCGATTGCCTGCAAGCATGTCGACTTTGTTCTCGCCGAGGCGGAAAATCTTCGTCCAATTGCCGCCGTTGAACTCGATGATTCTTCCCATCAGCGCGCTGACCGGCGACGAAGGGATCAATTGCTCGATGACCTCTTTGAAAAGGCGGAATTCCCGCTCCTTCGATTTCGGGCCGCCGCGAGCTACAGCCGAAGGGTGATTGAGGAACGAGTCGAGGAAGTGGTGGAACTTTAGGGACCGAGTCAGGATACAGGAGTCAGGATACAGAAGTCAGAAGTCAGAAGTCAGAAGTCAGGAGTTGCAATGCGTTGCTTATATTTCAGCCCTTTCATACTTCGTCTCCAATCGTCCTCGAATTCGAACTCGTCCTCGTCCTGGAACCGAGAATCGGGTTTCTTCTCAAATCCTCACGCGTTCACCCGGCGGGGTGCTCCTGAATCCTGACTCCTGTCTCCACCGAATTCCCGAATCGCCTGAAGAAACGGAGCCATATACCTGGCCGCTTTCACTTCGCCCACTCCACGGATCCGCCGGGCGCTCTCGATTGAACTCGGTTTCAGGCGAGCAAACGCTTTGAGCGTTTCATCCGGGAAAATGAAGAAATGAGGTACCCCTCCCTGTTCTTGAGCCACAGTTGCGCGGGTTTTCCGGAGGACTTCAAACAAATCGCGATCAAACGGTGCCTCATTTTCGATCTCCCGATCCACCTCTTTTCCTTTTCTCGATTTCCGTTCCTCAGGCCAAACCAAGTCAAAGGATGCTGCCTTTTGCATTACCGCAACGCCAAGCTCGGCCAGACCGATCATCGGATATTGACCGCCCGTTGAATAGATGAGCTCTGCTTCTTCCATCTCGTGAAATAATTCGTGCAGGTAATTGGTCGATTTTTGTTTCAACAGACCATAGGTGGTTAATTCGTTCAGGCCGGCATCCAGCACTTCTTTCCCTTGACTGCCGACCAAAACCTGGATGACACGGTTGCGTCCGAATCGCGGCATAAATCCCTCCTTGGTCCGGTAACACATCCGCGCCACGCCGCTGAGCGCCTTGCGGACTACCAGAAGTTCTTCCTCGCTCGGTGGGCGAATTCTTTTTGAGCGCACGCTCGAACATCTGTCACAGGCGCCACAGGCCGAGAAATCGGTGTCTCCAAAGTATCGGAGAATGATTTTCTGACGGCACTCCCGGCCGTAGGCATAATCAACCATCGCCTTCAGCTTGGCTTTATCGCGTTTTTCCTTGTCGCGTAAAGCTGCGACATCAATCGGCAATTGGTACGGCTGAAGATTGGGCTGGAGTAAACGTGTCCCGCGAATCCGCTTGCCCGGAATATCATAACGGTCAATTACTCCAAGCCGATCCAGAACGGTGATGGCGGAATGGACGGCCATCTCATTGTCGTGACCAAGTCTGGCGGTGAGATCATGAATCGAGCGCTCGATTTCGCCCTGCTCATTCGCCATGTTCCGCAGTAGCAGGTAAATACTGCGGATCAGTTCCACCGAAGGGTTGCTTCCGTCGATAAAGAAATCCTGAATCCGGGTATCGGCGTAATTGAAGAGCAGCTCGCATTCGGCCGGCTCACCGTCGCGCCCGGCTCGGCCTGCTTCCTGATAATACGCCTCCAGCGAGCCTGGAAGCTCAAAATGGACTACAAACCGTAAATCGGCCCGATCGATTCCCATCCCGAACGCGTTAGTCGCGACCGCCACTTCACAGTCGCTTTGCGTAAACCGGCTCTGAGCTTCTTCTCGGCCGGCGTCGTCAATACCGCCATGATAGCTGACGACCCGAATCCCCCATGTTTTCAGTTCCGCACTCACCTGATCCACGCGTTTCCGGGTGGCGCAATACACGATCCCCGTTCGATGCCGCCGGATCAATTCTCGCAACCGATTGTATTTTTCGGACTCTCTTTCGGTCTCGGTCACCACGAATCGCAAATTGGGGCGCGCGAATCCCGCGACGAAGATACTTGGGGTCTCCAATCCGAGGCGTTTGACAATGTCCGCTCGAACCTCGGGAGTCGCTGTCGCGGTGAAAGCAGCGACCTGCGGCCGCCCAAGCGCCTCCAGCACCGACCCCAGCCGAAAATAGTCCGGTCGGAAATCGTGGCCCCATTGCGAGATGCAGTGAGCCTCGTCGATCGCGAACAACCCAATGGTGATTTGCCCAAGAGCCTCCAGGAATGACCGGCTGCGAAAACGTTCCGGCGCGATATAGACCAGTTTGAACTCGCCCTCGCGCATTCGACGGATGCGATGCTGCTGCTCCGATCCCGAGATCGTGCTATTGATCAGCGTCGCGGCCAGCCCCCTGGCGACCAGCGCATCGACCTGATCCTTCATGAGCGCTACCAAAGGCGAGACCACAATGGTGACACCGTCTAAAAGAATCGCCGGCAGCTGGTAGCAAAGCGATTTACCACCGCCCGTCGGCATCACCACAAAGACATCTTTACCATGCAGGATCCCGGAGATCACCTCGCCCTGCGGCTCTCTGAAGTCGCGAAACCCAAAGTATCTTTCCAGCGTCTGTTGGGGATCCATGTGTTCTATCGTCAGCATAACCCGGCTTCCCGCCAGGAAAAAGCCGTCGCAACTTCAATACATTTTAAAAGAATGTTTGCAAGCCGTCCGATGGAAGCGGATTTACGCCCTTTTCAAACCTTCAAACCTTCAATCGTGCTCGTTCTTCCGTCTCCGTTCCGCTGCCAACGATCAAAGATCGAGATTGACGACGAGACGACGACGAGCACGAGCACGAATCGGAAAGGGCAAAGACCCAAAGACCTTTGGTCAACATCGCTAAAAATTTCCGCTAAAACCTGAAACCCCGGGTTCGAGATTCATTTGTAATGGGTTGAAGCCGCCCAGTCTGGCTCACAGAGCCAAAGGCGTCCCAACACAAAGAAAACGAACCCCATGCAGACGATTCCTTTTCCAGTCAGCGCCGCCGGATTCCCACATCAATTTCAACAGGGAGTCCGCGAACTTTTGGAGAATGCGCTCGATCAGGCGCTCTTGATTGCCAATACCCGCGGAGACGTTCTGTTTGCCACGCGGAAGACGCGGATCATTCTGCAAACCTTTTTTGCAGATTACTCCGACACGGCCATTCCCACTGAGATCCGGACCTGGTTAGTCAGCGGCGACACCAGCAAGCCTCTGATCATTCGTCATCCGGAGAAAGGGCAAATTGAAATCCACAATTTCCTGCTTTCTCGATCGGGCAGCCCCGCGCTGATGCGGATCGAACATCGGCTAGTCGACAACGGCCCCAAAGCCCTGTTGTCTCTGGGGATCACTGCGCGCGAAGCCGAGGTGCTTTATTGGATCACCGAAGGCAAGACCAACCCCGAAATCGCCATCATCCTGTCCGCTTCTCCCGACACTGTGAAGAAGCACGCCGCGAATCTTTACGCCAAGCTTGGCGTGCCCACTCGTACCTCAGCAGCAAGATGTGCGCTCTCGGTTCTTATGGCCAATACTTGACCGCAGATCCGCCAGATACCCCGAAAAACGGCTGATTCGATCGTCCGCAAATATTTCTTGATTATACCCGCGTCTGACGCATGATTTCATTCCTCCAATCGACAAGACGCGGGTGTAGCTCAGTTGGTAGAGCACTTCCTTGCCAAGGAAGATGTCGCGAGTTCGAGTCTCGTCACCCGCTCCACGTTTAGCTCGCGTAACCCCTCACTCTCAACACTTTTCTTCTAGGAAAGGCCCGAATTTCGGGTGGTCGGTTCAGAATCCGATTGTTGCATCTATGGACATTGAAGTTGGTCAAAACTCCAGTTGGTGCCATTGGCCGCTACAAGTTACAAGCCCCGCATTCCCTTTTTGCGCTGGTTTGGTGCCGATGCCAACCAGAGATCCGCACCGCTAAAGATGAGAGGGATTTTCGGGGGCCTTGTGCCGGGTTGCGCTACGTCTCGCTCCACCATTTCCGTCGCTACAGATTTGAGCCAATACGTCGATGAATTTAGAAGCAGCCGGAGCAGTTAGTGAATCGGGCTTCCAAGCGGCCCCTACCGGCATCCAAGCTCTGTCCTCGGGACCTAAATCGCGGAAAATCACATCCTTGGCTGGTATTTTCTGCAACGGCTCGCTGACCACCGCTAAACCGTATCCCGCTGCTACAAAGGCGAGCGCGCTGGGCGCTCCGTCCGCCTCTTTAACAATTCGCGGCTTGAAACCCACGCGTCGGCAAACTTTCAAGAGCCAGTCGCCATAATTCGGGTACATCCGATTTAGCCCGATAAAAGGTTCTTCTTTCAGGAGCGACAAAGAAATCTCGGGCTTGTCTGCATGAGGGTGCGACTTCGGCAGCGCGACTTTCACAGGGTATTTAGTCAAGAGCCGGAGCTGTAACAACTCCAGCAACGGGCGATCGCTTGGCACCAAGCAAGCCCACGGCGATGCGCCCCTCAAGGAGCGCCCGCTCCTGTGATAGACAATCCATTTCGATGCAATCGACGACAATGTCAGGCGCGGTGAGCCGCCAGACTTCGAGTGCTTTACCTAAAAATTCGTGCGTCAAAGCGGACATATAGCCAATGGCCAATTCCCCGATCTCGCCACGACTGATTCGTTGGGCTTTCCTGACCGAGGCTTCACAGTCGTCGATGATTCTTCGGGCGTCGATCAGGAACGACTTACCTGCCGGTGTTAGCGCCACGCCTTTGCGCTGTCTCGCGAACAAGTCTATTCCCAGTTCTCCTTCCAAGTCGTGAATTTGCTTGCTAAAGGGCGGTTGAGAGACGTGCAACCGGTCGGCAGCGTGGGTAAAGTTCAACTCTTCGGCGGCAGCGACGAAGTATTCTAGATGGCGGAACTTCATGGAGGTTGCTCCTGATCTGACTCTGTTTGGAACTTATGCCAACTGCAGAGGCGCAAGATAAAACTAGTCCTGCTATCGGTTGAAGACAAGGGGGTGCCTCCCCGCTGCTGACCTACGAACTTGGTGTCCGGACAGAGATGAATTGGCGCGTAAAAGCTCAATTCGCCGAGCGCATTCGCATGATTGCCGCCGGAATTATAGCGAAGCATCCGGAGGATGATCGAAGCAGCCCGATAGACGAGTCGAATGATCAACCAAGCTGCAAAGATGTTTTCGTGGACTCTGATGAGCGGAGCGAACTTGTTCCTACCATCATGTATTTCCAAGGCAGAGCTTTGCGGAGTGCCTCGTTCTAAAATATCAGCATTTGTAAAAAATCTTGCAAATCTGAGAAAATGCAGCGACACGCGGTCCTAGAGCAGTTAAGCTTTGTGAACCATGAGAGCCGCGACTCCGAAGAAAAAAGCGACGAAGGTAATTCATCCGGACCTCCCTGAAAGCGCACAGTTTGATCCATTAAATTGCAAAAGAAACGATTTTGGCGAGGAATCTAAGGGAAAACAACGGCAAGCCGAAAGGTGGCACTCCTTCAGCACGTTCTGAAAGATCTCATCAGGAAGGTTTTTTTCCACCAGTCGGGGTCGTCGATCTTCCTTCTTCCAGACAGCTAAAATGACCATTCAGTTGCGCGAGAGCAACGGAATCACGTGAGGCAACCCGGTCGTGATCGCACTTCTAACCGCTAACGGCTGGTTCTCGATCATCGACCTACTGGTACGATTATTGCTGCCGATAAGTCTTGCTATTGCGACGCAATACCGATATTAATAGCAATGCGAGACGGGATCTTTAGTTTCTATGTCAGATCCGGCGAGACAGCAGTTAGAGCGATAGCCCTAGTCGAAAATGACTCAATTAAAGGATTTAACCGCAGTCATATCTATTCCCTTGAACGGCTGAAGTATTCCATCAGCCGGTTGCGGAAGGACCGAAACACCAACTGGCGTGTTAAGGTAATGGAACACAGTCCCCTACAAGGCTTCTCCATGCGTGGCTTTCCTGCAAAACTTGAAGGCGAAGAGGGAGAAGAGCAATTTTGGTTCGAGGGAGGGTCCGATGCGGATAGGCGTGTCAGAGTCGAGATCCAAGGAGCGTGGCTGCATAATCTTCCATGGGATCGTGCGACAACTAGATAAAAAGTGAGGCTTTGGAGAAGTGAGATGAGGTTTTGAGAATGAATCTGGCACGAAGGTTTGTTTCGGATCGCCTGACAGGTCCCGGACATTTGCCCGAAGTGGAGATGTTTCGTTGTTGTTTAGCGGGATCGTTGTCGTGATGCTTCTGGCTCATCCTTCGATCTTCTGACCTGGAGCAGTTCATCTGTCTCGAAAGCGTCACTCAGTTTATCGCCATCCTTCGACACCTTGAAGTTCGGGGAAACAAACCGCTAATGGGGTCCTATCAGAACGGACGACTAGACCTTATTTTTTACCGAGATCCCAACCTCAAAGCCGGGCAGTCGTTCCCGTTGTGGACGATTCAGTAAACTAGCAAATGGGTTTACTTGTCTAAAGTGTTGATGCACTTGACCGTATTGCAGTGCATGCCCAAAGAAAATAGTCCTCGCCCTCCATCGCAATTCAACATTCTCGGGTGCTTCGCTCTGCTCAACGCGATTCGATCCACTAAACCGAAAAGCCGGTCGCTGCTCCGCCGAAGTTGAACTTCGCACCCGGGTTCCCCTCACTTCAGGCTATAAACGTCCTGAATGTCTTCGCGTTGCAAAAGAGGCAGGAGTAGTTGAAGTCTGCCCCCGTCTCACCTCAATTTGTTTCCGTTCTTGATCGTCTGGTAAATGCTCAACACCAAGCGCTAGATTGTAAGCATGTTTCCCGGTATCGCAATCGTCAATCACGTTCAGGAGAACGACGAGAAGGACATGTTTTACGCCCAAGCAGAGTTGATTCTCCCCCAGGATGTAAGCCATGCCCAACTTGAACTGGAGGGCACGGACTTCAGCGTCCATGCAACCGTGCTGTCGAACGCTAAAGCTGGAAGAAATGCCTTTGATATTAGCGGGAACGGAGCCTCCCCGTTCAAAGTAGGCGACACGATTAGAGCGATCTGTTTCGAAAAGGGCGAAGTTCCTTAAAGTGCAACCGGCCGCGAATTGAGTTCCATGCCAAGCAATGTCGGCTGACCGCCGCTCGGGCCGATCCGGCGACCAGCCACCAGGAGGACTTCCCGTGCCGTCCTGATGACCGGTGCACTAGCTTCCGATCGCTTCGGTATCGTGAATCCGACCGTAGTCCACGGTTAGCCGACCGTCATCTGTCTCGGTATAAATTTCCACGAAGCGGCGATTCCAGAGAATATCGTCGTAGGTGTAATCGGTCGCGCTCTGAACGGGCGCTGGAATTACGGTGTCAATACAGACAATCGATGCCATCAACCGCGTGTCGCTGTTTTTCAAATCTTCTGAATTCATCCCATAGAGAGGGCTGCTTTCGTCGATCACGTGCCGGAGAGTCAGCGCAACTGGAAACGAGATCATGCGATCGAACTGTAGTCTCAGCGGGTAGAACCGCCGAACATTTGCTTCTTCCAGGGTCGGTTCATTGCGGAAAAGCGTCACGCGAAATTCGGCTTCAGCCATGGCGATGTGGCGCTGGTTAGCCACCCGCAGCATCAAGGTTGGTACGCCGTCGAAAGGCGAAATGACGGCACATTTGCTGAATAGAAGCCGGGCGGTCGGTCGCGAGAACCGAACAAAGATCAGACCGGTGATGGCGGCCATACCGAACATGCCAACCACGATCTCCGCAGTCGTAACAAAGTGGCCGTAGAAAGTGTCCGGGTACATGTGGCCGTAGCCGACGGTGGCCAGAGTTTCTACGCTGAAGAAAAAGGCTTCATAAAAGGAGCCGGGCGGTAGCTCGGCGATGCACCTGCCACCGAGCACATACAAGCTGGCGAAGACAAGATTGATCAAGATGTACACGGCCAGAACCAACGCAGCAAACCTTGGCCAGGTTAAGGTCAGTATGAAATGATAGCTGTCACGAAAATTGAATTTGGCCGCATTAATTTTGACGAATTCCAAGCGACCAGCCCGGACTGAAATTGATCTGCCATTCTTGCTCATGCTGCTGGAAGGAATATGAGGATTCGAGTGCAAGTAACAGACAATCAGAAGCAAAAGCGGAGGCACGAATTCATGATCGGGAGCAGCCTGAAAATCAGAAGGTCGGTTGACTGCGACAATGTTCTTATGAACACTTCTTGCATGTCGATCACTCGAAACTTGGCGACGGCGCGAATCGCCATCCGAAGTAAGGAAATGGAACTGTGTTGATGAAGCGAAACGTCGGTGTTAAACTCAGCCCGCTGGACGCGAGTACCGTAGAAAGTCACGGCCAAATAGACCATGAGACTAATACGCTTTTTTCAAAATCTCCTGCAAAAAGTGCACTACCGGTTTGCCTTTCTCGATTACAGAATTAAACAACGTCGGCATTTGAAGAAGCAGAAGGCGGAGGATCCGAATATTTACCCAATGTGGTAGCCATGAATCTTAGTGACCTCGTACCTCTGTGGGGTCTTCCGCGCACTGGCTACCCATCGGGCCAGGAAGTTAAGTGGCTAGGTAACGATAGCCTTAAAAACTATCAGCTAAGTGGTGGCCATCCATTTTACGGTGAAAACGATATCATTTACAGTTTGAATTCACTTGGGTATCGCTGCCCGGAATTCGACGTCTCTGCCGACGTCCGCATTGTGGCGATTGGATGTAGTTATGTTTTGGGGGTAGCGTTACCGCAACGCGCCGTTTTTCATGAGTTGTTCGCCGAGAAACTACGAGCGATCATTTCGCCGAAAACCGTTCTAGTTTGGAACCTGGGGTTGGGCGGAGCCAGCAACGACTATATCAGTCGTCTGCTTTATTTCGCCGTGCCGCGGCTCAATCCGCAAATCGTCCTGATCAACTTCACTCACTTCGCACGGAGGGAATACATTTCCGTCCAAAACCGATACATGAACTACAGTCCGACTTACGAACCCACCGATGAGACTGCCAAGGATATTTTCGGTCACTTCGCCGCGTTAAGCAGTCCACTCGATGATGAACTCAACTTCTTCAAGAATTATAAGGCAGTCGAATGTCTGCTCAATGGTTTTGGTTGCCAGTGGTTCTATTCTCATGCCAAGGCGCAGAAAACCGATTCGGGCACCTCTGTTGTCGACCTCCACCGCTGCGTGGGGTCGCTCCAAGTACTCGATCGAGGGCGCGACAATGGTCATCCCGGCCCTGAAAGTCATCGTCGCTTGGCGGAACTTTATTGGGCAAAATTTAATGAACTTGGTGGAGTGGGATATTTCGTCGAGAGTTGACGACCTTCTGCCATTGCCAGAGTTCACGAGAATCTTTACAGCTGTTTTCTGAGCCATGCCCGCGCTCCGGAACCTGTTGGGTATCTCGGCATATTACCACGATGCCGCCGCTGCATTGGTACGCGATGGTGTAATCATTTGCGCCGCGCAGGAAGAACGCTTCACCCGCAAAAAAAATGACGCCGATTTCCCCTCCCGGGCGGTTCAATTTTGCCTTCACCACGCAAATCTCTCGGCAGCGCAACTGGACACCGTCGTTTTTTATGACAAACCGGTATTGAAGTTCACGCGCGTGCTAGAAACCTGCCTTGCAGTCGCGCCTGATGGGTGGCGCATGTATTCGAAAGTGCTTTCAAACTGGCTCGATTGGAAACTGGATTTGCGCAAGGCAATTCGCGCGAAACTACCGGGGTTGCGGCCAGATTGCCAGATTCTTTTTACTGAGCATCACCAATCCCACGCTGCCAGCGCATTTTATCCATCGCCTTTTGACGAGGCTGCTATTCTGACGGTTGACGGCGTTGGCGAATGGGCAACAACGACGCTTGGCTACGGACGCCGGCCCGAAATCAAAAAGCTGAAGGAACTGCGTTTTCCACATTCCCTGGGGTTGCTCTATTCCGCATTCACGGACTACTGCGGGTTCCGCATCAATTCCGGTGAATATAAGTTGATGGGCCTCGCGCCTTATGGCGAACCAAAATTCGCCGAGACGATTCGTCACGAACTGCTCGACATCAAAGCCGACGGTTCGTTCTGGCTCAATTTGGACTACTTCAATTTTCTGCGCGGTACCACCATGACGAACAGCCGGTTTCACAAATTGTTTGACGGGCTACCACGCGCGCCAGAAGGAAAAATTGAACAACGGCACATGGACGTAGCGCGTTCGATTCAGTTGGTTACCGAAGAAATTATGCTGCTTCTCGCGCGACATGCCCGCGAAGTCACCGGCTTGAAGAACCTCTGCATGGCCGGTGGAGTGGCGCTTAACTGCGTGGCGAACAGTCGCATTCTCCGGCAAAAAATCTTCGATCAAATTTGGATTCAGCCGGCGGCGGGCGACGCGGGGGGTGCACTCGGCGCGGCTTTGGCCGCTTGGCACTCGCAAGCTCTACCTGATCAGCATAGTCAAAAAGCAACCAATGACGCGATGCAATCGTCGTTGCTCGGACCAGGATTCTCCGACGATGAAATTGAAAACACCCTCCGCTCGCACCACGCCGTCTTTCGAAAATTCGGAGAGGAGGCTCTGCTTGATATTACCGTCGGATTATTGAAAGCGGAAAAAGTTATTGGCTGGTTTCAGGGGCGGATGGAATTTGGTCCGCGTGCACTTGGAAATCGTTCGATTCTCGGAGATGCCCGCTCGCCCAAGATGCAAATGATGATGAATTTGAAGATCAAGTTTCGCGAATCGTTTCGACCCTTTGCGCCTATCGTTCGTTACGAACGCGTCGCAGATTATTTTGAACTGGATACCGAGTCCCCTTACATGCTGCTGGTCGCACCTATAAAAAGAGAGTTACGCTGCGAAGAGCCGCTTAACGTCGACGCACCCAACCGCCGAAATGAAATTCGCTCCACTTTGCCCGCCATCACACATGCAGACTACTCAGCACGTATTCAAACCGTGAAGCGCGAAGCCAATCCACTCCTCTACGATTTATTGCTGTGTTTCGAGCACGCGACTGGCTGCGGCGTGTTGGTCAATACCTCTTTCAACGTCCGGGGTGAACCGATTGTCTGCACACCGGACGACGCGTATCGCTGCTTCATGAACACGCAAATGGATTATCTCATTATGGGCAGTTTTGTCATTGAACGTACCATGCAACCGCGGCAACAAGTCGAGAGGCGCGTTCCGGTACAGTCGGACTGAGATGGAATGACGTTCAAAGAAATCACGAAAGACGTTCTCAGCCTCTTCGTGGTTTGCACGTGGCTGCAATCGCATTGGCTCCTGGGCTGTTGCCGACTCTTCTCTAGACTAGCGATTTGTGCAGGCCGGATCATTGGGATTTGTATGCTGGCGCTGTGCTTTTTTTTTATCCTAACGCCTCTCGCGTGGGCCCTGCGGCTAGTAGGCATAGACCTATTGCAACTCAATCATCGGCGCAACGCGTCAAGTTACTGGCAACAAGCCAAGGACTCAGCCCCGTTGAAGCGTCTCTATTGAATAAAAAGAAGCCTCGAGTTGCCCAGTTGCAGTCGGCAGTTATCCCGTTGGCGGATCGTCGATAGCCTATTAGTTAAATAATAGCAGCGGGCGGTTGCCTTGGAGAGAAAAGACATCCGGTTAACCGAGGCATTGCCCGTTTTATTCCTGCCTTACTAGAAAGCCGCGCGACTGGGCCAGCCCGAACATCCAACGGAAAAAGACCACGGCGAAAACAAAGTAGACCAGGTTCAGCGTCATGCCCCATTCAAAATGCGTGGAGGAAAAGGCGTCCCGAGCCATAACGTCCCGCATGCCTTCAAAGGCGTGCATGGTTGGTAGGCCCCAAGCCAGTGGACGGAGCCAGCCCGGCAGGGTCGTTACCGGATAGTAGACACAGGAGAGAGGCATGAGCAGCCCCGCGAAGCTCCAGGCCAGGGTCTGAATCTTCGTGGTGAAGCGGATGATAAGCCCCGTGATGACTAAGCCGATGGAGAGGGAAAAGAGAATGAGGATGAGAAGAAACGGAACAAAGCCCGCCAGCGCCGGAAAGAGATTCTCGGCATAACAGAGCCAGGCGATGAGCACCGCCAAGAGAAGGCCGAGAAGCGCCTTGAGCAGGGTTAGCAGAATGAGTCCAGTCATGTATTCCGATACTTTCAGCGGAGTGGAGAAAAGATTGACGAGGTTGCGCGACCAGAGTTCTTCCATGAACCCGGTGGCGAGGTCGCGCTGAAAGGAATAGAACATGCCCCAAAGCATGGTCGCGCCGAGCAGATAGCTGACCACCCCGGGTTCGAGCCGGTGCTCGCGCGAAAGATAGAGAGTGAAAAAGCCCCAGACGATGATGTTTTGCACCGGCCAGTAGACGGTATCCGTAATCCGATTGAGATTGCGCCGGGCCTCGCAGCCGTGCCGGTAAATGACTGCCCAGATCCGCCGCGGATTCATTTGCTGGAACCGGCCACGTGGAGAAAGGCCTCCACGAGCGCAGGCTTGTCGCGTTTGGCGTCGAGAATGGCCTGCGTAATTTCCAGCGCTGTGCCGCGGGCAATGATCCGGCCACAGGAAAGAAACACCATCTGACTGCACATTTCTTCCGCGTCAGACATATTGTGGGTCGTGTAGATAATCGTGGAACCGTGCTCCTCTCGAAGCTCGCGCAGAACACGCTTGACCAAGCCGGAGATCTGCGGATCCAGAAAAGCGGTGGGCTCGTCGAGCAGGAGAAGACGCGGATTGTTCAAAAGGGCCTTGCAGAGCGCGACCCGTGTGTTTTCCCCCGACGAAAGAAGTAGGACAGGCCGGTTTTTAAGCGGCTCGATGCCGAAGCGGAGCAGCAACTCCATGATTTTCCGTCCAGGCCGAGGCACTTGGTAAAGCCGTGCGAATACCATAAGGTTTTCGTAGACGGAGAGCCGCCCCGGAAACGAGATATAAGGAGCGCAGAAATTTATCCCGGCGAGGATTGTTTCGCGGTCTCGATCGTAGCCGCGGTTGAAAATCCGGATTGAGCCGGAAGTCGGGGTGGTCAAACCGAGGAGCATGAGGATGGTTGTCGTTTTGCCTGCACCATTCGGGCCCAGCAGACCGAGAATCTCACCCTCTTTGATCGCAAACGACACCTCGTTCACCGCAGTGAAGGAACCGAACGTCTTGGTGAGCTGAGTGACTTCAACGATCATGACCACATTTTGTGACCTACTCGAGAGTCGTGACGAAGGATGAAAACTCCGATTGCCCCACAGTCTGCACCAGAACGTCCCAATTCGATAACCATCGGGAGTAAGGGACATTCACGGACTGACCAATGCGCCCGTCGTGCCGAAAACAGAAAGGAACTCCCAAGGCTTTGGCAATTTCGCGGAGCGGTCCCGGTCCGTCCGCGATCTCTCCCTCGGCGTTGGACCGCGCCAAGTCCCGGGTCAAATCTTCGTAGCAACATTCGATGATGGTGAAGTCTTTGGCGAGCTTCAGAAATGTGTCGCGCTCGTGGGCGATCTTTCGTGCGTAAGCCAGGCATTCGTCGATGTCGACCGCATAACCTCGGTCGATGACGGTTTCGTCATCATGATGCGGAATCTTAATTTGAGGTGTGATCATCGCCGATAGGGCGCTGTGGATGAGGTTTTTACGAGTCGCATGGATCAGCATGACCCCGCGAGACCTTAGGTAATCCAGAATAAAGGGGGCTGCGGATGCATCCCAGTTCATCGGCGCAAGCTGCCCTAGGTGGCTGTACTTGATTTCGGCGCCGATCGCGCGACATCGGCTTTTGTCGGCATGCGCCCAATGATGGTGAATTTGATCAAGAAGAAATCTAAAGTAGTGATCGACTAGCAGCTCTGCATCCGCGGCATTCGCAGCGGGAAAAACTCCGGGGGGAAGTTGCCGAAGGAAATTGCCCCAGTGGCCCCGATAGTTAAGGCCGGGCCTGGCTTCGACGGCGCCGGTCCCCGTACATTCAAACGGATGATCAAGGTTTCTTGAAACCGTGACCCGATCCAGAGTCCCTTGGCCAGGCGGAGGGCAGGGTGTCAAAATCTCCGCCACCATGGCAATGCCCTCATTCGTGTTAAGAACCTCCCGCAACAGATCGGTACCCGTGTTCTGGGTTCCAGTCACCACAAAAACCCTGACCCCCGTGCCCGGAAGACACGAACGTGATTGGGATTTGAACTTAAAGATGCCTCCCAAATCACGCTTCGTGGCTTCTGTCCATTTTTTATCCGTCGAAGCCGTCTTCGAGAGGAGAACCCCAGTAAGGCTTTGAATTCGCTCCCATGCTGACCAGAAACGAACGTCGTCGCATTCGATCCCATCGGTGGCGAGCCGCCGAAGCCAATGGTAGGCTTCCCGGGTTAAGGGACTGACATGGGGAATGGCACCGAAATCGCTTGGCCCGAAAGCGCTATGGCGCAGACGCGGGTTAAGGAAGCCATGGGCGAAGCTCTCGATTTCAGATCCATTCGCCTCACCCAACGGAATGTTAAGGCGATGCGCAATGCGTAGAAGTTGCTTCCGCGGATCCGTGATCAGGAGGTCGTAATCAACGACCACGAAGGGTCTACCAGCAAGCCGCTTCAAGTTCGGCACCATGTAGAGGAGCCAGAGCAAATGCGATTGCAGCGCGTCCATGTTTTGGCGCTCGCGCAAGGAGCTGGCTACGCTAAGAGGATTGCGAATGGCGATGATGTAGTTATCATCCACTTCCTGAGATTGAAAGATCGGATGCCAGAAGGGCAACAATAGGATCGTGCGCGGATCCTTATACCCCCACAGAGAATGACTCAGAAAGTGAGATTGAAGATGAGTCACCGCCTCAAAATGCAAAGACCTCAAGGCAGGCTCCTGCCATTGGTCGTCCTTTATGAGCACAATGCTTTCCCATCCAAAGCCGAACACCTTGAGGACGCGTTCGTTAATATCGACGATCGTCCTGTCCTCCCAATAACCGGTTGGATTATCGGGGCGCGCCTCGAGAAAGTTGTCACCTATGTAGACGCCCAGGGCCCTCAGGCCGCGCGTGAGAACACTGGTGCCATTTCGATGCATGCCCAGTACCACGATCGCGCGTGAAGTCGGCATTGGGCGCGCCCGGTTTATCCCGTTACGGCCGGGCCCTGTTCGCCCCGCGACAGGGGAGATCCCGAAAGCACATCGCCTTCGAATTTCAGCCCCTGGCCAAATTTCATCACCTTGAAAAGCGCTTGCCTCACTCCGTCGGTGGGTTCACTACCAGGTTCGGTATAGGGGCGCACGCTGCGAGCGGCATTCATCAGAGAGTGGACCAAGCTTTCCTGGTCCTGATCCTCACGATGCCAGAGAAGAACCTCCGGCGTCGTTTCAATGCGCAAACCCTTCAGGGCGGCTTTGGAGAAGAACTCCCAATCATCCAGGGTGGTCACTGCCTCGTCACTAAAGCCTCCAATGTCTTCAAATGCCTTCCGCTTGACTAGAGCGTTGGGGCTGCCAAAGCAGTTGACGAACGCTCCAGTGGCAATGTCGGCCCCCAAGAAGGGACGACGGGAATGTTCCAGTCGGTGCTCGGCCGGGCTGTTTGGAGAACCAATAAAAAAGCTTATGGCCGAGGTCACGATATCGGCGTTCACGCGTTGGGCGATCTGAATGAGAGTGGAAAGGGAGCCCGGCAATAAAATGGAGTGATCGTCCACAAACAAGAAGTATTCCCCTTGGGCTTGTCTCGCCGCGGCGTTTCTGCCAGCACCCATTTCCCCACTCTGCTGACGGAGTCGATGAATAGGATGGCTCCCAGGTGTCTCTTCCTTGCCGGGCAAATCCGGCTTCTTGAAAGGATCGCTGCCACACTCCACCAAAATGATTTCCAAATTTGAATAATCCTGCTCCTTGAGTGAAGCCACCGTCGCGTCGACGCCTTTTCCATGAACGCTGTAAGGCAAACAGATGCTCACCAGGGGAAAGGATTCGTCGTCGGAAGACCATTCCTCTTGTGCTCGCAGTGCAATGGCCGGCTCGGATGCCAGGGCCGCATGCCAGGCTACCCACCGGCGTTCATTATCGGCGAACGCCACCGAAGGACTCGCCGGAAAGGCACCATGATCGAGCACTTCGCGGATGCGAGCCGCCAGGATGCCGGGCCGAGGCTCAAAGCAAACTTTTTCGCGATCCGCCGGAGCAATGATTTCTGGAATTCCACCCACGTCGCTCGCCAGAAACGGCACACCGGCGCCGACACATTCCAAAACGGTGTTGGGAAAATTATCCGCGAGAGAGGAAATCACCGCAAGCCGCCCATCGCCACGCAGGTACTCGATGGCGCCGGCCTGGTATTTGTTGGCCACGATGCGCCAGGGAATCGACCATTTCTTGGATCGATCGCTGATATAGCCGATGCTGGAGCGGCCATACATTGCGGTTTCTTTTCCGAGAAAGGTCACCTCAAACTTGGGTGTGCTGGGACCCGAGCAAAGCTCATCGATGGCATCGCAAAACACCTTCAGGCCTTTCCTGGCTTCGAGCCGTCCAAAGAAAACGATTTCGCGGACCTCATTTTTCCTCGGAGGCGCGGGGTTTTTAAACAAATCCCCGTAGGGACGAAGGTAAGGCGACACGTACGTTCGCTCCGGAAGCTCCCATTCATTCTTTCGCATCCAGCTCAAGAGGTATTGGCTCGGGCTTATGACCACATCCGCGGCGGCGACGCTCGCGCGCTCCATGAAATCAATCTCCAACTCGCCCAAATTTCGGACATAGTCCAAGCTGCCCTCTTTGACCCAGAAGGTGGGGCCGTGGGTTCCGACTATAAAAGTGGCGTTGCCAAAGGCTATGCCCTGACGCTTGGCTAGCAGACTGTAAAATCCGAGGCCCTGACATTCCGGAAAATGGATGATGTTAAAGTCGTGCTGATGCTCCTTCAGCCAAACATACGTATGATACGAAACGCTTGAAGCCCACGCGGCGTGAATCCGTGGGTGGTGCGTCATCGGCAGCGGAACAAGTTCGACGCCCTTCTCTCTCCGATAATAATCGATCCAGTCGCTGATATTTCCGTCCGTCGGGTGGCATCCCAGCAGGAAAAGGATGGTCACGTCGTAGTCGGCACGTCTCAGCGCGTCGGCTAGACTCGTATATGCCGTGCCAATGCCAGCGTTGCGAGAAGGACCTTCAATTTCCCATGTAGCGAGACAAATTCGTGGCGAGGCGCCGTCCGGCACAACTCCAATTTCAGGCAACGCGTTAACCAATGTGCTCACGATATTCTCCTCGCCAGACTTCTCAATTGTACCCGGGTTAAGTGTTACTCCCGGATTTTGGTTCTACTGATTAGTTGAGATCGGTAGACAGCGCAAGCCTGGAGAAAGCCGCAATGAAATCGGCATGGTGGACATGGGGCTACGCTACGGCAGGCGCCCAATGGAGTTCTACGGAAGATTTTCCGGAGAAGCAGGGAGAACGAATATTTTCAGTTTTTCACCGACCTTCAGCTCCTCTCCAGAGTTGAAACTGAATTCGCCATTTTCCATTCGCAGGCTCCTTTCATGCTGAAGGGGAGCGAATTCGGGCGGCTTCGAAATCCTCACAAGAAAGGGGCCGTGTGAGTATTGGTCAGCAGGGGCATACATCCTGGCATGAATAGTGCAGCCGCCGACTTCTACACCCTCGGCTATCTCAACCACGGGATGCTTCATCACCCTAATTACTTCGGCGATTCCGGCGCATTCTTTCATATTGTGGCGTGTCTGCTACAATACCAATTCCTCTAAATTCTCTTCTGCCCTGCTATGAGGCACCGGTAATCGTAATATTCCTCGGCATCTTGTAATGATCTGGCTGAATATCGGTTCTCTTCGTCTTTAGCTTTCCAGAGCACGGCATAGCGGTTTTCAGAGGAACCATTCTCCCAATCCTCCATCTGAATTGTCGCCGCCTGGATCACTGTGCTTTTAAGGATTTTCATTCTTTGGTTCGACCTACCGGCCAAGCTACTCATAAGAGCCGATAAACGTTGTGAGTATCATCGCGTCGCGTTGCACAAAAGGCAGGAGTCGTTTAAGTCGATCCCGCCCAAAACTCTTCTCAGTTCGGTCACCAAAGGCTTCCAGTCCGCGTAGACGAAGCTTAGCAATCTCGCCATCTAGAATGTCGATTGCATCCTGAAAACACGTAGCACCACACTCGTCCGCAGCGCGGCGCTCAATCTTTTTCCAAGCTTGATCGTTGCAAGCTGCGTCAGCCAATTCTTCTGCGGTTATCATGTACTCCCCCTCTTCGATTCGCACATGGTTTTCATGCACTCCGTTGCTTACGAGGTTTGACGGAGATCGGGCCTGAATCGTTCAAATTAGTGATTTTCCACGAACCAAGGGATACCTGACACCCTACAGGATCTGAGCGGGGGACGATACGGTGTTATCGCCCCAGATGGAGACCGGTCTTCGAAATCATTTGCTATTAATCCATACCTCAAGGCGAGGTTACACTATTAGTGGATCTCAGGTTTGAGAATAGCCTTCGACTTTCCGGATGACAGGGGCGAGTGTCCCCGGCGCTCCTCTCGTCCGCTGGTGCCTTTCCGTAGCGAGATTTGCAGACGGATTTCCATCTCCGGCGAAGTCAGACGTAGAAAGTGCCACAAATGACCCCTGTCCCCGCAAAAGTTCTTACAGTCGATAAGCAGAGCAGCCAATATCGAGTACTTGTTCAGATCGAGTTCGATCGATACCTGGGTTCCTTTCACCATTTAAGATTCGGGAAAAAGAAACCGTTCACCGGTTCGTTTTACCATGGCCAGCTTGACCTTTTCTACTACCGGGATCCCGGGCTAAAAGCAGGAAAGCCGTTCCCGCTGTGGACGATAAAATGACTTTGTCACGGCTACTGCTGGCCATCAGACGACAATAAATATTTCTGCTAATGGCTCAGGAGAAAATACCGTCGCCGGAATCGGCCCTGGTTCGGAAAGTGGTCCAGATCTCTACAATGGTCCATGCTGAGAAAGATTGGGCATTTGTCGCCCTCTGCGATGACGGATCACTGTGGCTTTATCATGGTTCATGGTCGCGGATTGAGGGCATACCGCAGATTCCTGATCAATAGTCGGAGTGTCAGGATCCGAGTTGGCGACGGTTGAAGCAGAGCTGATCTCAGTTCTTCGGGATTTCATCGAATCAAATTCGCGATTCCATTGAGGGCGTTTTCTCTTCGTCACTCAATTGCTGAAACTCTTCGTCTGGCATTCGTTTGATCATAATTGAAGCTTGCTTCGGTTAAGATGAACAAAAGGGCCACAGCGTCCGTTAGTGGCACCTTCGCTCTACAAATCAGTAGTGAGCTTTACAAACCCGGTGTGAGACCGCGGCGTTGCGATCAAGCCAAGGGTGCAACTTAACCGCAATCTTTCAATCCTGGAAATTATAATACGGTAATTACGAATAATATTGTATATATGTTTTATGAAGCTGATGGTATGAGCAATATCGATTTACTGCTGTTTTCGTTGTCCCCGCTAAGCTTCGTTGCGTTTGTCATTCTACCCGCAATTTTCGGACTTATCTTTTAAGTCCGGCAGAGAGAGGATGACGATTGTTTCGATCCGAAAAACAGGATGGCGCCGTGCATGTTGTTTCAATTTAATGGTGTGAGTGTGCTCACAGTGCTAGCCGCGCTTTCCTGATCATCGGCAACTTCAAAAATGAAGCCCTAAATCAACGTGTATTCGAAGTGACCGTTTGTCCTGATTTGGACGATACCGTTTGCGGTCTTCTTCAATGAGCGGCATATCGTCAGGGCTAACGATGCTCTCACCCGGCACCCTCGGTCGATAGTAAGTGCCGTTACGAATCTTTAGATCCGGTCTCACCTGATCGAACTTCAGCCGGCGATCCGCAGAGTTTTTGTTTGACATCCCGGGTTGGTCGTCACACACCAATTTGGAGGTTATTCATTGATTTATCTGTTTCTCCGCTCTTGCACTGCATTGACGGTGCTGCGCGAGGCTCAGTTTGGCCCTGACGGGCGGCCGGGCCACTCCCCAAACTTTGGCCCATCAGTTATTAATGCACGGAGGAGACCCAAATGCCTACCCCCCCAGATCATGAGCCACACGGCACGCGCCAGACCAAAAAAGCAGCCGCCAGCGGCTGGATCGGCTCGGCGCTGGAGTACTACGACTTCTTTATCTACGCCACCGCGGCGTCCCTGATTTTTCCGCAGATCTTCTTCCCGTCGACGAACCCCGCGGTCGCCATCATCGCCTCGTTGGCCACCTATGGGGTCGGCTACGTCGCGCGCCCGGTGGGCGCTTTCTTCCTTGGACACTGGGGCGACACCTATGGCCGCAAGTACGTGCTGATCTTGTGCATGTTCGTCATGGGTTTCGCGACGATGGCTGTCGGACTCCTACCGACGTATCAGCAAGTCGGCATCCTGGCTCCGGCATTACTCGTCATTCTACGTCTCATCCAGGGTTTCGCGGTGGCCGGAGAGATCTCGGGAGCCAGTTCAATGATTCTCGAGCACGCTCCCTTCGGTCGGCGTGGTTATTTCTCCAGCTTTAGCCTCCAAGGCGTGCAGGCCGGGCAGCTTTTGGCCGCCGCCGTGTTTCTGCCGATTGCGCATTTCATGCCCACGGAAGCGTTCAACTCCTACGGCTGGCGGATTCCGTTCCTGCTGAGTGCCCTTGTCATCGTTGCAGGCTACATCATTCGCCGCGAGGTCGAGGAAACTCCTGCCTTCGCCGAAGAAGACAAGCAGGGCGAGATCCCAAAGTCCCCAATCATCGAAGCCTTCCGGCTCAGCTGGCAGGATATGCTTCGGGTCGTCTGCATGGCTCTGATGAATGTGATTGCGGTGGTTGCCACGATATTTGGCGGTGCCTACGCGGTCCAGCCGGCCTACGGGATCAATTTCCCGAAAGACGTTTATCTGTGGATCCCGATCGCGGGCAATGTGTTGGCTGTGTTCATCATCCCCTTTGTCGGCGACCTGTCAGACAAGATCGGTCGCAGGCCACTGATCATCGTCGGCGCCCTCGGCTCGGGCCTGTTGTCATTCGCCTACCTCTACGCCATCAGCATTCACAACATGTGGATGGCGATCGGCACATCGCTCCTCATGTGGGGCGTGGTCTACCAAGGCTACAACGCCGTCTTCCCCAGCATGTACCCCGAACTCTTCCAAACGAAGAGCCGGGTCTCGGCGATGGCCATCGGGCAGAATCTCGGGACTACCATCACTGCCATGCTTCCGGCGATCTTCGCCACCGTAGCGCCGCCCGGTTCGACCAACATCCCGCTTATTATTGGCGCCATCACCTTCGGCGTGACGGTCATCGCGGCGGTCGCGGCCATCACTGCCCGGGAAACCTATCGGATCCACCTGAATGACCTTGGGCATAAGGACGCGGTTCCCGTAGAGAAGCTGGAATACGACAGGATGCGGGCCCGGAGCCTGGCCGGCGCTAAGATCGGCTAGCTCTGACAGATGCTCCCGGACAGTTCACCTTTTTCGCTGATCAGCTTTTTCTCTTCGCCTTCCTGGAATATTTTCACCGTGATCCTGACCTTCCCTAGACTTCCGTTGCCAACCTATGCGTCGCTCCATCGCCACCGTTTGCTTGAGTGGAAACCTCAGAGAGAAAATCGAGGCCATTGCTGCCGCCCGTTTTGACGCGGTAGAGATTTTCGAGAACGACCTTCTCTTTTTTGAAGGATTCGCGTCGGAGGTGCGAAATATGACAGCCGATCTAGGCTTGGAAATCTGCCTCTTTCAGCCATTTCGAGATTTTGAGGCGGTCCCACCTGAACAGTTTCGGCGAAATCTTGATCGGGCCGAACGCAAATTTGAACTAATGCAGGGGCTGGGTACTTCGCTCTTACTCGTTTGTTCCAATGTATCCGCCAATGCCATTGATGATGATCAGTTGGTTGCCAGCCAGCTTTATGAACTGGCAGAGAGGGCCGCCGCGCACGGGTTTCGCATCGGCTACGAAGCGCTGGCCTGGGGCACTCACGTCAAAACGTTCGCCCGGGCTTGGGGTATCGTTCAGTCAGCTGCCCATCCACACTTGGGACTAATCCTGGACAGCTTCCACACCCTGGCGATTGACGACGATCTTGCGAACCTGCAAAAGATCTCCGCCGACCGGATCTTTTTTGTCCAGCTTGCCGATGCCCCTCGCTTGTCGATGGGAGTTCTGCCATGGAGCCGGCATTATCGATGCTTTCCTGGGCAGGGAGATCTCAAGGTTGCTGAATTTTTGGCTGCCATTCTTCGGCTTGGCTACGTGGGTCCGATCTCGCTTGAAATCTTTAATGACGATTTTCGAGGTGCACCGCCGCGGCCAAACGCCATCGATGCGATGCGATCCCTTTTGTGGATCGAGGAGCAGGCGCGCGGCCTTTTGTCGCAAACCACAGGTGGAAAGCCGGCAAAACGCGTGGAGCTCTTTGATCCTCCATCCGCGCCGGTCTTCAACGGCTTTTCCTTCCTCGAATTTGCGGTAGAGCACACCTCTGAACGTGAGTTAGCAGGGTGGCTGCAGAGATTAGGTTTCAGTGGGGTAGGCCGACATCGGACCAAGGACGTCCTGCTGTATCGGCAAGGCGAGATCAACGTTGTTCTTAATGCGGAGCCAGACTCGTTTGCCCACGGTTTCTACTCGGTTCATGGACCTTCCATTTGCGCGATTGGCTTAAAAGTGGCCGATGATCTGGAAGCCCTCAGCCGCGCGCAGGCGTTTCTTTCTACCCGTTTCGACGGGCGAGTGGGACCGAACGAAAGGACGATTCCGGCCGTGAAGTCGCCGGACGAAAGTCTGATTTATTTTGTCTCCTTTGATGAGAAGTCGCGAAACCCTCTCGAAACAGACTTCATCCCCGATGAAAGCGGTGACGACCAAGGACCTAGCCTTGGACTCACCAAGATTGATCACGTGGCTTATGCGCTTCCCGCAGAGCAATTCGGCAGTTGGGTTCTTTTTTATCGATCCGTTCTGGGCTTCGTGCCCGACGATCTCTGGGAACTACCGGATCCACACGGTATCGTTCGCAGTCGTGTGGTAGCCGCCCAAGATCGGTCAGTTTGTTTCGCCCTCAACATTTCTGAGAGCCGGAATACCGCCACCGGGCGCTCGGTCTCCAGATTCGACGGGGCCGGTGTGCATCACATTGCCCTGGCGACTAACAATATTTTCGAAACTGCAGCGAAACTGATGGAACGGGGCGTGTCGCTACTTCACATACCTCAGAATTATTACCTTGACCTGGAAACGCGGTTCGATCTGACACCCGATGAATTGGAAAACCTTCGCGTGGGAAAGATCCTTTATGATCGGTCCGGCTCAGGTGAGTTTTTCCACCTCTACACGGACTTCATCGAAGATCGCTTCTACTTTGAAATCGTTGAACGCCGGGGCGATTACCGCGGCTTTGGGGCCATCAATGCGCCCGTGCGCCTCGCTGCTCAAAGCGAGGCCTACCGGCGATCACTGATCGAGACCGATGAATCGTACTAATCGCCAGGGGACGATTATAGCCTAGGCGGTCCGAGTGGGAGCCCCGGCGAAGGTAGGGCGAAGCTCCGCCTGAGCCGGGGCTTCCAGCGTTGCCCCGCTCGACGACGTAACCCCTAACAAATTCTCGCTTGGACTGCTTCTTGTCGCGCGAGCAGGAGCGTCGCGCATTCTCTGTCTCGCGAGATCAATGTCAATGGCCGTGCACATCGTATCAAGTCGAATGACTGATCTTTTGGGGGGGTGATGCCGCAGGCGAGGCCACGCGGAAAGCCCCGGCCCAGGCGGAGCTTCGCCCTACCTGCGCCGGGGCTCCCGCTCGGACCCCTGTACCGTTCCCCCAATGACCTGCTAAAATGCAATCGTTAGCGCCGAGAAAAGTATTGCACAATCGCATCAAAGAGCTTCTGGTTAACCTAAAGTTTTTTTGTTAAAGGAGTATGCCCCCCAAAAGAGCAACTCCCCATCCGTTCTTGAGTAAGCAGCTCCGACTCATTGACACGAAGACAGAACGGCACCGGTAGATAAAATATGGATCCACGTTTTGCGCACAGAGTCGCGGCTGCTTCGGGCGATCTGCCGTTCACAACTGGTGTGGCGGTACAGGTTGATGGTGGAATGCACATTCATCAATATTAACTCAACCCTTTACTCCTATGAATTCAATGGATACGCCTCCAGTTGCTGTGGCTTATCGAAGATACCAGGACGGCATTTTGCCAGCCTACAATTATCCGCCGTACACCTCTTCGGTAAAGCGATCGCCCCGCCAACCTCTGGTCCCTCTGCGACAAACCCTTTCTGAACTGACAGCACCGACGTTTGTCCCGCCCGAGACCCTTCCATCCGTCAATCTGGCGAAAGGCCCTCATGGAGATGCCGTGGGTGAACGGATCCTGGTGAGTGGACGGGTCTTGGACGAAGACGGCCGGGCCGTACCGGGAACCTTAGTGGAGATCTGGCAGGCGAATGCGGCCGGTCGCTACCTTCACGCGCGCGATCAGCATGATGCTCCACTGGACCCCAACTTCACCGGCTGCGCTTACTTTGTCACCGATCCGGCGGGCAGGTTTGCTTTTGAAACCATCCGACCGGGCGCCTACCCATGGCGCAACCACTACAATGCGTGGCGGCCCGCCCACATTCACTTCTCTGTTTTCGGACCCGCCTTTGCCACCCGTCTGATCACCCAGATGTATTTCCCGGGGGATCCGCTGCTTCCGTTCGACCCCATCTTTAACAGCATCCCGCATGAGGCCGCCAGGAACCGGCTCATTGCCTCCTTTAATTGGGACACGACTATCCCGGATTACGGCCTGGGCTTTCGGTTCGACATTGTTCTGCGGGGTTCTGAACAGACACCGATGGAGAATAAGCCGTGACCCAACAACACCAAAATACCGAGCCGACTGTGAACGCGGTTCCGCAGGTGAACCTTCCCACGGGCTATCAGACGGTGGGACCTTACTTTAAAATCGGCCTGGAGGCATTTTATCGGGATGATTTGACCGGCTTGAACACGCCGGGCCAGATCATCGAAATCTCGGGCAGCGTCATTGACGCGGACGGGGCGACGGTGCCGGACGCTGTTCTTGAGTTTTGGCAGGCGGACGGTGAAGGCCGGTATCCCGATAAGCCTCAACGTCAACCGTTTGAAGGTTCTTTCGTCGGGTTTGGCCGCGTGCCAACCAATGCGGAGGGCCACTTTCGCTTCCGAACCATCAAGCCGGGCGCGGTTCAAGCCGATACGCCGGCGCGACAGGCACCTCACATTTTGGTTTCTGTGTTCTTGCGCGGCCTCCTCAATCGTCTGGTCACGCGGATCTATTTCAGCGATGAAACTGCCAACGCGGACGATCCAGTGCTGCTCTCCGTGGAGGGGGGCCGGCGTAGCTCACTGGTCGCCAGAGCCGATCCGTCTCAGCCGGGGCATTACGAGTGGGACGTCTTCCTGCAAGGAGGCAACGAAACCGTGTTCTTCGACCTGTAAAGAGCCTTCTGGAAAGCACCTCCAATGTTTGACCGTCTCTTTACGTCTCCAAGGATTGACTCTCTCGTTTCGGACGAAGCCCTCGTTGCCGGGATGCTGCGATTCGAATCGGCTTTGGCCTCGGTGCAAGCCGATTTGGGACTGATCCCGTCCGGAGCGGCCGCGGTCATCGGCGGGTGCTGTTCGCCAGAGTCTTTTGATGTGGAGGGCCTTTGCCGTTCCGCCGAGCACGATGGGAACCCCGCGATCCCCCTGGTCAAGGTGCTCGGCCAACACGTCAAGGCAGTTGACTCGGAGGCGGCACGATACGTTCACCTCGGAGCAACCAGCCAGGACGTGATCGATACCGGACTGATGCTCTGCACCAAAGAGGCGTTGGATGCGCTGCTGGTGGATCTGATCGAGCTCGAGAAAGATTTGACCGGCTTGATCGAACGACATCGTCGGACGTTTATGCCGGGCCGAACGTTGCTCCAGCATGCTCGACCGATTTCTTTCGCTCTTAAGGCGGCCGGTTGGCTGGACGGAATTGTCCGTTGCCGCAAGATGTTAGAGCAGGGTGCTGCCAAGAGCCTGGCCGTACAGTTCGGGGGCGCGGTCGGAAGTCTGGCGGCAAGTGGGCCGAAAGGGTTGCAGATCCTTGAAGGTTTAGCGCGAAAGCTCGACCTGGTGACTCCGGAGCTACCTTGGCATACCCAGCGCGATCGGGTCGGTCGGATCGGAATGGACTTGGCACTGTTGGGAACCACTTTGGCGAAGATGGCTCAGGATGTTGTCCTTCTTATGCAGACCGAAGTCGGCGAAGTCGCGGAAAACCTTGGGGAAGGCGGAGGCGGTTCCTCCACTCTTCCTCATAAGCAAAATCCGATCGCGCCCACGAAAATCCTGGCCAACGCCAAGCGCGTCCCATCTCTGGTTTCGGCGCTGCTAAGTTCAATGGTCCAGGAGCACGAACGCTCAGTCGGAGGATGGCATGCGGAATGGGTGACGTTCCCAGAAATTGTCCGGGCGGTAGGCGGCTCAGTCGCTCATGCACTAGACCTTGCCTCGGGATTGGAAATTCACTCAGAACGGATGCGATCTAACATGGAGCTCACGAACGGCTTGCTCTTCGCAGAAAACGTTTCAATCGAGCTGGCGGAATCCCTGGGAAAATCCGCTGCCCACGAGACTCTCACCAGCGCTAGTCGAAAATCACGGCAAAGCGGTCAGCACCTCCGAGAGGTCTTAGAAGAAGATCCCACCCTGAAAAAGCTCCTTCGCCCGGAAGATCTGGACCGCCTCTTTTCTCCGGAACAGGGTAGCGAGCTGGCCAATGAACTAATCGACCGCGTGTTAGCTGG
Organism: Chthoniobacterales bacterium; assembly: GCA_035484035.1. Taxonomy (GTDB): domain Bacteria; phylum Verrucomicrobiota; class Verrucomicrobiia; order Chthoniobacterales; family JAFAMB01; genus JAFAMB01. The sequence continues at coordinate 26,743 of DATHPI010000456.1, forward strand.
AGTTCATCTCCCCACGAACACTTTAACGCAGACACCTGAATGACTCTGTCAAAAGATAGTTCGACTCATTACGAACTAGCCGGACCGCGCGATGCTCCCGTGTTAGTTCTGTCTCACGCGCTGGGGACAAACTTAACGCTTTGGGACCAGCAGGTGGAGGCTCTCCAAGGTTCTTTCCAGATTATAAGGTTCGATACGCGCGGGCACGGCAAATCTGCCGCCTCTCGCGGACCCTACACTCTCTCGTTTTTGGCTTCTGACATTGTTACCCTACTCGATGAACTCGGCGTAAGCAGGGCGCATTTTTGCGGCGTTTCAATGGGAGGCCTGATCGGTCAATATCTGGCCATCCATCACCCTGAGCGGATCGCTAGCCTGGTCCTGAGTAACACAGCGGCGAAGATTGGCAACGATGAGAAATGGGACCGCCGCATCCAGTTGGTCGCGGAGGCAGGAATGCCGGCGGTGTTTGAGGAGGTGTTGGACGGGTGGTTTAGTGCTCGATTTCGAGATTTGCACCCTCCGATCGTTGATTCGCTCGCTGGCGCTCTGAAGGCAACGGCGCCAGAAGGGTACATCGGTTGCTGCCAGGCGATCCGGGACGCGGACCTTAGTCAACACCTTGAACGGATCAAGGCGCCGACTTTAGTCATCGCCGGGACCGAAGATCAGGCCACCCCAATGGCTTCAGCACAATTTTTGCAACAAAATATCCGAGGTTCACAACTGATCCCGCTTAGGTGTGCTCACCTGGCGTGTGCAGAGGCGGCTGCAGAGTTCACCGATCAGCTGAACAGGTTTCTGACGGGAGCAAACCAACCAACATGAATGAGACTGAACGGCAGGCCTTGGGAGACAAAATGAGACGCACTGTGCTCGGCGATGAGCACGTAGACCGGGCTCAATCGCGCCTCACCGAATTCAACGATACCTTCCAGGAATTCATCACCCGCTACGCTTGGGGTGAGATATGGACCCGGACGGAACTAACACCGCGTGTTCGCAGCCTGGTCACGCTGGCGCTATTGATCGCCTTGAATCGGGAGGCGGAATTTCGCATGCACGTCAAAGCGGCGATCCGCAACGGCGTTACCGTACAAGAGCTCAAGGAACTCTTCCTGCATTCGGGGATTTACTGTGGGCTTCCCGCGGCTAATGCCGCCTACCACTGCGCCGAGGAAGTGCTTGCCGATCTAAAGATACCTTTGCAAAAAGAAGGCCCGGCCGAAAACGGCCCAACCATATCTGGCTAGTGTACCGTCTCCTAAATTCCTTGGGTCTGTTTAGCGCCGGTCACACGGCCCGAAGAGCTCGATCTGTGGCCCGAAGCGGCCAAAATAGCATAGCCCAGGGTTTACCCTGGGTTAATTTCCCACCCGAATTCGCCCTGAAGGGGCCAGCAAGTACGGCGAGAATCGTCTCGGGACCTTTAGACCAGATCGCGTGCGCATCTCTAGCCCCTTCAGGGCGAAACGTTTATTTTGGGCTAACCCAGGGTAAACCCTGGGCTAAGCTTTCTTGCCCTTTCGGGGCGGGCTCTTGGGATTTAGGAGAGGGTCCACTAACAATCTCGCCCTCGCATATCCCCCGCTATCCCTCCCATAACGAACCACCATGAAGACAAATAAATTTACCACTTTATCGGAGGCAGTGAGTGCCTTGGTAAAAGATGGGGATACCATCGCCCTGGAAGGCTTCACGCATTTGATCCCGTTTGCGGCAGGTCATGAAATCATCCGGCAACATAAACGGGACCTGACATTGGTGCGCATGACGCCGGACCTGGTCTATGACCAGTTAATCGGCGCGGGTTGCGCCCGGAAGTTAGTCTTCTCCTGGGGTGGAAATCCCGGTGTTGGCTCGCTTCACCGTTTTAGGGACGCGGTCGAGCACGGGTGGCCTAACCCTTTGGAGATCGAAGAACATAGTCACGCGGCGATGTCTGAAGCGTACGTGGCGGGGGCCTCCGGACTGCCGTTCGGGGTCCTGCGAGGTTACCGCGGCTCTGACCTCCCGAAGCATAACGCTAACATTCGTTCCATTACCTGTCCGTTCACCGGCGAAGCGTTGGCCGCTGTGCCCGCCCTTCGTCCTGACGTCACCATCATTCATGCGCAACAGGCAGATCGTTCAGGAAATGTTTTTCTATGGGGCATCGTCGGCGTGCAAAAGGAAGCCGTTCTGGCTGCCAAAAAAGCATTGGTGACCGTTGAGGTGGTGGTGGAAGCTTTCGATGCCGCCCCGAACGCTGTCATCCTTCCGCATTGGGTCATCTCCGCCATTGCCGTCGCTCCCGGCGGCGCGAAGCCATCGTATGCCCAAGGCTACTACAAACGCGACAATGCATTTTACCTTAAGTGGAACGAAATTTCCGGCGATCGGGCCCGCTTTCAAGCGTGGCTGGATAACAACATTTTTCAAGGTGAGAGCCAGCAAATACTCACGACTGCCAAACGCTAATCGACTGATTTAAAAGTTCTTATCATGAAGACGATGACCGAATACACTGCTGATGAAATGATGACCGTTGCTGCGGCTCGTGAGCTCAAGGATGGGGCAGTTTGCTTCGTAGGGATCGGCCTGCCGAGCGCCGCGGCGAATCTTGCCAGATTGACGCACGCCCCGAATGTGGTGCTGGTCTATGAATCGGGCACGGTCGACACCAAGCCCGATGTCCTTCCTCTTTCGATCGGCGACGGCGAGCTGGCAGAAACGGCGACGGCGGTGGTATCGACCGCTGAAATATTTCGTTATTGGCTCCAAGGAGGCCGCATCGATATTGGTTTCCTCGGGGCGGCCCAAATTGATCGGTACGCCAACCTGAACACGACAGTGATCGGAACTTACGACAAACCGTCCGTCCGCCTGCCCGGCGCCGGGGGCGCGCCCGAGATCGCGGCATCGGCCAAAGAGGTACTCATCATCCTCCGACAGAACAAGCGCAGCTTTGTTTCGCAACTGGACTTTGTCACCAGCGTCGGTCACGGCAGCGGCCCCGGCGGGCGTAAGCAACTTGACCTGACGACCGCCGGACCCACTACGGTGATCACCGATTTGTGCATCATGCACCCAGACCCTGCCACCGGAGAATTGCAGGTGGCCAGCCTGCACCCTGGAATCAGCGAAGACAAAGTTCGGTCATCCACCGGTTGGGACCTCAAGTGGAGGAGCAAGACTCCTGAGACCACCGCTCCTACTGAGGCCGAGCTCACCGTGTTGCGGGCACTTCAGGAACGCACGGCACGAGCCCATCGTGGCGAGGCATAAGGGCGAAGAGCTCGAAGCCTCCTCTCCCCTATTGAGACGACCATGCGGACCCAAGTCGGAATCATCGGTGCTGGACCAGCCGGCCTCTTCCTCTCTCACATCCTGCACCTCCAAGGCATCGACTCGGTGGTTCTCGAAAGACACAGCCGCGAGGACATCGAGGCCATCATTAGAGCTGGCGTGCTCGAACAGGGCACGGTCGATTTGATGAACGGGATCGGCGTCGGCGAGCGCATGATGAAGCAAGGATTTCGTCACGAAGGAATCATCCTCCGCTTTAACGGCCGCGACGAGCGCATCGACTTTCCGTCGCTCACGGGTGGCAAGTCGGTCATGATCTATGCCCAGCACGACGTCAACAAGGATCTCATCAAGGCGCGGCTGGCAGCCGGCGGAGATATCCGATTTGAGACCAAGGATGTGAGCGTTTACGATCTGAACAGCGCTGCGCCTAAAATCCGTTGCCGCAATAAAGAAGGCCAGGTCGATGAAATCACCTGCGATTTCATCGCCGGCTGCGACGGCACGCAAGGGATCTGCCGGCCCTCCATTCCCGCCGGGGAGCTCACCCTTTACGAACGCCTCTACCCGTTTGGTTGGTTCGGCATTCTCTGCAAGGCGCCGCCCTCGTCCGACGAGTTGATTTACTCCATGCATCAGCGCGGCTTCGCGCTTGTCAGCACACGCTCGCCGGACGTTCAACGCATGTACTTTCAGTGCTCGCCCAATGAGAAGACCGACGATTGGCAGGACGAGCGCATCTGGGCAGAGTTTCGCGCCCGTCTGGAAACTACGGGCGGGTGGGCACCCAAGGAAGGGTCGATCTTCAGCAAGTCTGTGATCCGCATGCGCAGCCTCGTCGTCGAGCCAATGCATTATGGTCGCCTGTTTCTCGCGGGTGACTCAGCGCACGTAGTGCCACCTACCGGAGCGAAAGGGCTCAATCTTGCTGCCAGCGATGCACAAATTCTCGCCGGGGCTGTCACAGCTTATTACAAATCCAACCGCGTCGATCTTTTGGAACAGTACTCGGCGACTGCCCTGCGGCGCGTATGGAAAGCGACACGGTTTTCATGGTGGATGACATCTATGCTGCACACCTTTCCCGGGTCTGACGAATTTCAACACCGACTGCAATCGGCGGAACTGGATTACGTTACCGGCTCGCGTGCCGGAGCGACGTCGCTTGCCGAGAATTACGTCGGACTTCCCATCGAATGAACCTTCGGCGTATGGGCGTATGGGCGTATGGGCGTATGGGCGTATGGGCGTATGGGCGTGCCGGCGTGTCGGCGTGTCGGCGTGCCGGCGTGTCGGCGTGCCGAGGCCAAAAGCGGTGGCCAATAGGATCGTCAGCTGCGCGAGGGTTCCTTCTGACATTGAATTGCCCAGCGGTCGGCTTGATCAATCATTTTAACGATCTGAGCTAGAATCTTATCGCAGGCGTCATCCAGTTCCTCGAATACCTGTTGGCTAAGATAATGTTGTCGAAAAGCAATCTCGATATGGACCTGGGTCTCGGCGGCTTCAGCCTCCGCGTCATTGAGTCTTAAAACAAAGGAAGCTTGGTAACGCCTCCTTCTCCAGGCTTCGGCCAAATTTGCACAGACCGAACGAGAGGATCGCCTGATTTGATTCGTCAGCGCATATCTCTCCTCGATCGGAAAATGTTTCGTCAATTCGAATATGCTCAACACCAACGACATGGCTCCTTGATAGACATCCAATTCCCGAAAATGCTTGGCGACGGACTGCATAACAATTTAATTTTAAGTAATATACCCTTCTCGACTCCAGCCGTCACCCCTTATTTCACGCCGACGCGCCTCCCCTTGCGCGCGGCGGCACCAAGGCCGATGGTGTGGCGCAAATTCCCCCACACTGCAATGACGCCAATCGTCTATGTTCTGAACGGCCCAAACCT
>DATHPI010000457.1:0-8438 GCA_035484035.1 Chthoniobacterales bacterium
AAGAAGCGCAATCCCAGCAGCCACCCGGCCAGCACCCGGCCGCCGATCGTGAATCCGTACCGTCGGAGCGATTTGGCAGGACTGTACCCTTTTGTCCCGAAGGGATTCATTCGGCCGGACGGGGGCTTTGGTTGCGGCGCAGGCTTAAAATTGCTTTCCCTGCATCTGCATATTTATGTTGAATATAAAAAATACAATGAAACCTTGGTTAGCTCTGGTGCTGATGCTTACCACTTCCATTCTTGGACCGGTTCTCACAGAGTATTTCGCACCTCGCCTCCTTAAAGAGGCAACACCACCGCGATCAACAAGTGCATCGTCACATATGTAGCTGGCGTACGCCAACGACCTATGAGACGATGCAAACGCTTATTTCGGATCTCCGTCAGACGCTTCGACTATTCCAGAACGTGAAAAGCTTTTCTTGGTTCCTGATTCTTCTCCTGGTTTCGATTGGACAGATCGAATTGACAGAGGCCGCGCCGGCTTCACCGAATGGCGCTGAGGCGTACTTTCCGAAGCCTGTGGTGGAATATCATGACGAGCAAACCCCCGGTATCACGGCGAAGCTCCTTCACCGGATTCAAGCGGAGCCGTTTAATCTCGTGGGTACCTTGATTTTCCTGGCCGCCATCATTCACACGTTCCTTGCTTCCCGATTCATGCTGATCGCTCACCGCCTTGACCATCAGTATCACGCGCTGGAGGAGCAGGAAAAGGACACCTCCGACGATAAGGAGCTTTCCCGGGCGCGTGACCGCCTACAGTTTCGTGCGCAGCTGTTTCATTTTCTCGGAGAGGTGGAAGTCGTCTTTGGCATCTGGCTGATACCTCTGGCGATCGCGATTCTGGTCATGAAGGGCTGGAATACACTGACCAGTTACGCTGCGTCGATCGATGCTGCCGAGCCGGTGTTCGTCGTCGTGGTTATGGCGATGGCGGGTTCCCGGCCTGTCTTGCGTTTCGCCGAGGTCTGCCTTGCCAAGGTGGCAAGTCTGGGAGGATCGAGCGTAGCAGCCTGGTGGCTGGCGATTCTCACGGTTGGCCCCTTGCTGGGATCGTTTATCACGGAACCAGCCGCAATGACGATCTGTGCGCTCTTGCTTCGACAGAAGTTTTATGACTTGCGTCCAAGTTTCCCGCTGCGCTATGCGACCTTGGCTCTCTTATTTGTGAACATCTCGGTCGGTGGGACGTTAAGCCATTTCGCCGCACCTCCGATCGTCATGGTGGCAACTCGGTGGGACTGGAGCCTGCCATTTATGCTGACGAACTTCGGCTGGAAGGCCGTTCTCGGTATTCTTGTTGCCAATACGATCTACTATCTGCGTTTCCGCCGAGAACTCGCGGAGCTTCGTCCAAAGCCGGTGAAAGAGAAGCTGGAACAGCGCGCCATCCCAAGTCGGATCATTGTTGTACACCTCCTCTTTATCGCTTGGGTCGTTCTTGTAGCACATTATCCGCTTCTGGTAGTGCTCGGTTTTTTATTCTTCCTCGCATTTGTTGAAGCGACGCGGCGTCACCAAGTCGTCACGTCTCTGCGCGGTCCGACACAAGCTGGAAGCCTATGCTACACTAACACCGTCGCGTGGTAGCGGTGGGCGCGCGGAACTCCCCCTCAGGAAGCATTTCGACAAATCACTCGACACTCCGGAGAGCAATGTAGCATAGGCTTCCAGCCTGTGTCGGGTTTCGGGGATGAAACCGGGCTGAATCCCAACGGCTCTTTCTGGCAAGAACCATCCCCATCCGCACCTTGTCTTCGCCCCATTCAGCCATGGGTTTCAACCCTGGGAGGTCTTTGACCGATGAGCGACAAAGCAGCCAGGCAAAAGGCGAATGCCCCTGAGGATACGAAAAGAACTCTGATTGTAGAAATTAATGGCAAGAGAGATGAGTCGACCGCTTCGGCCAATTTGAAGGTAAGATTGATTTTGAATCCCGAAGAATCAATTGAATAAATCTTGCATTGCGTTTAAAGCTCTTGGGCACGGAATGCATTCAGAACAACGAACCAATTTGAGCGGAACTCTTTTTCGCCGGCGCAAAAATACTTGCGCTTGGAGTGATCGTTTACCGACAACGGACGTTGAAACGTTTAGCGCCAGTGAGTCCTACAACTTCAGGATCCGCAGTCGCAGGTGGATTGAAGTTTTTGTGCAATCCGCGCGAGAAAAGGAGGCCTTGCACTGGATCACTCGTGGCCGGTACGAAATCTCCCTGAGCGGCTATCACTATGGGCCGATCGTTATTCGTGAAGACGGGCTGATGACCCGCGCTAGCCTAAACGGCAAAGTGATACCAGAGGTATATTTGGTCCCAATTGCCGATTGGGTCTCTCATCACCAACAACCCTCGCCGCGCCCGGGCCGGACTTCGTACACCGGCGGCGCTTAGTTCCCTTCACAATATTCACTCAGGCTAAAGGATCGGGATGTGGTGTGAGAACATAGGTTAGGCCATTTACCACAGCCGGTTGCCCAGGTATGATTTCGTAGTGGACACCCTCGTCGACTCCTCCACTTATTGGGCTATCCGGAATGTCCAATGCTTTGGCGCAAGCGACGGAGAGTTCTCCTAACTTGTGACGCGGTCCTATGTCTCCAACGACGGCCTCAGTTGTCTTGCCCTGAAAGGATACCCGAGCCTGGCAACCGAGAACGATGGGAGCGACAGCGTCGATGATTGAGGGCGGAACGACGACGTAAGGGACTTTGGTCGCATCCAGAGCCCGGTGCTCGAAGTGTCGGCTTGTATCACCCTGAAAGTCTGGGTCTCTGAGCGATGGTCCGCTGCCGTCTGCGTCGATGGCAGCTTTGGCCGTATAAGTTATTCTGCCGTCATCTTCAAGGAAAACGTCGTGCCCTTCAACTGTCTCGACTTTGTTTTCATACTGTCGCCAGACTATCGAGTATGACGTAGATCGACCATTACCCGATCGGGTACGCGAGCGACATAGAGGAAAGTGATTTCGCCCATGTCGATCGCGACCAGGAGCGGTTCCTTCACCAGCTGATAGTCGCCTTCGTAGGCATAGACCCGGCGCTTGGTCGGCACGATGATGCCGCCGACGTTGCGGTACTCGGAGCCATAGTTAATTAAGCCCGGTGGCACCGCCAAGGATGTCGACCGTGTAGTCATGGCGGGCGCAACAATCCGTCGGGGCCGAAGCAGGAAATCTATTCCCGTGTATGACTCTTCACGTTATCCGGGAAGGTCACCTTCAGACGCCTCCAGGTTTCACCCTCAACCTGGATCGACCGGATTTCCTCGGTGATGAACCCTTCATGGGTGTAGAGAAAGGGAGTGTTGAGATACGTCCACAACGCCTCACCCACGAAGTAAGTCACATGGATGTCGTCCCACGGCGTTTCTGTCTGTTGTCCTCCAAACGATTTCACCGGATTATCGCGCGCTTCGATGAGCGTTCCGTCCCGCAAAGGCGATGGTTTCTCATTCTTTCAGATGATCCTTCAATGAGGAATTTAAAATTCCTGGTGGGCAACGCCGTCACCGACGGCGACATCAATTCCGTCGCTCAACACCTCGCAAAGGAGCTCCACAGGCGTTTTATGCTCCCGGGACCTTGTGACTACGGATGTTTCCGACGAGATATTAAACAGTCGGACAGGAGGTGACTCTCTGAGTGCAATGCTGAATACCGTGGGTAACCAGGACGCTAAATGAGTGAATGGCTTAATAAATGGATTCTCCCGCTGCTGATTGCGTTACTTACGCTGGCGGCGTTATCCATCGCTGCTTTTGTAGGTTTCGGCGTTCACCTATTGCCCTAAAAGCCACCTTGCTAGCTCACTCATTCGTCTCAAGAATCGGAACGGTCTTTACGTGTTCGCCATCCCATTCTGCGGCTGCCCATCCTAGATCGTCACGGTAATGGATCTTGAATCTGGCGATCGATCCTTGATGGAAATATTCGATTTTTCGGATTGCTTGTTCCAGCACCTTGTGTCCCGCGCCATCAAGTCATTAAAGGTTTTCAGGCTCGGACTGCAAAAATTCGTCAACCTGACTCCTCGTTGGGATTCCGCGTTGACCGCCGGGCTGAGTTGCTTTCAGCGCCGCTGCTGCCGTAGCGAGACGAACGCATTCGCTGAGCGTCGCGCCCTGAGCTAAAGCCGCGGCATAGGCCCCGTGGAAAACGTCGCCGCAGCCGGTCGTATCGAATGCCTGCACTTTAAAGGCGGCTTGATGCTTCACCATTTGGTCTGTCCCTACGAACCAGCTTCCGGCAACTCCGCAAGTAATTACGACCGCGTGACACTCCTTGTGCCAAAGCGCTTCCGCAGCCGATTGAGGAGACCTCTTTCCCGTTACCTTGGTCGCCATATCTTCGGGAAGAACGATATGATCAACCAAACCGAGCAACTCCTGAAGTTCGGGATCATTGTCCCGTTCAAAATCAGCCACAATAGGGATCCCCGCGGCTCGGGCGATCAACGCGGCTCTAAGATTCCCGACCATGCCGTGGTGATCAAGAAAGAGAACCCGGGCGGACCGAATCACCGATTCCGTGGGCAGCAAGTCGTCTGCACCAAGGCGACCGTTAATACGGTAGAAAATATTCCGAGTGCCGGTTTCAGTGGCAACGATAATCGTTGCATGCACCACTGAGGCATCCATGGCTCGTGGCGCGAACTTTATCTCAACCCCTTCGCGCAAGAAATTCTGCTCAATAACCTTGGAAAGCTCGTCCAGGCCAAGCAATCCCGCAAAGGCGCAGCGCGCGCCGAGCCGGGCCGCGGTCACCAGAGCCGCCCCGGTTAACCCGCCACATTGGCGCTCCGAGCTTAACACCCGAACTTTCGTATTTGCCACCGGATAGCTCGGCACGTACAGGAGATCGTCAACCGCAACGCACCCCAGACCAAGGACGTCAATTGATTTCGTCATTAAAACTTCCGTAACTAAGACCAAATCCGGATGTGCGTAATCACCGACAGACGGGGGTTCCTCCCGATGACTGTAATTAGGCTATCTGGGTGATCCACAATGTCCGGCATCATCTGAGGCTGCGACAAATATCGCAGATTTTCAGGACCCCGGGCCACCGGGCGCATGGAAAATCGCGCCCTGAAGACCGGAGGCGGCCCGGTGCAGGGCCTACAGGAAATTCGGAGGTGGTCGTGGGTCTGGACGTGCGAATGTTCTACCCGCGAGAACAACGTGACCTCTTTAAATGCGAGATTTTTCTAGGATAGATCAGTCGCGGAATGGCTAATGCCGTTCCGATCGCCGCCAGCGTAAAAGTGACCTCCAACAGATTTCTCATTCCACTGGTTGCGGCGAGTATTTCCCCGGTTGGATGTGGGCGGAGCAGTGCGAAAAAATTCATTAAGCCGTTGGCAGCGATGCTTCCGGGAACCATCGGAATGCAGCCGACCAGAGAAAGAATCGATCCGTGAGTTGGCTGGAATTGTTGCAGCAAACGTTCTGCAGTTGCCACCGCCAGCGCAGCAAAAAAGGAGGCTTCCGCCAAATTGAAGTCGGCGGCTTGGCCCGTCGTCCGAACCGCTAAAGCGACGGCGCCCGTGCCGAAACATTGCCAGATCATTCTCGGAGGGCAATTAAAGAGGATCCCAAAACCGGAGGCTGCGATCCCTCCGAAAAATGCCTGATGAAAAAGGTGGGACCAAAAGTTGTTCACGTGATTGGTAAAATCAAACGCTGCGCTGCAACAAGTCCCAAGGTCATGAACATCAAGAGATAGATCACACGAAGACCGCGTGCGGCGGCCAGGTTCGGTTTTCCTTCAATGGCATCCATCTGGATATTCAACACCGCCACCCCAGGAACCAGCAAGAGGACAGCAGCGACCGTGGCAGTTTCAGGATGTAAGCTCCCTAGCAACCGGGCGCCCGAACCCGCCAAAAATGCGGCGGCAAAACTTACTACACCGGAAACGATGAAAATATTTTGCTTTCGGACAATCAAATCGTGGCGTATCCACTGCCCGATGGCCGTCCCAAAGAGGACGGGAAAGAAAGCGGGCCAGTCGACTCCGAATAGCCGCCCGAACGCAGTGCATGCCAAGCCCGTGCAAAGACAAACCAACCATACGGGATAAGATGGGGTCGTCTGGCTAATATCATCCAGTTCAGTTTGGGCTGCCGAGCACTGAAGGTCGCCGCGGGCGACGCGGCGCAAAGTTTCTCTGATCGCTTCCGTTTCTCTAAAATTGACACCATGCTCTCCTACTTTTCCCATCTGAACGCAAAACTCCTCTCCACGCCGCAACGTTACAATAATTGCGGCATGCTGGCAGTAGACCTCCGCCGAATGGCACCCGAGGGCGCAAGCCACTGCCAGGATCTCTTCGTGGATTATTCTGCCGCTTTCACCGGATTCCATCAAGAGGCGCCCGATGGAGAGTGATAAGCGGGCAATGTCCGATAGCGGCGGCAAGGAAGTCGGTCTATCCACCTAGCTTAGCTTTTCACCTTAGGCCGGGGCACAAGCCACCGCAAGTGACAATCGCGGTGGTCGTCTCTGCGGAATCAAAAAAAGAGGCGATCTCACGGTCCGCGACTTCAAACGTTAGAGACGATGTTCCGGAAATGTGGTTAAAAATCTGGTGCTCGACGTTGTCATCACAGACGATTTGATCAGAATCGACTTTAAATGATGCACCAACACCGCCGATTTGAGGCAGGCTCGAACGAAAGCGCCAATCGCCGAGAGATTCGATGGTCGGTGTCATTTTGGTTTCCTTCGCCCCATTTCCGGCTGTTCTGAGCCTGTCACAATTCCCAAGAGAGCGCCTCCGTCTCCAAGATTTTCATAGTTAGGATCTCTGGCGGATCTGCCGTGCCAGCAGAGCCGCTAACATCGCACCGTGTTTTGGTTCGCGGCCATACTTTTCTCGACGGGTTACCGTTGCTTTTGCGTAGAGCAACGGTCGCAGGACTCAAAACGCTGCGCGCTCCTGGACAGCCTGCTCTGCAGATGCCCAGGCATCATTACTACGACGATGCCGCGGTTTCACAGATTTGGCTGGTCGAAGCTCGCAAAGCGGTAACGGCATGAATGGGACCTTTGGACCAAAGAATTTTGAAATGTCTCCTTCTCCAGATCGACCGCTGAATGATGCTGAGCGTGATCGCGTGGACGCCATGCTTTCACGGTTTCGTAGTAGTCGGCAGGCCCATGCTGAGGAACTTGTGGGCCGCTGGGCACAATAGTGATGGCGGGCGAGTTCGGGGCATCGATCGGATGCGACACCAGACTCTTAATCAAATTTCCTGATAGGATATAAACGATGACAATTATCTCGCAAGCGCCGGACGACCGACCATGTCAAATCGAGGGAACCAGAAAATATCATGAAAGTGGAAAACCTCTTAAATGCAAGTGATGCCGGCTCTCGTGCGAGCATCGAAACCGGATTGCGATTACAGGCAGTCGGGTCGTTAGCAAATCCTCGGATGCCGTCGAAGCACCTTTCTCACCTTTTTGAGCTTGATGTTGTTCGTGGTTTAATGAGTTGGTGGGTCGTTGTCGGCCACGTGCTTGCATTTGCAGGTTTTCAAGAAAACAACGTGCCATCGGTGATCGCGGTTGTCATGCATGGCGCATACGCCGTTAACGTTTTTATGATGATGAGCGGCTTTGTAATTGCAAAAGTGCTGGCAGATAAGAACGAATCTTACTGGGTCTTCTTGACGCACAGATTCTTGAGAATTTATCCTGGGTTCTTAGTGGCCCTGGCGGTGGCGATTTTAGCTCGCCCCCTTTATATACCTTTTCTTTTGGCTAGTCGGGTACCACTACCTTGGCATTACGATCAAATTTGGGACGCCGAAAACAATCACTTTTGGCCCCACATTCTCGCGCATCTGTCGATGCTGTACGGCGTAATCCCGGAATCGACTCTACGCTATTCCGGAATCGCTCTTTTGGGTCCCGCTTGGAGTATGACGATTGAATTTCAGTACTACCTTGTGGCTCCGTTTCTCATTTTAATTGCTCGCAGATTCGGAAGCAAAGGATGGTTTACGGTAATAGCCATCTCAGGGCTGGTGTCTCAGTTATTCGCCGCCTCTCTTCAGCGCAATTTCCCAACCTCTCTGCCAACTTTCCTACCACTTTTTCTTGGAGGGATGACTTCTTATTTGATTTATGCGCAAATGAGAGAGCAGGAGCCAAAAATTCCAGCTGACATCCTCCTCGCCGGTGCACCATTGCTCTATCTCTTAACGGGATCGGTTCCGGTCACGATCTGGGTGTTCACGATGGCTCTTATTCTAGCTAATGGTGACAGCACCGTCGTTTCCAAGATGAAGTCGCTCCTAAACCGACCTAGCCTTCTCTTCCTCGGAAAAATATCTTACTCTACTTACCTAATCCATTATCCCATTCTATGGCTTGGAAAGGCTTTAGTCGCGTGTATAGCACTACATGCGAATCCGCTCCTGGTTGCT
>DATHPI010000458.1:0-12294 GCA_035484035.1 Chthoniobacterales bacterium
TGGTTCGAAGGTCGTCATCCTGGATTTCGGCTCGCAATACACCCAGGTGATCGCTCGCCGAGTTCGCGAGAGCCGGGTCTATTCCGAAATTATGCCCTTCAAAGCCGGTCCGGACCAGATCCGGGCGACCGGCGCGCGTGGGATCATCTTGTCGGGAGGGCCGGCGAGTGTCTTTTCCGAAGGCGCGCCACAAATCGATCCTGAAATTTTTGGAATGGGAATTCCCGTTCTCGGCATTTGTTACGGGATGCAACTCATGGCCTATCACCTGGGTGGAGCCGTGGAGTATTCCGATCACCGGGAATATGGAGCAGGCTCCTTAAACGTTGTGGGAACCAGCCCCCTTTTCGACGGCTTGCCTTCCCGATTACAGGTCTGGAACAGCCATGGAGATAAAATCACCCGCATCCCGCAGGGTTTCACGGCGATAGGAACCACGGAGAACTCCGGTTATGCGGCGATTCAACATCTCGGAAAATTATTGTTCGGCCTCCAATTTCATCCGGAGGTTGGACATACCCCTTTGGGTAAGGACGTTCTCGAAAACTTTCTCTACAGAGCCTGCAATTGTTCGCCCGACTGGACGATGGGTTCTTTCATCGAGCAGACCTGCCGCGAAATCCGCGATAAAGTTCGCGATGACAAAGTCGTGCTTGGTCTGTCAGGCGGCGTCGATTCCTCAGTCGCTGCCGCTCTCATTTTTCGTGCGATCGGCAACCAATTGACCTGCATTTTCGTTAACAATGGCCTGCTCCGCTCACGCGAGCCCGAAACCGTTCAGAGAATATTTCGAGGGCACTTCCATATCCGCCTGAAGTACGTTGATGCCACTCAGAGCTTCCTCCAATTGCTCCGTGGCGTCATCGATCCCGAAAAGAAACGCAAACTGATTGGAGGCGAATTTGTCCGCGTCTTTGAGGAAGCTACTAAAGAACTCAAAGCGGGAGAATCCGGCGAAGGCGGCTACCGTTTTCTCGCTCAGGGAACATTGTACCCGGATGTGATCGAAAGCGTTTCCATCTCTGGGAACCCAGCGGCTCTCATCAAGAGTCACCACAATGTGGGCGGGTTGCCAGAAAAGATGGATTTTGAACTCCTTGAACCTCTTCGACAACTCTTCAAAGACGAAGTTCGGCAGGTTGGTCTGGAGCTGGAGCTACCGCGCGAGATCGTGTTTCGCCAGCCTTTTCCCGGGCCTGGTCTGGCGGTCCGTATTCTGGGCGAGATCACCGAAGAAAGACTCGAAATCCTTCGACAAGCTGATGAAATCGTCGTCAATGAAATGAAAGCTACCGATTGGTACTATAAGGTCTGGCAATCGTTCGCGGTGCTTCTGCCGATCCGTTCGGTCGGCGTCATGGGGGATCAGCGAACCTACGAAAACAGCGTTGCGCTCCGCATTGTCGAAAGCCAGGACGGTATGACTGCGGATTGGGTCCGAATCCCTTATGAGATCCTGGCCCGTATTTCCACTCGAATCATCAACGAAGTAAAGGGCATCAACAGGGTATGTTACGATATTTCGAGTAAACCGCCGAGTACCATCGAATGGGAATAATAACTCCCAATCGAATCCGCCCATGCGCGTCGCCATTTATCCAGGCAGCTTTGATCCAGTAACAAACGGTCACTTGGACGTCATCCAGCGGGCCGGCACATTGTTCGACCAACTGATTGTCGCCGTGGCCTTCAACGATCAGAAGCATAAATCAACGCTCTTTTCGATCGACGAAAGGATCAGCCTGCTTCGGGAAACGTGTGCAGACATTCCGACGGTACGGGTTGTCAGGTTAAATGGCCTGCTGGTCGACTTCGCTAAGCAGGAAAAGGTACTAGCGATCGTTCGCGGGCTTCGAGCCATCTCCGATTTTGAGTTCGAATTTCAAATGGCTTTGATGAATCGGAAGATGGAGCCAACGGTGGAGACTATTTTTATGATGCCGAAGGAAGAATACACCTACATCAGTTCAAGGATCGTGAAAGAAATCGCTCGATTAGGTGGCAACGTTCAATCGTTTGTGCCAGACTGCGTTGTCCAGGCGCTGGCGAAAAAGTCGACCAGTTAGCGCGTGGTTGATCCTGTCCGTAGCCGAAGGTTTCGGCCTTGCCTGCGACTCGGAAGGAGCCTCGCCCTGCCTAAAGCGGCGACGCTAGAAGCAGAAAAAGGTACGGGGAGGTTTCTTTTGAATGCCGCATGCTGATCTCGGGGTTACGGAGAGCATTTCAAGAGAGGGGTAACAATCATGAAAGTACATCTGAAGCAGATTCCTGCGGAAGGCATTCACCTCGAAGGCACAGAAGAAGCCGAAATCCTGGAATTGAAGGAAAATCAGGTTCGGCCAGTGGGACCTATCGAATATTCATTCGATATCGGAGTTTCGGAATCCGGGTTGTTCGTCACGGGAAATCTCGGAATGGATGTCGGGGTGGAGTGTGTGAATTGTCTCAAACGATTCATCTTCCCAATTCGCATTCCAGACTTTGCGGCTCAAATCGAACTAACAGGGCCTGAATCGGTGGATTTGACACCGTTGATTCGAGAGGATATCCTCCTCGCTCTTCCAGTTTATCCGCATTGCGATTGGGACCGAAAGAGTCAGTGTGTCGGGCCGCGGCTGAAATACTTGAACGCCGCAGAAGATCCTAAAGTGTCAAAGGCCTGGGATGCACTGGACCATTTGAATTTGAACCGAAGGAAGTGATTTAGTATGGGAGTACCGAAAAGAAAAACCTCCAAAATGCGTTTGCGGACTCGAAAGGCCGCAAACCGTTGGCATGCCCCTCAATTGACCAAATGCCCGCAGTGCGGCAGCCGGGTACGCGGCCATATCGCGTGTCCGGCTTGCGGCTATTACCGGGGACGGCAAATCCTGACGATTGAAGTCGCTTAGCACTTCGCCACGTAAAACAAGCGATTCGAACGAACGTTTACTGTTGATCCGAGCCTCTTATTACGTTAAGCAGCCATCCTGCGAAAAGCTCCCCCGAAACGCCGGAGTGAGTGAGCTATGAGGATTGCCCTAGACGCGATGGGTGGTGATTACGCTCCCAAAAATATCATCGAGGGAGCGGTCTTCGCTCTCAAAGAGCTCCCGGATCTCGAAAAACTGTTTCTGGTTGGAGACGCCGCTACCATTGGAAGCGAACTCCAGCGTCTCGATTGCAAAGATCCGCGGGTGGAGATTTTTCACGCTTCTGAAGTCGTTTCCATGAAGGAATCCGCCGCCAAGGCGGTCCGCAGCAAAAAGGATGCGTCGATTTGCCGCGCGGTTGATCTTGTCAAAAATGGGTCAGCGCAGGCAGTCGTCTCCGCTGGGCATACGGGAGCAGCGGTCGCAGCCTGTGTGCTCAAACTCAGAACCCTCAAAGGGATTGAACGTCCAGCGGTGGCTTGTCTGTTGCCAACCAAAAGCAACGTCTTTGTGTTGATCGATGCTGGCGCAAATCCGGATTCTACCCCGGAAAATCTGGTTCAATTTGCCATCATGGGCTCCGTCTTTTCAGAGCATGTTCTCGGTTACAAGAACCCCGCCGTCGCCCTAATGTCGATTGGGGAAGAAGATATGAAAGGAAACGACGTCACAAAGGTGGCCTTCAAATTGCTGAAAGCCAGCAACCTCAATTTTCGCGGCAATATCGAGGGACATGACCTGTTCGAGAATCCGAGCGAAGTGGTGGTTTGCGATGGTTTTACCGGCAACGTGGTGCTCAAGACCTCGGAGGCGATTGCTCACGCGATATTTTCCTGGCTGAAGCACGAGCTTTTCCAAAATCCCCTCCGCAAGCTCGGTGCCAAGCTCGCCGAAGGGGCCTTTAAATCGATCCGCAAAAAGACGAACTACGAGGAATATGGCGGCATGCCCTTACTTGGGGTCAATGGCGTTTGTATTATTGCTCACGGCGCCAGTTCGGCCTTGGCAATTAAGAATGCCATCCGGGCTGCAACGCAGTCGATAAAAAATGAGATCAACCCCCAAATCCTAAGGGAGGTTCAGTCCTACAATGAGAAGTCCGCAGCCACGCCGGTCCGATAAGTCCAGAAGGACTGTTTCGATTATCGCGACGGGCAGTTATGTTCCCGAGCGTATTCTCACCAACGGGGACCTTGAACGGATCGTCGATACGACTGACGAATGGATTCGGACCCGGACCGGCATTAGCGAGCGAAGGATTGCTGCCGCAGACGAAGCAACCAGCGACATGGCAACAAAGGCGGCGATCGCGGCGATGGACCAGGCTGGTGTCGAAGCTAAGGAAATCGACTTAATCATCGTCGCCACGGTCACCCCCGACATGTTCTTTCCGGCCACCGCCTGCTGGGTTCAGAAAAAACTGGGAGCGGTCCGTGCAGCTTGTTTTGACATCTCGGCGGCCTGTTCCGGTTTTCTGTACGCGATGGAAATCGCGCAGCAATTCATTTCGACGCACGTCTACAATACAGTCCTAATCGTCGGTGCAGACAAGTTGAGTTCGATCATTAATTGGTCCGACCGCAACACCTGTGTTTTGTTCGGAGACGGGGCCGGTGCCGCAATTCTGCGGAATCGCGGAGCTTCTCACGGAGTGGTCGCGACTCACATGGGAAGCGACGGGGAGTTTGCTGAAATTCTCTTCATGCCGGGTGGCGGAAGCCGGTGCCCAATCACGATTGAGAACATCGGCCAACAGCTTAATACCATTAAAATGCAGGGTAAGGAGACTTATAAACAGGCCGTGACGGCGATGTCAGATGCCGCGGACCGCGCCCTGGAGGCGGCCGGCCTGAAATACGATGAGATTGCCTGTGTCATTCCGCACCAGGCGAACATGCGAATCATCGAAGCGATCGCTCATCGGATGCGACTGCCGATCGAAAAGTTTTATGTGAACCTGGAGAAATACGGGAACACCTCGGCAGCGGCAGTTGCCATCGCACTCGATGAAGCACATCGGGCTGGCCGATTCAAAGTCGGCGATTACATCCTCCTCGTGGTTTTTGGCGGAGGTTTGACCTGGGCAAGCTCCGTAATTCAATGGTAGCAGTTTTGTCGGCGCTCCGGATTGATTTTTGCACGGAGAACGGATCTTTGCGGTGAACCTGTTGGCAACGGTTATCGCCAGAATAGAAAACGCTCATGCTCATTGACACCCATGCTCATCTGGACTTTCCGGAGTTTGCCGGCGACCTTGATTCCGTTTTGCAACGCGCCAAAGAGGCCGGGGTCGGTAAAATCATCGCGATAGGCACCACGCTTCAATCAAGTCGCATCGCGATTCGTTTCGCGGAGCAATATCCCGAGATCTACGCGGTGGTCGGGATCCATCCAACCTCAGTGAGTGAAGAGGGTGAAGATTTCATCTCCGAGCTCCGGAAATTAGCGGATCATCCAAAAGTGGTCGCCATCGGAGAAACAGGGTTGGACTACCATCATTTGCCGAGCAGTCTTCGGAAACAGGAGATAAGCGAAGCTGCATTTGGTGCGGCCTCCACCGAAACGATCGAATCGGATTTGCGCGATGACGCTGAAATGGCCGCCCAATCGATCGCCTTTGAGCAACATTTGGAGTTGGCCGTAACCCTGGCAAAAAATGTCGTCATCCATCAACGCGACGCCTGGATCGATACAATCAAAATTCTCCGCCCGTATTCACCTCACCTTCGCGGCGTATTTCATTGTTTCAATGGATCCATGGAGCAAGCGCAGGAAGCGATTGATCTTGGCCATTACGTCTCCTTCACTGGGATTGTCACTTTTAGAAACGCCGAGGACCTTCGCCAAACCGCAGCTTCTCTTCCGGTTGACCGAGTTATGGTAGAAACCGATGCCCCCTACCTCGCGCCGGTTCCCTACCGCGGGAAACGTTGTGAGCCCGCCTTTGTCCGGGAAACCGCCGCCGTAATCGCAACGACTCGCAATCTGAGCCTGGACTCCTTTTCCGCAGAAACGACAAAAAACGCCGAACGCTTTTTCGGGCTCTGACGGGAGCAGGTGAATTCGGTTGTAGGTCTTTCCGGGTAATCATCCGCAACGTGCAATCCTCGAAAAAATGGCTCTGAATTGCCCCGTTCGGAAGAGTCTAAGCCCCGACTTGGAGATTCCGGTCTCCTTCTCGGCGGGGGATGATTTGTAAAAAAGCTGCTTGAAACCTGCCCTAACCTGCCGTAGGCGGTACAGGTCAATTAGAGTCTCTTTTGCTCGGGAACTGTCATCGTTTTAAAGCGTTGGCAATTAGTCCAGTTAAGGACGCACCTGCTCGAGGAGGCTTCAATTTGGAACTAAAGAAATGTCCGTTAAACTGTACGTTGGTAATCTCTCATTCGCGACCACTGAGCTCGATCTGCAGGATCTGTTTGCACAAGTCGGAAGTGTTTTAGACGTCAAAATCATCCAGGATAAATTCACCGGCAAGTCGCGTGGATTCGGGTTTGTGACGATGGAGTCGCAGGAAGAAGCGAATGGCGCCATTAGCCGATTCAATGGATTCTCACTTGATAATCGCCCTTTGACAGTCAATGAGGCAAGGCCGCCGGAAGCTCGCCAGGATCGCTTCTTCGGCAACGAACCTTCCCGCGGTGGTGGTGGTGGCGGAGGCGGTCATAAAGACTCCCGCGGTCGCGGTGGTCGTGACTTTCGTCGCAATCGATAGTCTCGTAACTTAACCTCGCGCTTTTGCTTAGCCGGAATCTCATTCCCGCTACCTGAGGCGGGCCGATCCTTGACCGGATTTTAAAATCTCGAGCTGGGCGCCCTTCCACGAGGCGCTCAGCAAATACAGCCTGCGCAGCCTCTCATTGATTTTCGCTAGGGCTGCAAGAGTCGTCAATTCTGACGCCTTCGCACCAGTTCTTGGTCGGCCCACAAAACGTCTTCGTAGGCAGCTCGGCGCCGCTGGTATTTTCGAAACAGAATCTCCCTGAATTCCTCGAGATCTGCCATCAACGGCTCGTCATAATAGGTCCAGCGATCTTCGTCTGCGCTTTTGGATTGGAAGCGCCACGAACCACCCGTCTTGATCACCCGAACTTCCCGTTTTAATCCCTCATCGGTGCGAATCATCCAGGCGTGCCTATTGTGCATGACAGAGAAACTTTAGTTTGCTGCGGATCATCGTCCACGCTAATTCCTTCTCCTCTTGAGCGCTGGCTTTAAGATTCTCGCCTATCTGATCGGAACCATCGTGCTTGGAGCAACGCTCGCCCCTTGGCTTTTTTGGGGAGGCCAGCATGCCTCCCATTTCAAGTACCTGGGGTTTCTCGCCACCACAGGGTTTCAGCGTTTCTTTAACCGTTCCGTATTAATTTCCGCCTTTCTGCTTCTGATCCCACTTCTACGGTCGATCGGACTGGAGCGACTCCAGAATCTTGGCCTGCGCAAAAATCCCCGGCGAGTATCCCATTTCCTCGGCGGTTTTCTGATCTCCGCTTGCACCATTTCCACCTTGGGCGCCTTTCTTCTCTGGCTCAATATCTGTGAATTGAAGAATCCGCTTCCATGGTATCATTTGCCTCCCCTACTTCTGACCGCCATCTCCGTTGCCCTCATCGAGGAAGCCTTATTCAGAGGAGCAATTCTCGGTTTGATTCGACAGACCTTCCCCCCGGTGCCCGCGGCCATTTTTGTTGCCGCACTTTTTTCCATCATACACTTTCTGACCCCAGCCAAAGAACAGATCGTCGCAGTACGCTGGTATTCCGGTTTCGAACTGTTGCCCCATGCGTTCGGAAGGTTTTTGGACCCATGGATGGTTCTGGGTGGGTTCACGACGATCGCCGTACTCGGGTTATTGCTGGCGCACGCGACGATTCGCACCTGCTCCCTCTGGCTCGGGATTGGCATTCATTCCGGATTGATTTTCGGTAAGATGGGATTTAACAAAGTCACAAGAAAAATTCATGATCTTACTCCATGGTTCAGCGGCGATATTACCGTCGGCATCGGATCTGTGCTTATCCTGCTTTTACTCTGGTTCTTAATTTGGGTCATTTACCTACGTGGGGAATCCAATTCGGATCTTGCTTGATACGGTGCTGGAGCTGTTCTACCCCTCCAACTGTGTCGGGTGTGGACAGCCTCAAGACTTGGGAGCCCTTCTATGCAATGAATGCAGGGAGACCTTGACCCGCATCCAAGCCCCATTCTGCCGGTGTTGCTCCAGACCGTTCGAGGGTATCATCACGGGAGAATTCTGCTGTCCGAACTGCGAAGATCGCGCTCCGGCTTTTGCTTGTGCGGTCTCCAACTACCAGGCAAAGGGTGTCTTGAGAGATCTGATCCATCGCTTCAAATACGGGCGAGAATTCTATCTGCGCGGTGTACTCACGGAATACCTTACCGAAGCCATGCAAGACGCACGAATTCAGGCGAATCCTGTGGATGGCCTGGTCCCGGTGCCACTTCACCCGACCAGGTTGCGAGAGCGCGGATTCAACCAGGCTGACGCTCTCGCCGAAACGCTCTCCAAACGGACGCGGTTGCCGGTTCTGCGCTGCATCCAACGCCGCCGCTACACCAGTACTCAAACCCAATTTGACCGCGTCGAGCGAATGCAGAACTTGCGCAATGCGTTCGCCCTGCGCAAGAGTAACGACGTGCGTGGAAAACATCTAGTGCTACTGGACGATGTCCTGACGACAGGCTCTACTTTGCACGAGTGCGCTCTGGTCTTGCGCGCCGCTGGCGCCGAATCGGTTCGCGCCATCACGGTCGCTCGGGGCTGACAACTGTCGCTAGATCCTCGATTTATGCCAATTTTTCAGAAACCGTCTCTAAAGCTTGCAACCAACAAAAAAAGGGAAATGCCTGAGGGCCTTTGGCAGAAATGTCCCGATTGTGGCGAGGTCATCCACAACCTCGAGCTCGTGCAGAACCTCAAGGTCTGCCCGAAGTGCGACTATCATTTCACCCTATCGGCAACGGAGCGAATCGAGAACTTGATTGATCCGGGAACTTTTAACGAATTCGACCCTAACATGCTCTCCGTGGACATCCTGAGATTCCAGGGGGTCGCCGCCTATGGAGAACGACTTAAAAGTTACCAGGAGAAAACCGGTTTGAAGGATGCCGTCCAGACCGGCTTCGGGCTGCTCGAGGGAAAACCGGTCGCCATTGCCGCAATGGATTTCAGTTTCCTGGCCGCGACCATGGGTTCCGTTGTTGGCGAGAAAATCACTCGACTGATCGAGCGCGGAACGCAAGATGGGAGACCCGTCATCATCGTTTCTGCCTCGGGCGGCGCCCGCATGTACGAAGGAATGCTCAGCCTGATGCAGATGGCCAAGACCAGTGGAGCCTTGGGTCGCCACGCTAAAGCAGGATTGCCTTATATCTCCGTTCTGACCCATCCTACCACTGCCGGGGTAATGGCCAGCTTCGCTTCGCTCGGCGACCTCATTTTGGCCGAACCAAAATGCATGATCGGGTTTGCTGGACCACGCGTGATTAGAGAAACGACCCACCAGGATCTGCCGCCCGGTTTTCAAACGGCTGAATTCCTCCGGGATCGTGGTCTGATTGACCTGATCGTGCATCGAAAGCAATTGCGCGCCACTCTGATTACTCTCTTCCAATATCTTGAACCGGCCTTGAGTTTTTGAAGCCAGAGGTGAATACAGCCTACAGCGACGCGATCGATTGGCTATTCGGGACTCAATACCGCGGTGTCAAACTCGGCCTTGAGAACGTTCGAACCTTATTGAAGGCCATGGAAGAGCCACAGAGTGCATTGCGCTTCATCCATGTTGCGGGTACCAATGGCAAAGGATCTGTCTGCGCGATGGTTGACTCCATTTGCCGGTCCGCCGGAATCAAAACCGGGCTCTTCACTTCTCCGCACCTGATTCGGTTCAGCGAGCGAATCCAGATCAACGGCCTGCCGATTGACGATGCAGATTTCGTCCGGGGAATCCAGCGGATACGTTCACTCATCGATGAGGAGCGGCATCCCACATTCTTCGAAATTACCACGGCGCTGGCCTTCGATTATTTCCGAAGCCAAGGCGTTGATCTCGTCGTCCTGGAGACTGGTCTTGGTGGCCGCCTGGACGCCACCAATGTCGTTCATCCCTTGGTTTCCGTCCTGACTGCTATCGACATGGATCATCAAAAATGGCTCGGCGCCACCCTGGGCGAGATCGCCGCCGAAAAGGCGGGTATTATCAAGCCGGGCGTACCCGTCGTTTCGGGCTGGCAGTTTGCCGAAGTACGGACCGTCCTGGAACAAACTGCTGCGGAACTTTCTGCTCCGATCTCTTACGCCGAAAACCCCGTGGAAGGCCTCTCCATCGGATTGGCTGGATCCTATCAGCGGCTGAATGCCGCCATCGCCGTCTCTGCGATTCGCCACGCGGGCATCCAGGCAAGCCCGGAAGCACTCAAGGAAGGGCTGGCAAACGTTCATTGGCCGGGTCGGTTCCAGTGCGTCGAGGATCGAATCGTCCTCGATGGTGCGCATAACCCCGCCGCCGCAAAGTGCCTGGTTGAGACCTGGAAAGAATGCGTCGGACCAGAAAGGGCCACTGTGATTTTTGGTGGGCTGTTCGATAAGGACCTGCAAGGCATGATTTTAACTTTGAGCCCGTTGGCAGCGCGTTTCTTGGTCGTCCCGATTCGAAGTCAACGCGGCGCATCGCCCACAGAGATCGAGCGCTACGTCCCGAAGCATCTTTCTGCCACTCGATGCGCGTCGGTTGCGCAAGCCTTAGACCTCGCCTCTCGTTTCAATGACCGAGTGCTGGTCACCGGGTCATTATTCCTGGTTGGTGAAACCCTCGCCATTCTGGCTTCGGCACCAGCTTCTCTGCAAACCAGCAATCAGTGAAAAATTTGACAACTTTTAAAAATTCTGTTGTTATAAGAGGGTGCTTGCTCCTTACTCCATCCCCCGGCTCGACGACCAACCTTACGTCTGCCATTCCGGCAGTCACTCCGGTGTTTCCTGCTCCTTCAGTCTCCAGGGACCCGTCCGCACCAAAATTCTCCCCTACTCCTATCTTTTGTGCATCGACCTTTTGGGAGATTGCCTCATCACCCTCCGGTATTCCTTTGCCGATGTAGAAATTTCTCTCGGCAGAGATTTTCCAGGGCGCAGCCAGTTCGTCGATGACCTGGCGAACTTCCGCGTCTCACTCGTTCGAGAATCGCGGCACCTCAAAATCCGCGTTCTCACCGAGCAAAATTCGGAAAAAACCGAGGTTTACTGACAGTCAACCCGCCGAACCGTTCGCCTTGGCTTTACGCTTCTTTTCTTTAATCTCGAAGGCCAGGGAGAGAACCCGGCGATATTTGGCCTGCCCGACGGCGACCAGCCGAATGCTCAGATCCGTTTTCTCGTTAATTTCATGGAGGGCCCGGTCAATCGCCCGTTGCTTCAGATTCGGCCAATGCACCAGGCATTTTTCACTGATAACATTGCCCTGGGCATCCGTTACTTCGTCCACTCCGAGCACCTTCCTGATTTGCGGAATGGAGATCCGTTTGAGAACGATATGCCGCCACTTCCACGCCCATTCGTAGAGCCGGATCGAATACTGACTCGCCAATTTGACGCTCGCCCGCTCCGCATCTTCCTTTTGATGGTTCTTCAATCGCTCCAGATGTGGGACCACCCCGGGATCGAGATGCAGGATCATTCTCTTTTCAACCATCGTGATCGAGCTGAGCCAACGCGCGTAGAGCACCGAATTCTGTTTGTCTCCATTATGCAGCACCAGCCGGTGATACGTCAGTAACTTCATCGCCGCCGGCTGCAGATCGAAATCGTCAAAATCGTAGGCCGAGACTCCAGGCTTAAGCCGGTCGACAATATCCATGACAATTTCCCGCTCATCCGGAGTCAGCTTGTAAAACGCTTCGATCAAATCGTCGCCAAAGCCAAGTTGATCTCCCGTTTCGGGAAGTGGTAACGTGTTAAAAACTTTGTTGTGTTTGCGCACTTTACTTTCAGTCCATTAAGGTGTTACACAAACTACATACCAAATTTATAAAGAGAAGCATTAAAAAATGGTCATCGCGAAGGAAACGAAGCAAAGCACTATTGAACCTGCTAAGTGGTCGTTCTCGGTAGATGGCAAACCGCTGTCGATCGACGACTTCCTTGAGACGTATCGCAAACAGGGGATTTTCTACGAAGGCAAAGAGCAATGGCTGAAGGGTGTGACAAAGATTACCTGGGAAAATTTCTTTCTGGTTTGCACCGAAGAGTTGGATGACATCTCCCAAAGGGCGGCGAAAATGCTCATTCTTTATTGTCTCGAAATCGTCGAGGATGTCGCCTCCCGAACCCGAGGTCCGGTGACTGCCGCGAAAATCACCGATG
>DATHPI010000459.1:0-13296 GCA_035484035.1 Chthoniobacterales bacterium
AACCGGTCTTCTTTGCTGATATTTTTGAGTGAGTCGATCGGCATCATCGGCAGTAGATTATAACTGTTAAGGTGCTGATTGAAATACGAAGAAGCATGGAGGAACAATTCATCATTGGCTTTCGCTTGAGACCCGGGTCACACTGGTCGATATAGTTCGACCCAACTGAACGAATGTCGATGCGCAACGCGAAGATTTTTAGTGCGTTCTTACTCCTGTTCTGTCTCGCCAACAATGCCGTTCCGGCAGAATCCTCCAGTGGATCAAAGCACAAGACTTCGAGCAAACATACCACCTCAAAAAACGCAACATCGAAGAAGCATTCCACTAGCAAAGGCGTAAGTTCCAAACACCATTATTACACGCGGCGCCATCGAGCGAACAGGTCTCAAGGACCGACTGTCGAGCAGGTTCCTCAAGAGATATTCCCGCCTGGGCATAAATTTACCCCGGAAGAAAAAGCGGAGGCAAGCCAGATTGGGGCGATGGTGGAAAACCGGTTGTGGAAAGACGCGTTTAAAGCCGCGACCGCCGCTGGGAAACAACATCCAGAGAGATGGTGGTTGCAGGCGGCTCGGGCGGTTGCTGCTTCGAATTTGAATCGGCCGAAGGACACCATAGAGGCCGTCAACGCGGCGATCCAGAACAATGGAGGAGACGCAAATCGGCTAAATCTGGCGCAACTCTATACGCTTCGAGCGAACGCCTATAGCCGACTGGGTCGCAAGGCCGATGCTTTGAACGATTTCCGGAGCGCCATTAGTCTATCGAAAACCGATCCGATTTGTCGCGCAGGTGCCGCATGGCTATACGCAACCACTTCAGACGCACAGTTGCGGAACGGAGCCATCGCGGTGGCGCTGGCGACAGAAGCGGCAAAACTAACGCAGTGGAAAGATGATACGGTGCTCGACGTTTTAGCCGCCGCCTACGCCGAAGGCGGGGATTTCCGTTCTGCCCAGAAATGGGAGGAGAAGGCGATTCTGCTCGGGACGCAACAGGATATTCCCTACTATCAGCGCCGCCTGCTTTTTTATCAATCGGGCAAGGCATGGAGGGAGAATTCGGCGTGAGGAGAAACGTATCGGCGGCGGAAGAAACGGGTCGGCGTGTCGGCGTCGGGGCGTTTCGGCGTAAGCAAAGCGGCGCGGTTTTCCGTCCTTTTGCCAGCCTGACTACAGATCGAGGACGAGCACGAGCACGATAACGAGTACGATTGAAGAGGGGGTTATCCCCCCACGCCGACACGCCCCAACGCCGATACGCCGCCACGATTCTCCGTGTCGGCGTCGGGGCGTATCGGCGTAAGCGAAGCGGCGCGCTTTTCCGTCCTTTTGCCAGCCAGCACTACAGATCGAGGACGAGCACGAGCACGATAACGAGCACGATTGAAGAGGGGGTTATCCCCCCACGCCGACACGCCCCGACGCCGACCCGCCGACCCGTTTCTCCTAGCGCCATTCGTGTTTTGGGTATTTGCGTTGTAATTCCTGTTTGATCTTTGGGTAAGCCTCTTTCCAGAAGGTAGCCAAATTCTGCGTGGTTTGGATCGGGCGATGGTTGGGGGCGAGGATCTGCAGAAGAATCGGGACGCGGCCGTCGCAGATGGTCAACGAGCCGTCCACTCCATACAGATCCTGGATTCGCGCGGCCAGGAGAGGCGACTGGTTTTCTCCATATAGGAGCTTGGCGTGACGACCGGTTGGCAATTCGTATCGAGCAGGCGCGAACTGATCGAGGGCCTGCTGCTGGAGCGGCGACAACCACGATTTGACGACCGGCCAAACAGGGCGATCCTTGATTTCTTTATAGCCTATCGCCCTGTGGCATATTTGCTGAACCAAATGGAATCGAGCTTCGACGTCGATGATCGGCAATCCCAGTTCAGGATACCATTGGGATAAGGAGTTCAGTCGAATGACCCATTGCTCGACCTCGTGAGACCAGTTTGCCAGCGGACACCGGCCGGCAATCACTTCATTGGCCAGGAGTTCAGATGCCCTTTCATCGGGAGATGCTTCGAGCTTGGTGCTTTGCAGAACAAGGTCCCTGAAAAGGAGATCTTTTTTCTGCTGAACGCGCCGGGTGACAGGATCAAAAAAAGTCTGATCTAACGCCCGGAAATCCTGGGGGAAAAGTTCGCGCAACCACTCTTCCCGGACGCCCGTGACTTGAGAGAGAAGGACGATCAGTTCGTCATTCCGTCCCTGAATTTCGCGAATCTCGCCGGCCACGAACAGAGGGCTCTTTTGCACGACGCTTTCCCGAGCGAGGACCCCATGTCTGCGATGGACAAGATCGCAACGGAGCGTCCCGGCATCGAGGCGTTTGGCCAAATGATCAGAAAATCCAACCAGCATGCATTTCCCAAGTGCTTCGGCGTCGAATTCATTGACTTTCTTGTCGACGTTCAAGCCCTGGCTTCGGGCGATCTCGACGAACTGCTCGAAGACCGGAGCGATTTGCTGGGTA
Organism: Chthoniobacterales bacterium; assembly: GCA_035484035.1. Lineage (GTDB taxonomy): Bacteria > Verrucomicrobiota > Verrucomicrobiia > Chthoniobacterales > JAFAMB01 > JAFAMB01. Next base: position 2,473 of record DATHPI010000459.1, read on the forward strand.
ATGGCGTGGCGAATGCCAAGCCGGCGTGCTTTGTCCGCGCCATGCTGTTGAGCGTACAGCCAGGCGCGGATTAAGACGAAAAAATCCGACTCAACCTCTTTCCCGAGCAACAACTCCCGGTCATGCTCCATCTGGTTATTTTCGTTGCGCCGGAGCAAGTGCCGCTCCTGAGTGATCGCGGCAACCAAGGCGATCGTTGCCACACAACCGAGTTGGTCGGCAATCAAGAACATGCGGGAGTAGCGCGGGTGAACCGGAAACGAGAGCATGCGATGTCCGATCGGGGTGATTTCTCCATTTTGGCGATCCAACGCCCCGAGATCTTCCAACAACTCGATCGCCCGGCGCAACGAATTCGGGTCAGGCGTCTCAATCCAACCGAAGCGTTCAAGATCCGTGACGCCAGCCGCCTTCAGGTTGAGCAGGACTTCGGCGAGATCAAGGCGTTTAACTTCCGGGAGGTCTTGAGGGCGCCGCCCGGATTGATCGCGCTCTGACCAAAGCCGGACACAACGTCCAGCGGCCGTCCGCCCGGCTCGACCTGCTCGCTGATCGGCGGAGGCGCGACTGATCTTTTCCGTGATGAGAGTGTTGATGCCCCGATGCGGATCATATTTAGCGATCTTGGCCAGGCCGCTATCGATGACCAGAGTCACCCCATCAATGGTCAACGAGGTTTCGGCCACGTTGGTCGAGACCACGATCTTCCTTTCGGGGTAAGTGGCGATCGCGGCATCCTGCGCTCTTGGGGAGAGGTCGCCGTGCAGGGGCAAAACGATTCCTTTGAAATCGGAGTGTTTAAGTTCCTGAATGGTGCGTCCAATCTCAAAGGCGCCTGGCATAAAGATCAGAACATCTCCACCGTCATCCGGGGCCTGGGCCAAGGCGTCAGCGGCAACTTCCCAGGGAGGCTCATCGATGGTCTCCCGTTTCAGGTACTCGATCTCGACGGGGAAGGTTCGCCCTTGGGAAGTGAGGAGATTGCAAGGGCGCAGGTGGCCCTCCAATATGTCGGTGTCCAGCGTAGCCGACATGACGACGATCTGTAGGTCGGGACGAATTGAGGCTTGAATCTCGAGGGCGCGAGCCAGCGCGATATCGCCGTAAAGATGCCGCTCATGAAATTCGTCAAAAATAAGCACCGACACACCGGCCAGACGCGGATCGCCGACCATTTGGCGCAACAGAATTCCTTCGGTAACGAAACGGATGCGCGTTTTTGCCGTGGAAACATTATCGAGGCGGATCTGATAACCGACCTCCTCGCCCAAGCGGACGTTTCTTTCGTGGGCAACGCGGGCCGCTAACATCCGGGTTGGTAACCGGCGTGGTTGCAAAATGATAATCTGACCATCTCTTGCCAGCCCATGGTCCAGGAGCATTTGCGGAACCTGAGTTGACTTGCCGGAACCCGTGGGCGCCTGAAGGATCAGGCGAGGTAAGGATTGAAGAGATGAAAGGATGCGGGTTCGAAGCTCGTAGATCGGAAGATGGGACTGCACGGTCAAGGGTACTAATGGAGGGGAGGAATTCAAGGAAGGGAGTGCTCGCCGTCCCAGCAGTCGAGCAAAGGCAACATAAAGAATCGAGAGTTCCCAGGAGACGCCGTAGGACGAAGCCAACCGTGGAGCCTCGGTTCGGGCGTAGCCTCACCCTATCCAGAGCTTCACTCTACCTCAGTCCGTAGGCCAGTCGGCACCAAGTGCAATTCGGTTCCGCGCAGCACGAGTTCGCCGTTTGCCGCGTTCTCCTGTTTCCAGTTTTTAAGTGATCCGGCGAACATCCGGTATGGATCAAGATTAATGTCAGCAGGTTGCCGCAAATCTGAAACATGGGCCACCTGCAGGTACCGGGGGAGGTAGCCGACCGAATGTAAATTGGCGCACTGTTCGTTGTCCTCCTCATAGGTCAAAGCAAGCGGAAGTAAATCTTCCTCGCGCAAATTCCCCTCTGCAATGAGGCTCAACCGATGATTAAACAAGCAGCTATTGGGAGGTCGCCCGATCGTGGCGAAACTTGTCAACGCTTTGTTGGTGACCTTTCTCTTGATCTGCTCGAGTGAGCGGATGGGTAGGTGCAGTAACTCCCCAATGTTTTGGTAATGAACCTCTTTTCCATCGCCAGGGTCTACTCCGTGACTTCCGAAGGTGGGACGAGCCGTGCCGCCGGTCCCCTCGAACAACTTCCGCGGTATTACGACCTTCGTAAAAGGGGAAATACGCAGGGAGGCCAGAATTCGAACGCCAAACGCCAGCGGACGGCCGCTCCAATCAATGGGCGCACAATTTCGCCAATTAAATATGCCAACGGTGCGATCACCCTCCAATTGATAAAGTGCATTCTCAAGGTCCGACCGCTGCGCAACGTCGACCAACTCATCCGCATCCAGAAAGAAAACATAATCGGCATCTGAGTGTTCGAAGAGCTCTTTCATCGCGAAGGCTGAATAGCTTGGTTGATGAAAGCCGCTCGCCATGATCTGCCAGCATCGCCAGCCGGAGTACTCTCGACAGGCCCCAGAAAGGATCTGCCCCGTGGAGTCGATGGAAGAGTGATCCATCAGAATGGCATAGTCGAAGAGAGCCGCCAGATGATTGACAAAAAGCTTAGCTTCGTCGCCTTCGTTGCGAAGAATGGAGACAACGCCCAGTTTCAATTTGCTCTTCTGATCCCGGAATATTTCTGGATTGTACATGCCTTTGAGACGATGAAATTCATCGCTCGAAGCAGGGAGGGAACTAATTCCTTTAGCTGCGCCCGCTGGATCAACTATGTTGAGCCACGGGTGGCCCCTGTTTCATTTCTTTAATCAGTTGTGGAGTATTCTCTTGGTGGTGCGTGGTCGCTCGTAACATCGACTGGCCATGGACTCGATACTCGGCCAAAGGAATTTCCCTGCCCGGCAACCCCAGAGCCAGCGTCACAGGAAGCGTCATCGACCACTATTAAGTCTAGTTACTCTAAGCTTTGTGCGCGTACTGATTCCAGCGGTTCCTCAATACAATGAGCGTAATTGTAGAGTGGGATGACGACAACGGCGCCTCGGGCGCTGGGATTCGCGAACCCGGCCCGCATGAGTCTAGAGCGCCGAGCCGCATTGGCCCGCAACTGCCTTTGGGCAGCATTTTGAGTTTCCAGTTCTTTTTCCAGGGATTGGATCCGAGCTTCGAGGGCTGCAACTTGGGCTTGAGCAGCGCTCATGCGTAGAGCCTCCGTTTCTATCACCCATTTTTGGTGGAGCTCGAGCTCGGCAAGAAACTGCCACCTTTGGCCAAGCAAAGCGAATCGCTGACGCACGGCGCGCACCTTGACTGGATCCCGCAACGATAAGAGCTCGAGCACGGCGATCCAGCCTTCGGCGCCGTTTAAGATCGGAACTTTAATCCGCGGTTCCGTCTGCTGAATCAAAGAAAGGAGTGGCAAGAACCATTGAGCTCCGCCATTTCGCGTCCTTCGTCCTGGCTTCATTAGAAGCGCGAGAATTGCTGTCCTTTCCTAAGAAGTCAATAATTACCTTAGTTCACAGTGGTTCCAAAGATCATAAGTGCTCTGCCGCGGCGTCGGGGAAGATGATGTGAGCGATTCGCCTCAAGCGGGAAAGGTCTTTGGAGGAGTTCGAGATCCTAGACCATGCTTGAGTTTCAAGTGCTTGCAAAGACCACGCGACGTGCAAGGGCCACAGAACTCCACTCTAGCGCCAACTGCGTCGTGCTGAAGACAAGTTCCTCCAATAGATCGAATGGCTGCCCCTGTGGAAAGCGATCGAAGGTCCGGGCGGCGCGCTTGAGTTGGTCGCGGGAACATTACCGTTGTGATACCGCGAACGTCGAGATACGAAAAGACGCTTCCTTTCCCGGCGGGTCTCGGACCGGCCGATTATTTCGGCGACCAGCCGGGGCGCGAGCCATTCCGGGCTACCAATTACGGTGCCAGGCAACGGTGGAGATCCAGTCGCACGATCGCCATGACACGAGCAGAGAGGAAGGATCACCGCCGTGCAGTCCTCATCTTCCGCATGACAACGTCAATGGCCCCGCGGTAGTTCACGACCTAAGTACGATTTGGTTAAGGCTTGCGCGACGTCGCGAAGGGCTTTTATGCCGATATTGGAGCGAGCGATCCGAAGGCCGCTTCCGCCACGATGTGGGTATCGTGGGTGCGAAGTTGATTTATCCCAACGAGACGATTCAGCACGGTGGCGCGACGCTTAGGCCCCGTGGTCAGATCACGCATTTTTTTGCATCGCTTCACCAGCAGGAATGATCCGGGCTATCGCGGCCAACTTTCGCTGGCCCGGACCCTTTCGGCGGTGACCGGCGCCTGTGCCGCCATTCGTCGCGCCGTTTTTTTGAAGTGGGTGGATTCGACGAGGTCAACTTGCAGGTTGGCTTCAATGGCATCGATCTTGTTTGCAACTCCGAAATATCGGATATCGCGTCATTTGGATGCTTTTTGCGGAACTTTTCCCCGTGGAGTCCGTATCGCGTGGGTACGATGACTTCCCCGGAACTTTTTAAGTTAGGGTCCGTTTGGCGCGAGTTCCAGGACTCCGATGCTGCGAAGCGCGAGCGAGGACTGCGCAAGTGGAAGCATATGCACCAGACTTGGGGAACGAAGCTGGACGGGGGAGATCCATATCATAATTCGAACTTGCTCTTTGATTGGGATTATCTCGAGATTTCTTCCGCACCGCGCCGTCTGAAACCACGGCGTACAGGGGCTAGCAGTTCAGGAGTTACCGGAGTTCAGGAGCACGCCGGGCTGACGCGGCGTGAAGGTTTTAGAAGCGACTGGTGCTCGGCGGACCTCGTCGTTACAGAGAAGAAACTGGCTTCCAGCCGCGTGCAGTTCGGATCAAGTCTGCTGTCGAACCGCTTTGAGCAGAGGATCAGGGGAGGAGCTCAATGCCTCGGCTTCTTTCCTGCTGACAACTAGCAACCGAGACTGAGAAACTGAAAACTTCCTTCAGTGGAACGTCCTAAGTCCCATCGCCATCTTCCCGATTGCTTCAATCAATGGTAGCGTTCCCGGGAGGAAAAGGCGGTTGATGCAAACGATTCTACGAGTCTTCAAATATATTCGACGATATCCAGGGTTGGCGACTGGAACTGTCGGGTTCGCCGTTCTGGCGACCTTGATGGTGATTGTGTTTCCGACGATCACCCAGCGAGTGATTGATGATGCGATTCGGGGCCGGAAACCGGAGTTAATCCCGCCACTCGCGTTCCTGGCGATCGGTGCATTTTTCGTTCAGAGCCTTTCCAACGGGATCCGGATCGTCCTCAACAATACCTTTGAGCAAAGAGTCATTTTCGATTTCCGCAGCGACCTTTACGATCATATCCAGAAATTGCCCCTGCGGTGGTTTGACTACCGGGCGACTGGCGACATCATGACGCGCGTCCTGGAGGATGTAAATTCGGTCGAGCGTGTTCTGATCGACGGTGTCGAACAAGGAACAGTCGCAATTCTTCAGGTGCTGATCGTGGGGGTGTTGCTTTTCGTGCGCCAACCGTGGCTGGCGACGTTGACGATGCTTCCGGTCCCTTTTCTGATTGGAGGCGCGTTGGTTTATACGGTCACGGCGAAATCCCGCTACCGTTCGCAACGGCAGGCTGCTTCGGCGATGAATTCGCTGTTGCATGATAACCTGTCGGGAGTCCGCCAAATCAAGGCCTACGTGCGCGAAGGCCAGGAACACGGGAGGTTTAACAAGGCCAGTCGCAGGTTGAAAGAGGCGACGCTGGTGGTAATGCGAGCGTGGGCCATCTACGATCCATCCATGGATTTCGTGACTTCCTGCGGGCTGGTGATTGTCACCGGTTTTGGCGGAATGGCTGTGCTGCAGGGCCGAATGGGGATTGGCGAGTTGGTGGCCTTTCTAATTCTGGTGCGCTTTCTTTATGAGCCGATTGGACGATTGCACCAACTCAATCAAATGCTGCAGGGCGCCCGGGCAGCTGCGGAACGGGTCTTCGAAATCCTGGATGAACCAGCCGAGATTGACCTTCAGGAAGGTCAACCCTTTGAACCGGTGGGCCGGATCGAATATCGCAATGTCTCCTATTCCTACAGCGATGACCAACCTATATTAAAAGATGTTTCGTTTGTCGCTGAACCCGGCCAAACGATCGCCCTGGTCGGTGAGACTGGCGCAGGAAAATCGACTTTGGTAAATCTCCTGCTTCGGTTCTATGAATTGAGTCCAACAGGCGGCGACATTTTAATTGATGGCCGATCGATTCGCAGCCTCTCCAAGCACGCGATTCGCAACGCGACGGGTTTTGTCAGTCAGGAAAGTTTTTTATTTAATGGAACGATCCGTGAGAATCTGTTGTTCGGAAAACCCGATGCGAACGAGACGGAAATATGGGAAGCACTTCAAGCGGCCAACGCCAGCGAGTTTGTCTCACGCCTGCCGGATGGACTGGACGCTGGAGTGGGGGAGCGCGGTATACGGCAGAGCGTCGGTGAAAAGCAGCGGATATCCATTGCGCGTGCGATCTTGAAGGATCCGCCGCTGTTGATTCTGGATGAGGCGACGGCGAGCGTAGATACTGAAACGGAACGCCAAATCCAGGAGGCTCTGAACCGGTTATTGCTAGGTCGAACAAGTTTCGTGATCGCACACCGGCTTTCGACCGTCCGGCATGCCGACCTGATCCTTGTCCTGGAACGGGGTGAAATTATTGAGCGCGGCGATCACGAAGAGTTGCTGGCGTTAGATGGTAAGTACGCGAAGCTTTGCCAAAGCGGTTTGTTTTTCGCTGAAGAAGCGTCAGTGCCAGTGTGAGTGTCAGTGTCAGTGAGAGCCCTTCGGGCTTGATCTCCAATCGTGCTCGTTCTCGTTCTCGATTCGGGATGCTTGCCGGCCGGAAGCGGCAGAGTTGAAGAAGGTCGTGGCCATGGGTTGCCTCATTCCGTTTACTCGCTCAAAGGGAGATAAGACGAGAATGAGAACGAGCACGATTTATTTTGGGGGTGACGCGCTAAGCGAGGCAGCGCGGGAATCCCCGGTTCGGACGGAGCCTCACCCTACCTGCCCGTTCGCCGCGCTTCGTTCACGAATCGAGGCGGATGGCCCCGCTGACACTGGCACTGACACTATTTTCCTTGCCTCTGGCGGAACGAAGCCTGATTAATACGCGTTGCTTTACAGGATTGGCTATCTAACGCGACTTACCCTCGAGCACATCGGGAGCATTTTCTGGCTCTTTCTCAATACGCTGGAAGAAACCGGAGATAACATTCGCCGCGGAAGGTTGCCATTCCGTTGGTCGATGCTCTTCGCGCAAACAGACCGGACCGGCGTCGGGTCTATCCCGCTGGTTTTGATGGTCTCTTTTTTTCTGGGGCTGACGATGGCTTTGCTGACAGGCTACCAACTCCAGAAGTTTGGAACGGAGCGGCTGGTCCCGACGCTTATCTCGATTGCTTTTACGCGCGAACTTGGCCCCTTGCTGACCGGTATCGTCCTGGCGGCCAGGATTGGTGCAGCCTACACAGCGGAACTCGGTACCATGCAAGTCTCTGAAGAAGTGGAAGCCATTGAGGCAATGGGTATAGGTCCGTTGCGTTTTCTGGTAGCCCCGCGACTGGTGGCGATTGCTTTCCTGATGCCATGCCTGTCGGTGCTGTCGGTTGTGGCGGCGCTTATCGGTTCAGCATTGATCTCCTGGGTCGCATTCAACCTGGTTCCCGACGCTTATTTCGATGCCGTGATGACGAGCTTGGTTGTCAGTGATATCATCATCGGGTTGTTTAAGGCGATGTTCTTCGGGCTTCTGATCGGATTGATTGCCTGTTACCAGGGGCTCACGGTGACGGGCGGAGCCGAAGGTGTGGGAAAAGCAACAACGGACAGCGTGGTGATTTCCATCACAACCGTTATCGGGTTTGATACGTTGTTCAATATTATGGTCACGAGGATTACCGGATGAGCGAAACGCCACTGGTGCATCTCGAGAACATCAAATTGCGATTTGGGGATAAAACGGTGTTGGATGGGATGGATTTGAAGATATTCAGCGGGGATCGCCTGGCGATCCTTGGCCAGAGCGGTGGGGGCAAGAGCACGATGCTACGTCTCATCCTGGGGATTCTGAAACCGACGTCCGGCGTGGTGCGATACCGGCATCTTCAGGTTCAGAGATTGAGCCGAAGTAAATTGAACCTGCTCCGGAGCCGGATTGGGATGGTTTACCAGTATTCGGCCCTGATTAGCTCGATGACCGTGCGAGAGAATCTTGCTTTGCCAGTCGAGGAATTGGGCCGCAAGCCGAAAAAGGAAGTAGATGAACTAATCAAGGAAAATCTCGCAATTGTCGGGATGAGCGGGACAGAGGAGAAGTTGCCCTCCGAGCTGAGCGGCGGGATGCGCAAGCGCGTGAGCCTCGCCCGGGCGCTGATGATGCAGCCGGAATTGATTTTGTTCGACGAGCCGTCGGCTGGACTTGATCCGGTGATCAGTTCGGTGATCGACGAATTAATCATCAGTTTGACCGAGAAAACCAATACCACCTCGATCATCGTCACGCACGAAATGGAAAGCGCTTTCAAGATCGCTACCCGGATGGCGATGCTTTATCAGGGAAAGATTATTGAAGACGCTGCGCCGGAACGGTTCCGTGCCTCAGCGAATCCGGTTGTTCACCAGTTTGTCAACGGAACAACGGAAGGACCGATTACGGAGACGCCATCGCATGCAGATCCTTCGGAATGAAATTCGCACCGGACTGATGGTCATTCTGACGCTTGGCTTAGTGGTCGCCGTCGTCTTGTACATTTCATCTCCCGGGCTATTCAGACCGCTCAAAAGCTTTCGGGTTTATTTCGACAATGCCGCCGGCATCAAACCGGGGGCCACCGTCATGCTGGCCGGACGCAAGATCGGAACGGTGGCCGAAATACAATCCCCGGTGGCGCTCAATGATCGACCTGAGCACAATCTGAATTATGAAGCGATGGTGCGTGTCCAGGTGGCCGAGGATTCACAGATTTATAAAGAGGCCAACGTCTCGATGCGAAGTTACGGCTTGCTGGCAGAACTCGTCGTCGATTTCACGAGCGGCAATCCGGACTCAGGCCTTGCCGAACCGAATGCCAAATTCGTCGGCGCACGTTCGCCGGATCTTGCCGAGGTTGGTCCTCTGATCATCCAGAAGCTGGAGCCGGCTTTGAAACAATCGGAAGCTACGTTAGCCGAACTGCAGAGAACCTCCCACAATCTGACCCTCCTGACCTCTCAGGAGTCGGCTTTAACAGGTACACTCAAAAATTTTCAAGCGGTCGGAGCGAACCTGAAAATCATCACGGAAAAAGGTGGGTCGGTTGACTCTGCCCTGGTCAGCGTCCATGAAGTGCTGGCCAACGCGAAAAACGTCACCGGCCAACTCCAAAAAGACAACAACCTCGAGAAATCGTTGGCCAACTTCAAAGACTCCTCAGGTAAGCTCAAGACTATTCTGAATTCGTTAGATGAGACAATGGGTTCGCTGTTGCCGAAGTTGGATCTGATAGTCGGCGATCTCAGCCAATTGACGGGAAAACTAAAACAGCAACCCTGGCGCGTTATTTGGCCGAGCACGATCAAATATCCGGAAGGCCAGCAAGCGGCTGAAGAAGTGCCGCGCCCTCCGAAAAAGAAGAGGCAGAAGAATTAGGAGTTCAGGAGTTGCAGAAAAGGAGCGGGTAGGGAGGAAGGAGCCAGTGCCTATCCATCCCCCAATCGTGCTCGTTATCGTCGTGGCTTTTCTTCCCTTTTCACCGACCATCTTCAAGATCGAGGACGAGCACGAGCACGATAACGAGCACGATTTAGGCGAGGACGAGGACGAGCACGCGGAAAGATGGATCCCCCTTCGGGACGATTAGGGAAGGAGGGATTTCCTGGTCGCCCTCGGTCGCGGATGATTGTTACCAAAGTTCTGCTTGACGATTGGGCGGGAACGGGACGCCCATCTTTTCGTAGGCTTTTGGCATGGCCACCCGGCCCTGCCCTGTTCGTTTAATGAACCCTTCCTGAATCAGAAACGGCTCATTTACCTCCTCGACGGTTCCGGAATCTTCTCCGACGGAAACCGCCAGGGAGCCTAGTCCGACCGGTCCGCCCTGGAAACGAACGACGAGCGCCTCGAGCAGTCTCTTGTCCATTTCGTCAAGGCCATCGCGATCGATATCCAGCATTTCAAGGGCTTTGTCGGCAATCGTTTTGGTGATAAACCCGTCGGATTTGACCTGTGCATAGTCGCGAACCCAACGCAGAAGATTGTTCGCCACGCGCGGGGTGCCTCTGGCACGCGAAGCAATCTCGTTGCAGCCTATTTGATCGATGCCGACGCCGATTAATCCGGCGCTGCGCTCGACAATGTGGCTGAGGTCCGCGATTCCATAATAATCGAGCCGGCTATTCATTCCGAAACGAGAACGAAGCGGGGCACTGATCAAACCCGAGCGGGTCGTGGCACCGATCATGGTGAATTTTGGCAAATTGAGTCGCACACTTCGAGCGTTGGGACCTTGATCAATAATGATATCAAGGCGGAAATCTTCCATGGCGGGGTAAAGATATTCTTCGATTGCGACCTGAAGGCGGTGAATCTCGTCAATAAAGAGAATATCCCCGCGTTCGAGAGTCGTCAGGATGCCGGCCAGATCGCCGGCCCTTTCGATCATCGGACCGCTGGTCGTCCTGATATTGACTTCCATGGAGTTGGCAAGGATGTAGGCGAGGGTTGTCTTTCCTAGTCCCGGTGGACCACTGAGCAAGATATGTTCGAGAACGTCGCCACGTTGCTTTGCGGCCTGAACCATCAATTCCAGCCG
>DATHPI010000460.1:0-12546 GCA_035484035.1 Chthoniobacterales bacterium
CCTCGCAGTTCCTCTCCCAATGCGCAAAGAACTCCTGGACGGAGTCCCATTGCCGGCCAAAGGCTTCGCGCGCCTCTTTCGGTTCCAACGGCGGCGTCGGCTTCGAACAGTTGCGGTAAACGCGCAGCCCGGGCACACCCCGGTTCTTGCCTGCGTGGTCCAATGCCCAGCCAATTTCGTATTCCGTTCCCGAGCCCGGCGCGCTCCCGTCTGGCATCTTCAAGGCCGAGGACAACAGAGTCCCAAGACGGGACCAAAGGATACAGATCACTAGATCAAATTCCGCCGTGTCCGGGATCGCTCCCTGATAAACCGCGTCCAATTGCAACCTCTGATATTCCAAAAAATAGGGGCACAGGATCAACCGATTGTGACTATCTGGTTCAGTTTTTGGCGCACCATCTTCCGGGCCACCATCTTCTTCCGCCAGGCGTTGGAAGATCGAATAGGAGGAACTCACCCGCAGGTTGAACTCCCCTCCAATCGAGCACATCACTCGATCCGCCACATGGCGCTCCTTTTGGACGTCACCGGTCGAGGAGACGAAAACGCGGATCGTCTTCATCATGGGACGTCCGGCGTCGATAGCATCCCTTACCGTCGGCATCACCTTCAAGAGTTCGGCTGGGTTCTGGAAACGGCGCACCGGGTCCTTCGCCAGGAGTACCTCAAGTAGAACGACGAGCGGCTGCGGGATACCGTTGAGTTGTTCCACCGGCAAGGGCGCGTGCTGATGCTGATGCATCACCTCCACAGAGGAGCCCCGAAATGGCGCCTGCCCTATTAGCATTTCCCAGAGCGTCACGCCAAGCGAGTACAGATCTGAGCGGATGTCCACGCCAACTCCCGCAAATTGTTCGGGACTGGCAAACTCCGGGGTTCCCGCAAAAACTCCCGGCATTGAAATCGCGGCTTCAGAAAGCCGTTCGCTTACCGCCTTTGCCAGCCCAAGGTCGATGAGTTTCGCGGTGACAGCACCTCCGTCCTCCAAGCTCACCATGATGTTGCTTGGTTTGATGTCCCGGTGAACGAGATTTTGCTTGTGCACCGCAACCAAACCGGCAGCGGCCTGCGTCGCTATTTCTAGCGCTAGCTTTACCTCCAGCCGATTGGAGCGTCTGATGAGGCTCTCCAACGTCTCTCCCTCGACAAACTCCATCGCGTAAAAATAGTTCTGACCGGTTCTCCCCAAGTGAAAGACGGAAGCAACATTCGGGTGACGAACGCTCGCCGCTGCGCGGGCTTCGCGCAGAAAGCGTAGTCGCGCCGATTCATCAGCAAGATATCGTTCGCTGATGACTTTCAGTGTCACGGGGTAGTGCAGATCGACGTCAAACGCCTTGTAAGTAATCCCCATGGCACCGCGGCCCAACTCGAGCGGTTGCCCATCTTCGCCCGTCACCAGCTCGTACTGGTCAAATCGTTGCACCGCGTCTTGCCACGTCCGTTTGAGCGTATACTCAGGCGAGGATTCGCCCGACTCCGCTTCGCCAGCCAGACCCATCCGCAGCATACACACCGGACAAAATTTCAGCCCTCCAGAAAACTCACTGCCACAGGTCGAGCAAGTGCGCCTGTTCGCCAGTTTCATGGGCCTAAACGTCCTTCGGACGCAACCAGTGCTTCACAGAGCCAATGGATTTCATCATCGATCTCCTCGGGATTCGACACCGTCCGAGCGACCTCCTCGCGTAAAAGCACCGTGAACTGCTTTCGCATCCGGTGGATGAGAGTCTTGACCGCGCCGATACTGACCTGAAGCTGGTCGGCTACTTGCTCGTACGACGGTACCACTTGAATGTTGCCGGGAACCAAAAAAGGTTCCAGCGCCTTTAGCGTAGCCGTTTTTCCTTCAGCGGAGTATTCATTCACAAGGCGGGACATGGTTTCGCCCAGCAAGCTTGTCGCCCACCGCGCATCGAAGATTGTTTCTGCCGTTAAAAAATCGGATGGCTCAAACCGATAAAGGTCCTCTGCGTTCTGTGTATCCAAAGGAACAAACTCTATATTTCCTCCTCTTTTCAAGCAGCTGACACGGTCGGCCTCCTTTGAAAGGTAGTTCTTGATTGATCCGAGCAAAAAGGATCGGAATTTGCCCTTGCCCGGATCGACCTTCGAAAATGCTTTGTGGTCGAGCAGGTGCAGAAAGAAACCCTGGGTCAAGTCTTGCGCGTCGTCCGGATTGTATCCGCGGCGCCGGACAAATGCATACAGCGGAAACCAATACAGCCTGCACAACTCAGCTAGCGCGGCCTTGGAGCCGGGTAACTGACTCTGCGCAGAAAGCAAGACAACACTCCATTGTGTCGTGCGAAATCGGTCAGCGCCCGCCGCAGGCGAACTATGGAGCAGCTTCAATTGTCACCCTTCTGGTTAACTTGACGTATTAAATTTGATTCAGGTAAAACAAAATATTCGAGGCAGCAGCTTTGTCCGTTCCCGGTAAGAAGCGACGCCGGTCAAACAACTGATCAATTTAACGGGCAACTCTGAAACTCGAGCGTTGTAATCCGTTTGTATCTTAATGGAGGCCCTCCATCCGCACCCCAGCATCCAAAGGTAACTAAACCGAAAACAAAGTATTCGGCTCATCCCCAGGAAACAATGAAAATACGCTTAGCAGTTGGCTATGTATGTAGGATTGGCAATCAGCTTTGCTGTGCCAGTTCTCGCCCAACAAAAAGAACCGACGCCCAGCGAGCAGGACCACCAGCTAGTTGGCACGTTTAAAAAAAATTGACGAGGCATACAAAAACAACGATGCCGCCGCCTTGGCTGCGTTCTATGCAGAGGACGCGGTTCTCGTTACGGACACAGGACTGATTTACGGTCGGGATGCCATCGAGAAAATGTATGCAGACCTATTCAAGCAAGTGCACTTCAGCAACCATCTCGGCAAGGTCGATCAGTATTCACCTCGCGTCATAGGCAATCAGAGATGGGATACCGGAGAATCGAGCGCGGCTATTCATGTTCAAGGCCAGAAGGGCGATGCTATACAACTCAAGGGATGCTTTGGCTGTATTAATATTCGTGATGGCGACGATTGGAAAATTCGAATGCTGACCTATAACACGACTTCTGCCCCGACCCCGCCTGCTCAGACGAAATGAAAAGGTCCGACAGGCCTTATCGCTCCAAAACGATGCGATAGCGTGCTTTGCCTGCACGCAAGTGCTCCATCGCTTCGTTGACTTTCGCCATCGGGAACGTCTCAGTGATCGGTGCGATGGAATGCCGTGCACTGAACTCGAGCATCTCATCAATGGCCGTGGGACTTCCGGTTGGCGAACCCGAAACTGACTTTTGGCCCAAGATCAAACTGAAGGCGGGAACCTGCAGCGGATCAAGGACGGCTCCGACATTGTGCAGACGTCCTTTGGGAGCAAGCGTGTCGAGAAATCCGGGCACGTTAAGGCCAGCGTTCACGGTTGAGATGATCAAGTCGAGGCTGCCGGCGATCTTCTTCAGTGCGCCATCCTGCTTGGTATTATGGACGTAATGCGCGCCTAGCTTGTGAGCCTCGGCTTCCTTGCTGTCGCTCGTGGTAAAGGCATGAACCTCGCAGCCCCACTTGTTGGCGAATTGTAACGCCATATGACCAAGTCCACCTATTCCGATGACGCCCACCCGCGCGGTGGACGGTAAATTATGAATGAGTAACGGCGCGAAAACCGTGATCCCACCACAAAGCAACGGGCCCGCCTTCGCCATTTCGAGCGCCTCGGGGATCGGGCGCACCCACGTCCATTGGGCCCGCACTCGGTCAGCAAATCCGCCGTGACGACCCGTGATAGTGCCCTGCGCCGTTGGGCAGAGATGATGATCGCCCGACAAACATTGATGGCAGAAAAGGCAACTGTGCGAAAACCATCCAAGACCAACGCGCTGTCCGATTTTAAGTCCTTTTGCTTCCTCCCCGAGTGCGGACACCGTGCCTGTCACTTCATGTCCCGGCACGAAAGGATATTTGGACATCCCCCAATCGTTATCCAGCATGGAAAGATCAGAATGGCAGAGGCCGCAATGGCTGACCTCGATTTCGACTTCCTCGGGTCCGAGCGGACCAGGATCGAAAGAGAAAGGTTCTAACTCTCCTTTGGCGGAGTGAGCGGCATAGGCGTTATAGGTATGCATAGGTTCCTCAGGTCACTTTGATTTGAGTTATCGTAGATTATTTTTGCTGGAGTTCGCTTCCGGCTCCGAGGCTGACTCCACTGGAAGCACCCGCTACCATTTCGCCTGATTTTTGCTGGCTGTTCATACTATTCTTTCTTCAGGCGACTCAAGCTATCGGTTGTTAAACAAGTTGCGTGCCAAGCGTCTGTTATTTATCCCTTATGCTTGGTCGCCAGGCTTTTATGAATAGGGAACCAGTGATCAAATCTCCGTACGAGTTTTCGAACTTACCACTTTCCAATCGACCGAGTTCGAGCTTTCGAACTATCCAGGCGCGCTCGAGATCTCAGCTTCAGCGGCTACAGGGCTCAGCTCAGGGTTTCAACCATAAGCGCTAACATAAACGAAGGTTGATGCAGGAGGCGGGCGCTGGTAGGGCGAAGCTCGGGTAGGGTGAGGCTCCGTCCGAACCGGGGCTTCCCGCGTCGCGCTCGCCTGCGAGGTGATCCCTCTAAATCGAATTGTCTCGAGTCAACTACGCTACGCGTAGCCATTAACTTGAAACAGAAACCAGATGCGCCGGATCTTGTTCGGGCGGCGTGAAATGATCAAATAATCCGAGCGAGAACGTGGGGGGTGACATTGTTGGGCGAGGCCAAGCGGGAACCCCGTCAACCTGCCCTACAAGTTAGCGCTTATGTTCGGGTTTCAACCCTGGCCCAAAGCAAAGGGGCTTGAGGACTCAACGCTCCCACCATGGCTGCCATTGCGTAAGCAGAGAATATGAAGGGACATGCCCTCACCCGCAGATGAGAATTGAAAAGGAGAACATCGATACGAATTAAATCGAATGCACACCGCCTTAGCCGTTACTCACGTAGCATTTGAAGACCTGGGATCCCTGGGCATCGAACTGACCCACGCAGGATTCAACATCGAATTAATCGACGCCTGCACCACCAACATACAGGCGATCGATGCTCTCGATCCTGACCTCATTGTCATCCTGGGCGGACCGATCGGTGTCTATGAGCAGGACGCCTATCCTTTTATCGAAGCCGAAATCGAATTGTTGCGGTCACGGCTTGCCGCAAAACGCCCGACATTGGGTATTTGTCTCGGCGCGCAGTTGATGGCAGCGGCTTTGGGGGCGCGCGTCTACCCGGGACTGCGTGGCAAAGAACTAGGATGGGCGCCGGTCGACGCAGGTTCCGACAACTGCAGCCCGCCGTGGTTTGGAGCCTTACTCACCCCTGGATTGCACGTCCTGCATTGGCATGGTGACACTTTCGACATACCGGACGGAGCCGTGCGCCTTGCGGGAACAGCCCGTTATCCTAACCAGGCTTTCGCGGTGGGAAACTATGCGTTGGCATTCCAGTTTCATCCCGAAGTGACTGTGCGAGGACTTGAGCGCTGGTATGTTGGCCACGCCAAGGAGCTCGCGGAGGCGGGCGTGGGTGTACCGAAATTGCGTGAAGAGACTCGTACTTTCGGCCCGGATCTGGAAACGACAGCCAGACAGTTCTGGCGGCACTGGCTCGACCACCTATTCAACTCCACCCAAAAGGCGATCGCTCAGTAATCTGCATCAACCAAGCTGGTTGGATGAGACGACACGGAGACTTCGCTCTTCCAACTCTTGTTCGTACCGGACGCAGACGTCCAGCCAAGCGCGCATGGAGCGCAGCTTCAACTGAGGATCGGCCGGGCATTCGTTCAACGCATTACGTACTCGGTACAACATGGCTTGAAGATGAACGTGCGTGTTGTCTGTCTCCGGGGCGGGGATATCCATGCCTTTCTATTATCGGCCAGCATTCTCCACTCTTTAGAGGCAAAAACTGGTGATCGTCCGGCGAAAAAGTGCAGCTGTCGGCGGACGCCTCCACGAACTTGCCCACAAGAATCATCCGTAAACCCATCGCCCAAATGCCATCCTGTCATCGCCGTGAAACCGCAGTGACGAGGCAACGGGAAAATAAAAATCAGTGATCTTCAAACCTTTTTCGCGATTAAGTAAGGCAGCAATACGATCTCGCCAAAGGACGGCAAGGGATCCGTTCGACAGAATATGGATTCCACTCGCGTTTTCCGTAGTGAAGCCCAGTATTCTTGTAAAGTAATACTCTTGTTGAGTAAATCCGATATCGCGGTGGGCACGTCAGTTAACAGGCGAAGCCAACCGATTCCCGGCTTTGCCCGGCAGGCCGGGAGGGGCTTTCCGATCTGGTCAGCGTACAGCATATAGGAGAAATCGACTCCCGCAGCCGAGCCAAGACTGTGAAAACCCCACGATCTTGCATTCACATCGAGGAGCTTATACTCGCCGTCCCTGGGATCGAGCTTGAATTCGACTTCCACCAGACCGTAGTAATCGATTGCCTTCAAAAAGCGTTGCGAGAGCTCTTCTATGATTGGCAGTTCAATGCTTTCTACGTAGGTCGCCGCTCGCCCAAACTCTCGGGGATGCTGACGTGCCCGCCGAGCAACCAGGCTGCCCTGCGCCTGCCCATGACAAAAGAAGGCGCAGTAGGAAACCTGGTGGCTTCCACCCCCGGGAATGATCTGTTGCAACAGAATTTCCTCCGGCGATATATAGCGCGCTGCCTTCCGGTAGATCTGCCGCAATTCGTCCATCGTTTGCGCTCGCCAGGCCTTTGCTCCCGTGGCATAGAAAAAGTTCTCCTTCACTGCAGGCTTGATAGCCAACGGCAAGTGGGAACCGAGCGCCTCGATCTCATCCTCGTTCTGCGGACTAAATGTTTGTGGACAGGGTATGTCCAGTTTTCTCGCTAAGTCGTAAGTGTTCTTCTTGTTCCACGCCCACTTTACCGTCTCCCAGTCTGGGGTCGGCACTCTGAAAAACTCCGAGAGCTCCGCCCGATGACGCGAGAAGGCCACAACTGTTTCATCCCGCGTAGGAAACAGGACCCAGTTCCGGAGATTGAAACGGCGGCCCACCTCAAGCACGGTTTCGACCGTTTTCCGTTCGTCGCGCAAATCTTTGACTTGAAGGAAACGACTTTTGTAACGTGAAAAGTACGATACCGATAGCTGGTCATCCACCACGCACACGGGAATGCCCCGCTGCCCCAGGCTCCGCACTATGCCCAGCCCAGGATGGTCCCCACCGATGACCAAGGCACCGGTCTGTCCTGCAGCCGTCCCAACCCGCCCTCGCGAACCGCCTTCGATGGTCGCTGTGTCCTTCACGATCGGATATTACTTACGCGTTCTGCTTTGTGTCTGGAGATATAGGTAGCCAGCTCTTTGGAGGCAAACTCCGTGCCGGCAACGAAGTATAACAACGGTCCGAAGCTTCGGGCGGCCGCGGCACCGATGAAATGCAGCCCCGGCATACTCGTACTGAATCCGCTCCCAAGATGCGGGTATCCGTTCAACCGGTCCACTCTCGCGACCAGTTCGGGCGCCAAGAAATTGTATCGCGAAATATCAACATCGTACCCAGTCCCCAACAGCACGTGATCCACCCGCCGTTCGGTCCCGTCATCGAGTTGCAATTGGACCTCGTCTTTCAAGGACCTGGCGCACTGCACAAACCGGCCGGTGCTGATCGTGACCGGGGCAAGTCGCGCCGGAAGCCATTTTGACCCTGCTGAACGGACTGCGCGGACTCTGATTTTGTCTTTGAAAGTCAGCGGAATGAAAGACACTATCTTTGGATAGGCCACCAGACGGCTTATCCCCGCAGGGCCAACGTCGAATTTGGAATACAACGCCGAGGATAATGGTCCGAGGTCGTGTAACCATTTATGCTTTCCAATCCATCGAAGGGCCGGGATCCTGGCAATGACTTCCACCTCCGCACCCGCCTCGTGCAATAGGGCCGCCGACTCTAACGCACTCTGTCCTGCTCCAATGACGGCCACCCGCTTCCCGGTAAACTCCGATATTTTCCGCCCCTCATAGCAATGCGAAACCTGCAAAGCGGGTAACTGCCCGAAGACCGAAGGTTTCCTTTGAAACGATCCAATGCCCGCCGCCACCACCACCCGTCGGCTACGCACAATCGTTCCGTCCTCCAATGCAACCTTAAAACCAGAGCTCTCGCGGTTGATCTGAGAAATGATACGGCGATCAATTTGAGAGCCTAACTGTTGCTGAAACCATTGACCGTAACGGACGAACGTTTCCAGCGAAACGGGCGCGGCGGGTTTCGTGCCGGACGCCGCTTCATAGGCTTCCAAGGTGAACGCCGAGCCTGGATCCGCTATATTGGAAGCCTCCCGCGGCGAACGCAGAAGCATACCCTTCGGCATTTGGTTGGCCCAAAAATTCATCGGCTCCCCGAAAACCCGGACATCGATTTCCTTGGCCTTCAGGTGAACACCGGCTGAGAGCCCGTAGGGTCCCGCGCCAAGCACCACAACGTCGCAGTCGGTGGATGGGGGGCCTTTGACAATCTTGGCTGAACGAACTCCAATTGAATTGCTCATACTTGCTCCTATTGCAGAGACCTATCTCGACTTTCTGAATCGACATACTCTATTGGATGGACGACCGAGGCCGACCCGAGACCGTTCAATGACGCGCCCGCAAGGTTGAACCCGGACTGCTCACCCGCTCGACGTCCGACCTCATACACGATGCTGTCATTTTCCAGTACAGCGAAGGCCAGATGGGCGCGCTCGCTCCCCTCCCCTTCGATCCGCCAACAACCTTCTTCGCCGACGACCTCCATCTGGCTCCGCATCCGCCACCAAGCCGCCACTTCCATCGGCAACGCTATCCAGGTCTCTCCCTTTGAACGAAGCTCCGTCAGGTGGAGGAGCAGCTCGCTGTAGACCTTCCGCGCTTTCTCGCAAATGATGTAATCGGGATGGATGATAAAGCTCATCAGTCCATGCTTTGCCTGGATTTTCGAGATTTGCTCTCTCCATAGACGGGTCGAATAGTCGCCCAGGATACGAAAAAGGGAGTAGTCCTGAATCGTGGTTACCGGGAGTTCCACAACATTGCCGATATAGAAAGGAAGAACCGTACAACAACCGCCTCTCTGTGGATCCAGGTGCGCCACATTCGGGATGGACATATCGTAAGAAAATCCCAGGGCACCAATCCAATCAACATTCCGATAGAGTACAGCTGATCGGAATCCCTTTGCTCCAAACTGCAATTTGTATTGTCTAATTCGCTCCGCACGATGCAGAAACTCCGCGTGATCGCTAAATAGACGCCCGTCGTGATTCAAATCGTGAACATTAATTTCGAAACCACGGTCTCGAATTTCGTCTAGCAAATGACCCGAGACGGTGTACCGCTTTTCAGGAATAATCTGAAACGAGCCCTTGATTGCGAAAGAATCGTTCAGATCCATTAATCTCCTGCAATAATTCAGGCCACTCGATGTCTCGACATCGTGCGTCATGATGGCGCAACTTCGGGCCCCATCTGGCCAGAACCAGATAAACGGCACTCTGCTAATACCCTGCGACTTCATCGCGAGAATCAACAATTGTTCGTGGATCTTTTCGACGGTGGTGTCCACGGGCCACTCCGGAAAAGGAACCTTGTTCCATCCGCGGAAGTACGTTTGTTGGAGACGCTTCCGCACCATCCCCGGTATGAACGGGCGCCCCAAATAATACATTGCTCGAACCAGCGGATTTGTCGCCGGGTCGTGCTTGCTTTCGATCGAGCGAGAATAGTATTTCTCGCACCGCAAATTGTCGACCACCTCTACCGGATCGAATGGAAGCTGAATCGTCTGGGCATTTACTTTGACATCATCAGGGGCAATCTGTCGCGATTCGCCAACAGAGGAGGTTGGGGCAACCGACGAACATTGCCCAAAGCAAATTGTATTGGTGTTAAGGCGAAAAAAACCCGCGACTTGCGACAACCCAGGAGCCACCGAAAAGGAAGCGAACTCCCTTGGGCACCGAAGATATTCGAGGATCAGCTGCTTCCCGTCTCCTCGGTTCATTGAAAATGAAAGTTCGGAGAATCGGTACAATAGCTGCCCGAACCTTCAAAACTCGGATTGCGACGGAGTTCCCCGCTCCTTTGAATTTGCACTGGTTCATATATGGGAGTGAAAGCTTCTAGAACCTATTATTTCTTCTACTCTCTTCGGATGATCCGTCCTAGTGCCTCGATTAATCTGAAAGACCATTGCGGGGGAGCGTGCTTTCTCTGCTCCTCGAACCCGACCGGATCTTCGGTAATTTTGATTAGCCGCTCTTACCAGGGGACCACCGCTGCTACAACAGCGCGGGCATTAACACAGACAAATTGCCATCGCCGAGGTAAGCCCGGGTCGCTCAAACCAGACAACTTGCAGTGCCGAATTAGAAGAAGATAGGCGCCGGATCACGTCGTTGCGCCAATTCTTCGTTCGGTTAAGGTACAAGCACTTTTTATGGGCTCGCCTGAACGTTACCTGATGTGTCCGCCAGAATTCTTTCAGGTCGATTATGTCATCAATCCTTGGATGGAAGGCAACATCGATCGTGCCAATGGGGCTCTGGCTTCCGAACAGTGGGACCGGCTTCATCTCATACTTAAGGACCAAGGAAAAATCGAACTAATCACACCTCTTGCGGGATCGCCTGACATGGTCTTTACGGCTAACGCAGGCCTGGTCTTGGGAGATCGTGCCGTTCTGAGCCGGTTTTTACACCGGGAACGCCAATCCGAAGAGCCTCATTTTCGAACCTGGTTCCAGCAGCACGGATTCCGCGTGCATGAACTACCAAAAGATTTGCCATTCGAAGGCGCGGGTGACGCGCTTTTCGACCGAGAGCAACCCTTGCTCTGGGCAGGGTACGGTTTTCGCACAGAGCTCGATACACACGCGCTGATCGCGGAGTTGCTCGGTGTCGAAGTGGTCAGTCTGCGGCTCATCGATAAGCGATTCTATCATCTCGACACCTGTCTCTGCCCGCTCGAGAGAGGATTCTTGATGTACTATCCAGCGGCTTTCGACACTCGATCTAACGCGCAAATCGAACATCGGGTTCCGCCGGAGAAGCGCCTTATCCTGGACGAAACAGACGCGGTTCATTTTGCCGCCAATGCAGTCAATATCGGTGAGAATCTTGTTCTTCATCGTGCGAGTGACGTTCTCAAATCCCAGCTGGCAGCCGCGGGTTTTCGGGTGTTCGAAGCGCCTCTGACCGAGTTTATCAAATCTGGCGGCGCTGCCCGTTGTCTGACACTGCGCCTCAACGAGCTCCCAAAACCGGGTGCCAGCGCGCACAGCGAGATCGCGAGCCGCGTTCTGAGTTTGGAAGGTCACCTGCTGGATTCCGGTCTGCTGGACCGGGCATTGGAACTGACCGTCCAGAACGGGGGCAGCTTTCAGATTTTGAACTTCCAGCTCGGCAAACAACGTCAGAGCACCTCGAGATCGGAAATCCGCGTTTCGGCACCGGCGATCGATGTCCTCGGAAACCTCGTCGGCCAACTAATCGAACTCGGCAGCATTCCCACAGCACAGGAACACCCGAGCGATGCGTCCCGCGAAGCCGTTACGATGAATGGCGTTGCCCCCGATGACTTTTACGTGACCACCATTTACCCCACGGAAGTACGTTTAGGGGGAAAATGGGTACGAATCACCGGCCAACGCATGGACGGATGCATTGTCATCGACGAGACCGACCCGGCCCATCCGACCGCGACAGTCCGGCTGATGCGCGACCTTCGACGCGGCGATCTGGTGGTGGTAGGAATTGACGGGATACGGAGCGTGCGGAAAAGCGAATCCCGCGAGGAACGGGGAATCGGCGGGGGACCGGCAGCAGAATTCGCCTTCATGGGTGCCGGGGTCAGTAGCGAACGTAAAATCGAACTCGTGGTTCGCGAAATCGCGTGGGAACTGGAACGGATCCGGGAGCGTGGCGGAAAGGTGGCGGTGGTGGCTGGACCGGTGGTCATTCATACCGGCGCTTCGGAACATCTAGCCACCTTGATACGAGCCGGCTACGTGCAGGTCGTTCTGGGTGGAAATGGCATGGCTGTGCACGACATCGAACAGTCCTTGCTGGGCACCTCGCTAGGGGTGGACATGAATCAAGGAACTCCAGTGCATGGCGGCCATCGTCACCATCTTCGCGCCATTAACACGATTCGGCGCTGCGGAAGCATCGCTGCCGCGGTCGAACAGGGGGTCCTTACCAGCGGGATTTTTTACGAATGCGTCCGCGCGGGTGTTCCATTCTGCTTGGCCGCTTCTATCCGGGACGACGGCCCATTGCCCGGTGTTTTCACCGACATGATCGAAGCTCAACGCGAATATGCTCGCCTGATTGCCGGCGCAGAAATGATTTTGATGCTTAGCTCCATGCTTCATAGCATCGGGGTGGGAAACATGACTCCGGCCGGCGTCAAGTTGGTTTGCGTTGATATCAACCCCGCAGTAGTCACCAAGCTGGCGGACCGAGGTTCCATCGAAAGCGT
>DATHPI010000461.1:0-3342 GCA_035484035.1 Chthoniobacterales bacterium
AAACCACTCAAGCGCAAATCCGCTTCCTTGCATTGGGAGTTTATGTTTGCCCGATCGCTCTTCAACACGCCCGACATTCTCGAGCAGCACCGTCTGCTGAATGAAGTTGCGAATCTTGTCGACGCCGGTGCGATCCGCACCACGGTTGCCGAGACGCTGGGAACAATCAATGCCGCCAACCTAAAGAAGGCCCATGCGTTGATCGAGAGCGGCCGAGCCCGGGGCAAGCTCGTACTGGAAGGCTTCTGATCCCAGGAATCACGGGATGCGGTGGGGAAAGGCCGGGCAAAGGAAAGAAGCAGGCGATTTATGTTCTCGGGCCGCCGCCACAAGTAAGCGAAGCGTCCCGCTTTGCTTCTTCAAAGTTGGGTAAAGGGGCGCTTCGCCTACCGAAAGCAAAGCGGGGACGCTTCGCCTACTCATTCAAACCGGATCCCTTGGGCCAGAGGAAGCTCCGAACCGTAGTTGACGGTGACCGTCTGGCGGCGCATATAAGATTTCCATGCGTCGCTGCCGCTTTCACGGCCGCCGCCGGTCTCTTTCTCCCCGCCGAACGCTCCCCCGATTTCCGCGCCGCTGGTTCCAAGATTAACATTTGCTATGCCGCAGTCGCTCCCGGTCGCCGACAGGAACTTTTCGGTTTCACGCAGGTCAGCGGAAAAAATCGCCGAGCTCAGACCCTGCGGCACGGCATTGTGAAGTGTGATGGCTTCCTCTAGTTCTCGGTAGGGCAGAATATAAAGAATCGGCGCGAAAGTTTCGCGTTGCACGACCGCCCATTCGTTTCTTGCTTCCACCAGACAGGGAGTCACGTAGAGGCCGCCGGGATATTGCGAGCCTTCCAGTCGCTCACCTCCGTAAAGAACGCGGCCGCCAAGCATCTTCAACTCTTCCAGAGTGGCGCCCATTGCATGTACGGCTTCCGCATCGATTAGTGGACCCATGACCGTGGCGGGGTCCAGTGGATTTCCGATCTGCACTTGGCGATAGGCTGCGCACAAAGATTCCGTCAAAGACTCTCGGACGGATTCGTGTACGATGAGCCGGCGAGTGGTGGTGCAGCGTTGACCGGCGGTTCCGACCGCTCCGAACAACAGAGCTCTTAAGGCCAGGCCGAGATCCGCGGATTGGGTGACAATCATGGCGTTGTTCCCGCCGAGTTCCAAAAGTGTGCGGCCAAGTCGGTGCGAAACAATCTCCAAAACTGTTCGTCCCATCCGCGTCGAACCGGTCGCCGACACGAGTGGAACCCGCGTATCCTCCGCCAGCAAACGACCCGTCTCCGAACCGCCAACTGCCAGGCTCCAGACCGTCGGTTCGATACCGAATTCCCGACTGACCTGCTCGGCGATCCGAATGCAGGCGATCGCTGTTAACGGTGTCTTTTCGGATGGTTTCCATAAGGTAGAGTTGCCGCAGACAATTGCCAGCGCACTATTCCAGGACCAGACCGCCACCGGGAAATTGAATGCCGAGATGATCCCTACCAAGCCGAGTGGATGCCATTGTTCGAACATCCGATGATTTTCGCGTTCCGAAGCGATGGTCAGCCCATAAAGCTGGCGCGACAGACCGTTCGCGAAGTCACAAATATCGATCATCTCCTGCACTTCCCCTTCGGCTTCCGTCAGAATTTTCCCCGTTTCGAGGGAAACGAGACGACCTAACGGTGCCTTCAGTTCACGAAGGCGTTCGCCCAGCCTGCGAACCAACCCGCCCCGCTTTGGCGCGGGGACCGTTCGCCAATTGAGAAAGCTGCGCTGGGCCCCGGCAGCCGCACGGTCATAATCCTCGCGGGTCGCCTGCGCAATCCGGGCCAGGAGACTGCCATCGATCGGACATCGTTTTTCTAGATAGGGTCCGCTGCCAAACCATTCTTTCGAAAAGACGCCTGGTAGCGAGTCGGTTAGTCCGAGAACTGGAAATATTTCAGATTTAACAGAATCGACATCTGTTTGAAGTGAGGCTTGAATCCGCATGAGGTGGTCTCCCGGAAGGGCCAGAGAATAGCTCTTAGTCAGGCCTGAACTGAGATGCGCGGCGCTATGGTTTCGGCCTCACGATAAACTCGGCCTCCCCACTGGGTGTCAAAAAACTGATCGAGAGCGATCGATTCCTGTTTGACGAAACCAGCCGGCAAAAGGCCACGGGCAAACAACTCGATGATCGCCACAACGCCCGCGGCAGTGGAGAGTTGAAGCGCCGAGAGCGGACGGCCACTCACTCTTCCTGCATAAATCTTTTTCACGAAGCTTCTTTGGAGAAGCCCACCTTCCTCGTTGCCGACACTGTTCACATAGACGACCACCACATCACTAAAGCTCAGAGGCACCTCCTGGTCGAATATCTGCGTCAGCAGATCCTGTTTCTGACTGAGGTTCAAATCGTTCAACAGAAATTTCATCAGATCGCGGTGACCTGGATATCGCAACGTTTTATAATTCAGATCGCTCACCCGTCCTTCGAACGTTTCGCACATGGTCGCTACGCCACCGGAGGTATTGAAGGCTTCGTACTCAACGCCATCAATCGTCAGATGTTCCACGCCGTCCAATGGTAAAGTTGGCAATCGCCGCCCCTGGTAAAGGGCTTCGCCGCAATGGCAATACTCGTTGATCAGGCCTGCGGTGCTCCAACTCAGATAATATTTCATCTGGTTGCCGGCCGAAAGCGGTAAAGCGCCGACCCGCATTTCGACGGAGCGGACCACTTTGAACGAAAGAGCAAGACCGCTGGCAATGATGTTAATGGCGCCTGGAGCGAGACCGCATTGAGGCATGAAGGTCGAGGTAGATTCGGCCGACAGCGCACGTATGCAGTTTGCTGTTTCCACATCCTCCGTCAGGTCGAAATAGGATCTTTCGAAACGGGCACAAGCCTCGGCAATAGTTTTGTTCAGATAGTATGGCGCCGCGCTCACGATCGCGTCGCAACTGCTCACGAAATCCGCGAGATCCGGGCCCGAGCGGACGTCTAATTTGCGAAAGCGGGCTCTGCGCAGCCCATCTAGATTTTCCGTCGCATGGAGATCGGCCAGAACGACGGAGTCGACGAAGCGCATGATGTCCAGAAGAGCGGCGATTGCCACGCCCACTTTCCCCGCGCCGAGAATACCGATTTTGATGGCCATAGTTTTTTGGAGAATCGATGCTAACAATCGACCTGCCGCTCTTGATGCCTCAAGCGCGATTTCATGCCTTACTGGGGCTTTCCTCCGTGTTGACCGGGGAAAGGTGCTGCCCGTGCTGCGTCCTCGGGTCCGTAGCTGCAATAATCGCGCTGACGGACCTTTGAT
Source organism: Chthoniobacterales bacterium (assembly GCA_035484035.1). Lineage (GTDB taxonomy): Bacteria > Verrucomicrobiota > Verrucomicrobiia > Chthoniobacterales > JAFAMB01 > JAFAMB01. The sequence goes on from DATHPI010000461.1 coordinate 3,296, forward strand.
TGAATCCTTTAAATCCGCCTTTGCGCTGAAGGTTTTCCAGATGACTT
>DATHPI010000462.1:0-20460 GCA_035484035.1 Chthoniobacterales bacterium
TTCTTCTGGATTTCTCTCATCAAGGCAGTCCCGGAGCCGAGTCGTTCCACTCCTCGCAATTCTCCCAGCTGCGATGCCGATGTCATATCGACTCTCCAAACGAGCGTGGCATCCTGGTTATCCACCTTGACCGGCCAGAGCTGATAAAATGTGACTACCGCATAAACAGCACCGCTGGCATAGTACTGGAGATCAGCGGATTGCCAGCCGTCACCCGCCGGCTTCCCATAAGAAGCCGACAAACTGACAGCCGCCAGTCCGTCCGCATCGAACAACTGCCAGGATTGCGCCCCTGGAGAACCACCGCGTCCGCCACCGATCGGGCTGGAAGAAATCAAGGAAGCAAAATAAGATCGCACATTGCCATTTTCCCGAATTAATCGTGACACTTCCTCCTCCACTCGGACGGGAGACCCGGTCGTCTCATACGGTGCCAGAGCGCCCAGACCGCCGGAAGCAAAACTTTGGGCCCGATCTGCGAGCACCTTGCTCCAGAAGGCGACCACGCTCGCCGGCATCGAGCCATCGCCACCACCTCCAGCCGCAAACGCTTTCACCTCGGCATTGCTCAATTGCAGCTTAGAAGCATCCTGCGGCAATCTCAGGGTCGCATCCACGAACGATTTGATCGAAGAATTGGACCTAACCGAGGCCAGACCTTGAAAATCACCGGGACTGCCTCTTCCCGAAAAATCGCTTTGCGCATAGATCCTCAACTCCGGATGGCGAACAGGCTTCCATTGTTGTTGAAGGCTGACGGTGGTCTTCACCGGTGCACGGACTACAAAGGCGCTCTCGACGGACAACCCGCGGGCGAAACTCATGGCCGGTCCTCTGGACGCCAAAACGTCACCGCTCGCTAATTTGTTCAAATCCGCATCTTTAAACACCGAAACGGATCGAAGATCATTGATCGGGTCAGCCTTGACAGCGCCAAGTAGGCCCAGCAAGCCGATCGCGGTTGCGACAACTGTCAAAAACAGTCTAGATTTGGCGACGCATCGCCCAAAAGAGGGGGGTAACGTTCTCAAGGTGTGGAATCGTACCCTTGTCCGCTCGGAGCGTCAACTGTATGCGAAGCGTCTCGCTTTGCCTCTTCGATCGCGGCACTCACCGGGCAAACCGAGACGGTTCGCATACACAGCGTTCAGCGTTTCGGAGCCTTCGTTTTCAAGGAGCGCCACCGGAACCCTGAATGCTCAATGCCGAACGCTGAACGTTTTTGCTGGCGCGTCAGTTTGTCTTACCTATGTTCATTTCCGCCCTATGGATGCAGATTTAAAAGCAATGGTCGATGCCGGTAACCTCAACGTGAAAGCTGCAGCCGCGCTCGACCAGCTGAAGCCGCAAACGTTTTGCCTCCACAAAAGCTGGGGATTTGGCCAGATTAGCAGCTGGAATCTCCTCCTCAATCAGATCGTCGTCGATTTCGATACCAAGAAGAACCATGCCATGCAGTTGCTTTACGCAGCTGAAACCCTGCAACCATTACCAGACACGCACATTTTTGTCCGCAAAGTCAATGAGCCGGACGCTCTGCGAGACCTCGCGGCGAACAGGATTCCTCAGCTGATCGAGCTAGTGTTAGAGAGCTTCGGGGGGAAAGCGACCCAAGACCAATTGCAACGCGCACTGGCGCCGGAAATCGTGTCGGAGGGCAATTTCAAAAAGTGGTGGGAAAGTGCCAAGAGAGCCATTCGGAAAGATGGCCGGTTCTCTTTGCCTGCAAAGAAAACCGAGCCGATCACGATCCGGGACGAATCGATGTCCTTCGAGGAAGAGGTGATCAGTTTGTTTCAAAAAGCGCGGAAATTGAAAGATCAACTCAACTATCTCGACCAGATCCTGAAGAACCTCGAAACGTTTGCCGGCAAAGAGAATGAACTGCAAGCGGTAGTTTCTCAGGTGGAAGAGATCGCCACCCGCAACACGCGGCTGAACCCGTCCCAGGCGATCGAGCTTTTGATTTCGCGGGATGAGCTTTGCGCAAAACTGCCCGAGCTGAAAAAGGGCGGGATCGTACTTTCAGACTTATTGAAAGAGCATCAACATAAGCTCGGCGAAATTATTTCCCAGGTGCCTGTAAACAAGCAACGGCGTGTGCTGAGCGAGTTTCCTCAGACTTTTCCTAACGATTGGTCCACGCGCCTGCTTTCCATCCTCCAGTCCGCCGGATATCGCGTGGTTGGAGAGATTGCGAAAATCCTTGTCGAACAAGGTCAAACCGAAGAGCTTCGCCAGGCTCTGAACCGCGCAATCAAAGAACACTCGATCTCCTCCGAGGCGCTGTTCTGGCTTTGCAAGGAGCGCGGCGCCGGATCCTTTGCCGCGCTGCTCGATTTCGAATTGATGACTTCCATCATTAGCGCGCTGGAACGCGATCAATTCAGCGAGAATCGACGTGGCTCAAGACTGCATGATCTGCTGCTGGATGATCGGGATCTTGTTTCCGAACTTCTAGTTAGTGCGCCTGCTCCTCAGGCACGCGATTTGATGCGCCGTATGCTCTTGACGCCAGCTTTCGAAGAGCTGAACAAACGCTCTCTGATGGCCCGGATGATCAGGACGCATCCCGAATTGCAATCCATGCTGACCGGTGACTCCGAGGAGAAAGAGGGTTCGCTGATCGTCTCCTGGTCAAGCTTGGAAAAGCGCAAGGAAGAATACGACGAGCTAACCACCAAGAAAATTCCGGAAAACACCCGAGAGATCGGAATTGCCCGCTCCTACGGGGATCTTCGCGAAAACTTTGAATTTAAGGCTGCTAAAGAGATGCAAACCGTTCTGATGCGACGGAAAGCAGAACTCGAACAGATGCTGGCCAGAGCCCGGGGAACAAACTTCGAAAACGCGGATCTTACGCAGGTCTCCATCGGAACAAAGGTCATCCTGCGTGATATGGGTACCGGGGAGATGTTGGATTACATCATTCTTGGCGCCTGGGACAGCGAACCAGAACAACATATTGTTTCGTATCAAACTGTCATCGGCCAAGCGTTACTGGGTAAGAAACCTGGTCAGACCGTGGAACTGCCCTCTGAAACCAGCAGCCGCCAAGTTGAGATCGTAGAGATCGAAGCGCATAAGATCGCAGAAGCGATGGCCTGATTCAGGAGTCAGGAGTCAGAAGTCAGGATTTCAACGCGGGAGCTTTGACCGGAAATTCCTCTTTCGGAGTCTTCGACATTTCAGACAATGTCCCGAAAAAAAACGGAAATCACCGTCTTTCCAGAACGCCTCAACTCCTGAGCTCTGAACTTCGCTGTAACAGCGAGCCAGTCCGTTGTTTGCTCCCGGCTCCCGGCACTCGGCTCCCGGCTCCTGAATCCTGAATCCTGTCACGCGACTCCTGTCTTGCGACTGACGACCTCTTCAGTCTAGAGTTCCGGCATGTCTCTAACGATCATTTCTGATGTCCGCGCCCGCCAGATCCTCGACTCTCGAGGAAATCCGACGGTCGAGGTCGATGTCGAACTAACTGGCGGAGCAGTTGGCCGCGCAATCGTTCCGAGCGGGGCAAGCACCGGGGAACATGAAGCATGGGAACTGCGTGATGGAGAGAAAGACAAGTACCTCGGAAAAGGTGTTTTGAAAGCGGTCGACAATGTCGAAAGCAAGATCGCCGAAGCTATCACCGGGATGGACGCTCTTGATCAGGTCGGGATCGATCGAGCGATGATCTCGCTCGATGGTACATCCAATAAAAAGGAGCTCGGCGCGAATGCGATTCTGGGCGTTTCTCTGGCCGTCGCGCATGCAGCATCCGCTCAACTTGATCTTCCGTTGTTCCGTTATTTGGGTGGCCCAAACGCGAAAGTGCTGCCGGTTCCCATGATGAATATCATCAATGGGGGCGCTCACTCGGATGCACCCATCGATTTTCAGGAATTCATGATCATGCCGAAAGGCGCGCCCACCTTTTCCGAAGCGCTACGATATGGAACGGAAGTTTTCCACTCTCTGAAGAGTGTGCTGAAATCACGCGGCCTCTCGACGGCGGTCGGTGATGAAGGAGGATTCGCCCCAAATTTGAAAGGGGTAGAAGACACTCTCGATACCATTTCCAAGGCAATCGAAAAAGCTGGTTACAAACTCGGCGAGGATATCTTCCTGGCGCTCGATAGCGCTTCCAGCGAATTTTACGAAGCCGCGACCGGCACCTATGTTTTCAAGAAGTCCGACGGCTCTAGAAAATCCGCCGAAGAACTGATCGCCTTTTATCAGGAAATCTGTTCGAAATACCCGATCATCTCGATTGAAGATGGTTGTTCGGAAAACGATTGGGCAGGATGGAAAAAACTAACGGACGCGCTCGGCTCCAAGGTCCAGCTCGTCGGTGACGACCTATTCGTCACCAATGTGGAGTTTCTCCGCAAAGGAATTGAGCAAGGTGTGGGCAATTCGATCCTCGTCAAGGTCAACCAAATCGGTTCTCTCACCGAGACCCTCGATGCGATCGAACTCGCCAAAGAAAACGCCTATACCGCGGTGATCAGCCATCGGTCCGGTGAAACGGAAGACACCACTATCGCCGACATCGCAGTCGCCACCAATGCCGGCCAAATCAAGACAGGCTCGCTTTCGCGGACCGATCGAATCGCAAAATATAATCAACTCTTGCGAATCGAAGAAGAACTAGGTGACAATGCGCAGTATGGAGGTAAAATGCGCTGAGTGAGTAGCGCCTCTGAACACGGCAATTACGACGAACCCAGAGATGATTGGATCCGCTCGCTTCTGACCCGGATTCTCTATCTCTTGGTTTTGGTGGCAACCTTCATCCTTTTGATTTGCTGGTTTTTGCCGTTGGTAAAGGAACGGCAGCGTCAACAGTATGCTTTGCAGAATTTGAAACAGCAGGTGGAACAGGAAAGAGCCAGCTATAACAAGCAAAGCAAGAAATTGACGCTGCTGCAGAATGACCCCTCCTATACGGAGCTGTTAGCGCGGGACAAACTCGACCTCATGAAACCGGGCGAAACCATCTTCCGGATGGAAACCGGCCATTAGCGGATCTTGCTTCCTTTTTGCTAGCGTGCTACGGAAAGAGCTGATCTTACTATCTGGTTTGTTCGATGCGGATTGGTACCGGAAGTTCTATCCGATGTGGCCAATTCGGGCCTAAACCCGGTCACCCATTACCTGCGGATCGGTGGCCGGAAAAAGCGCCATCCGAGTCCCTTGTTTGATGTTGATTTTTACTTGTCCAAATAGGGTCGTTGTATCGACCATTCAAAGAAATATCCCGGCTCAATTCGCACCGCTGGTGGATCTGCTCGTCGGGGCTTACGCCTCCTGAATCCGAATTTTTGAGGCCGACTGCACAGCTTATCCCCTTCGTCGATCGGCCGAAATGACCGTTGGAAAGGATCGATCTTTAGACCCTGGCAACAATTTACCATGACGCGAAGTTTCAGGCGCCGACCGCGAATGATATTTAGCTTGTTCCTCGTCGATTAAATCTTTGGCGTGTTTGATCGCGCGTGGACGGGTAAGCCCCAAAATGATCGGCTCGCGCTTGTCAATTTGCGCATTCCATCCGAGGCCCGGCGATCCGAAGATCGTAATCATCCTTCCCTTGTATTCTCGTTTCCAGGTGATGGAACTAACTTCCGCCTTTCGCTCCGAAGTCTCCTCTTGGCCTCCGTTGGCTTCGATTTTAGATGGAGTACTCATATCTCCCAGTATACCACAAAATCGCCTTGGGAACTGTCGCGGTATGCAAAAAATCGAGAGCGGCGCTCTCCGATACTCGCAGGTAAGTCGTTCCAATACCGGAATCGCTGATCCCACTCATGGGACATCGCGGTCCTCTTCCCGTTGGGGCACAGGTGCCCTCCAGGGAGAAAATTACTCTCGAGTCCGTGGCACGAGCATTGCTTAAGACCCTGTGAGCGGCAAACCTATGGAGCGACCCAAATCCGAACCAAGAACTCTGCCGATCAAATCGACAAAGGATTGAAGAATTGAAAAAGGAAGAAGGCGTGAAGATGGCCAAAAAGAAACGGGTCTTATTAAGGGCATATCTGAGCCAACCGTTGGACGAGCTGCGGAACAATCATGCTCGCCATGAGATCGGGATGGGCATTTTCTGGTTTGTGCTCGCTCTAGTCTGCGGAGGACTAGGCTGGGTGTTGCTGACGATTTTACTGAAATAGCCTGAACTGTGAGGAAAACTGCTGTGTCCATCTGCGAACGTGAAAAGAAAGAAAGTGCTGTTGGTCTGGGACTAACTAGAACAGCTCGCCTTGGGGCGACGACATACATTTCGCTTCCTCCTCAACCTCGGCCAGCAGAGTTCGGAACTCGCATTTTCTCAATCCCGCGAGGTAAGCGTGATAATCGGGTCGAATCAGCAACTCTGTGACCGGCACCGGTAACTCGTGATCGAGTTCCAGTCGTACCATCCGGCGATTTTGTTCAAGCTTTTCGCGGTTGGCTGCTAATTTTTCTCTAAGTTTCAAATTTGGAATTCGGCCGAGGTTCTCCAACACAAAGTCGATGGTTCCAAATTCATTGATCAGATTGGCGGCTGTTTTTTGACCAACGCCATCGATCCCAGGAATGTTGTCAACGCTATCGCCCGTGAGGGCAAGAACCTCGCCGATACGCTCCGGGGGCACCCCCCATTTCTTGGTCACTTCGGTTACCCCAAGCAGCGCGTGGGGGTCCTTCGGGTTTTTGAGGTCGCTTTTGTTAGTGGAATAAACTTTGACCAAATTGTTTACCAGTTGAAAAAGATCCTTATCGTTCGTCGCCAGAATGCTCTCGATCTGCTTCTTTGCGGCGGCGATCGCGTAACACGCCATCAAGTCGTCTGCCTCGGTGTTTGATTTTGCAATGGAGGTAAAACCCATCGACGAACTAAACTCACGGATAAAATCCAACTGCGGGATCATCTTTTCGGGCATTGCCTCTCGCTGCTGTTTGTAGGTTGGCAACAACGCCACGCGTTTGGCGGGAAGGCCTTCGTCCCAGAAGATGGCTGCCAAGTCGGGTCGAAGATCTTTCAGCATTTTGCGCAGGGTTTTCACAAAGCCAAAGATCGCGTTGGTAGGTTCGCCACGCGAATTGGTCAGTGATTGGATCGCGTGATAGGAACGATAGACGTAGTAGTGGCCGTCGATCAGAAGAAGTCTCACGTAGAACCAGTAAGCAGGGTCTGGAAGGCTGTCTAGTTCAGGAGTCAGGAGTTGCAGAATGTTGACAGGCTCCCCGCCTCAATTCCTCCTGGTCAGCTTTCTGCGATGATCCCCTCCGCGTAGTTCTCGCACGAGTCACGATTTTCCCAAAAGTCCCCTCCCAATCCTCTCTGTGGCCTCCGTGACCTCTGTGCGATGCTTTCCCCCTTCGCGTAGTTCTCGCACGGGAGAGCCACGATTTTCCCAAAGTCCCCTCCCAATCCCCCTCTGTGGCCTCTGTGACCTCTGTGCGATGCTTTCCCCACTTCGCGTAGTTCTCGCACGGGAGCCAATTTGTCTATTCGAACTCAAACGAGTTGCAAATTCGGATCAGCATCCTCTCTGAGGTCGGTTCTGTAGCCGAGCTGGTAGCGTTCGAGAGCCGCGTACGCGATCATCGCCGCATTGTCGGTACTGAGCGACGGACTGGCGAGCTTCAAATCTAATCGCGCAGAGGTAGTTGCTTCCAACATCTTCGAGCGGAGTCGGGAGTTGGCACTGACACCTCCGCTAACCGTCACGAGTTGCACTCCAGACCGCTCGGCGGCCCGAATCGTCTTCTGCACCAGAACGTCGACGACGGCTTCCTGGAAAGAGGCACAAAGATCTGCGTGAAAATCGCCCTCCAGCTTCGGCAATAGATAGCGAACGGCCGTTTTCAATCCACTAAAGCTAAAGTTGAAGTCTCCGCTTTTCGCCATGCTTCGCGGAAGGTCGAATTTTTTGGGGTTTCCTTGTCGAGCGAGGCGATCGATTTCCGGACCTCCCGGATAGGGCAACCCCAGGAGCTTGGCAACCTTATCGAATGCTTCACCGGCCGCGTCGTCGAGCGTTCTTCCGAGCAGGCGATAAGCGCCAATTCCAGTCGAACGGACCAACATGGTGTGGCCACCGCTGACGATAAGTCCAATTGAAGGGAAAGCTCGATCAATTCCCGGGAGGAAAGGAGACAATAGATGCCCCTCCAGGTGATTGATGCCGATAAAGGGCTTTCCCAAGCCGATCGCGAGACCTTTTGCGGCGCTGTAGCCAACTAGAAGGGAGGTGAGCAGTCCAGGGCCACGGGTGGCGGCGAAGCAATCGATATCGGTCAACGAACTTCCAGAACGATGCAACGCGGCTTCGATGAGCGGACGAATTTTGGGAAGATGATTTCTGGAAGCCACTTCCGGAACTACCCCGCCATAGCGCTTGTGGAGGTCGATCTGGCTGGCAACCTCGGAGGCCAGAATGTCACGCGGAGCGCGCAGGATCGCTACAGCGGTCTCGTCACACGAAGTCTCGATCGCTAAGACCAATGGGCGGCTCACTGCTGAGTCGCCTGGGGCTGTTTATCATTCTGGTTATAAATCATGGCTCCCTTCAGAGCATCGAGAGCGCGGTCCAACTGAGGATCCTTTTGGTCATCGACGAATTTCTGCTCGTCCGAACTGAGCAGACCGTCGCGATGCCGCAAAAGAAGTGCGCGTTCCTGATCGGCAGTTAACGACGCTTTAATGTTAGGCGTGATCCCCTTCTCGTGAATAACCTGCTTGCTAGGTGTGTAATATTTTGCGGTCGTCAAGCGTAGCGCTGCACCATCCGGTAACTGAATCACACTCTGGACCGAACCCTTCCCGAAAGTCGTATCCCCGACCAGGATGGCGCGATTCAGATCCTTGAGGGCGCCTGCCACGATCTCGGATCCGCTGGCGCTTCCGTTGTTGACCAGCAGGACAACGGGAAAGTTAGGTCGCTGTTTCTCATTTTTGCTAGTAAAATATTCTCGTCGCTGAGAAGCGTCGCGCCCTTCCGTGTAAACCACCATTGTCCTGGGCGGGAGAAAGAGCCCACAGACATCCACAGCACTCACCAGCAAACCGCCCGGGTTGTAGCGCAAATCAACGATCAATGCCTGCATGCCCTGAGCCTGCAGTTCATTCAACTTCTGATCTAATTCCTGCGCGGTGGGCTCGTTAAACTGCGTGATTCGCACATAACCGATTTTGAAGTTTCCGGTGATCGATTGATCCAGAATTTTAGCGTCCTTCACGCTAGCGACCTTGATGACTTCCCTTTGCAGGGCATAATCCCTGGTTTCTTTGGTCGAAGGTCGAAAAATCGTGAGCGTAGCCTTCTGGCCAGGATCTCCGCGCAACAGATTGATCGCATCCTGGAGACTCATCTTTTCCGTGGTGGTGCCATTGATCCGCAGGATCTGATCACCTGGCGAAATTCCAGCCCGAAATCCCGGGCTGTCTTCCATTGGAGAAACCACCGTGAGGACGCCATCTTTGGTTGAGACGACAATGCCGAGACCACCAAACTCACTTCGGGTCTCATTCTGCATTTCCCGAAAATCCGTTGGCTCCATGAACTGGCTGTGAGGATCGAGGCTGCCGAGCATTCCCCGGAGCGCGGAATAGGTCAAATCCCGGTAGCCGATCTTGTTAGCGTCGACGTAGTCCTGTCGGATCAGCTGGAGCGCCCGGGTGAAAACCGTCAAATTTTCGTATCCCGCGTCATCGGAATCGGCGGCGGCACGCGAGGTGAAAACCTTTACGCCGACGACGAAATTAAAAATCAGCAAAAGGCTCAAAAAACCGTAAAGAGCTTTGCGCTTCATGGAAATTGCAGCTTAGCACACGTTTTACCGGGTGCGAATGACCAGTGGGCGGGATCGCAGCCTGTGAGTGGCGTGCTCTTCTTACGCGGCGTCCTTGTCCTGCTTCCTTCTGATCAGGGGCGCTCGCTTCCCTTCCACTACTGCACGATTGATCACGACGTCGGCTATATCTTCCCTGCTTGGGACCTCATACATGACATCGAGCATGATCTTTTCGAACATCGAACGCAAAGCGCGCGCACCAGTGCCTTTCGTAACCGCCTGATGAGCCAGAGCACGCAAAGCATCACGAGTCACCACGAGATTGACCCCCTCCATGGCCAATAGCTTGGTATACTGTTTCACCATCGCATTGCGCGTCTCGGTCAAAATCAACATCAACTCATCTTCGGTGAGCGCATCGAGAGCCGTTACGATCGGAAGCCGTCCAATAAACTCGGGAATCATGCCGAAAGAAAGCAGGTCTTCAGGCTCGGTGTTTTTCAGCGTCTCTTCCGGTTTGATTTGGTTTTGGGGAGTCTGACTGGTGTGGAAACCGAGGACTTTGCTGCCCAAGCGCCGGTTAATGATTTTATCAAGTCCGACGAAAGCCCCACCACATACAAAGAGAATTTTCTCGGTATTGACTTGGATGTATTCCTGGTGAGGGTGTTTGCGCCCTCCCTGCGGTGGAACGTTGCAGCTGCTGCCTTCCAGAATCTTCAGAAGTGCCTGCTGAACACCTTCGCCGGAAACGTCCCTGGTGATGCTGACATTATCGGTCTTGCGCCCGATCTTGTCGATCTCGTCAATATAGACGATGCCAATCTCGGCACGCTTAACATCGTAGTCCGCATTTTGTAACAGGCGCAGAATGATATTTTCGACATCTTCACCGACGTAACCTGCCTCGGTCAGCGTGGTCGCATCGGCAATACAAAACGGCACATCGAGAATTCTGGCCAGAGTACGAGCCAAAAGGGTTTTCCCCGAGCCGGTCGGGCCGACCAGAAGGATGTTGCTTTTCTCGATTTCCACATCCGCATACGGATCCATCGAGAGATCTTTGCTTCCGTTGGCTTGCAGAATCCGCTTGAAGTGGTTGTGAACCGCAACCGCCAAAACTTTCTTTGCGGCCTCCTGGCCAACGACATACTGATCTAGTTGCCGTCGGATTTCAGCGGGCTTCGGAACACGCAGACTGGTGGTTTGCCGCCTGGCGTCCTCGTTGAGTTCTTTGTCGAGGATGCCTTTGCAGACGTTGATACAATTGTCACAAATATAAACGCCTGGACCGGCAATGAGCTTGCGCACCTCCGCATGGCTCTTGCCGCAGAAAGAGCACATGGTGAGGTTAGATGCGCGAGCCATATTTGATCCTTTATCCGCCTAAATAACTAATTCGTCCAATCAGACAAACGCTTAAGCAGGCAATGCGTTTTCAGCCGCAGCTGGTAAAGGCTCCGGAACGACATCTTTTCGCGACTTCACCACTTCATCGACCAGCCCGTATTCCTTGGCCTGCTGCGAAGTGATCCAGTAGTCACGATCCGAATCGGTCTGAATCTGTTCAATGGTTTTGCCGGTGTGATGGGCAAGAATACTGATCAGCCTTTTCTTCAGCTTATACATATATTCCACCGTACGCTCAACGTCGCTCGCGGTACCTTGCGCTCCACCGGAAACCTGGTGAATCATGATATCGGAGTTTGGCAACGCATACCTCTTGCCTTTGGTCCCTGCGGTCAAAAGAATTGCTCCCATGCTGGCAGCAACGCCGACGCAGTAGGTCGCTACGTCGCAGGTCACATACTGCATTGTATCGTAGATTGCCAAACCGGCGGTGACGGACCCACCCGGTGAATTAATGTAAAGATTGATATCGCGTTTTGAATCTTCCATTTGGAGAAACAGCATCTGAGCGACGACCAGGTTCGCCACATGATCATCGATCGCCGTGCCGATGAAAACGATTCGATCCTTCAGCAACCGGCTATAAATGTCGTAGCTCCGTTCCCCCCTTCCGGTCTGTTCAATGACCATTGGAACGAGAAGAGAGTTTTGGGAATGATAGGTATTGCTGGACATGTTGTTGGAGCCTTTAAATCAGCCGCGCACGACTTCCTCAGAAGTAATTTTGACGTTAGCATTCGAAGTTAGGAAATCAAGAACCTTGCCAATCAGCACTTCCTCGCGCACCTGCTCAATTGCTTTTTTTTCTTCGAGATCCGACATCATTTTTTCGTACTTCACTCGATATTGATTGGCCAGCATCTGAACGCGTTCACGGAGCTCCTGAGGTTTGACCTCTATCTGTTCCTTTTCTGCGATTTTTGTTAGAATGAAGTTGGCCTTCAGGCGGTCTCTGGCGTTGCGGGAAGCAGCGCTGATGATGTCCTTCTGATTCTCCCTGAGCAGGTCATCGCTGATGCCTCGCATCTGGTTGTGGTGCACGATCTCGGACAAAATCCGGCGCGTCTCATCTTTAACGTAGCTTTGAGGCAGCTCGCACTCCACATGGGAAGCAAGATAATCAATGATCTGATTCCGCTTCATCGTCTCCAGCCTGTGCTCCCTTTCGACGGCAAGTTCTGCTTTCAAAGTCTCTTTCAATTTATCGAGAGTAAGTCCTTTTTCGACCTGCTCCGCCAACTCGTCTGAGAGCTCCGGGAGTTGCATGCTCTTGATTGCTTTCAGCGTCACCTTGAAATCCAGCGTGCGAGCCGCTAGCTCGACAACCGTGTAGTCGTCGGGAACACGAAGGGTGAACTCCCTCGTATCACCGATCTGCATCTCGACCAACTGATCGCTAAAACCTTTCAGGAAGGTGTTCTCATCCAGCTTGACCCAGAAATCGATGCCACCCCCGAGAATCTTGGGGGCCTTCGGTTCAACCTCGAGCAAAGGATGTCCGTCCAGGATCGTGGCATAATCGATCACGGCAAAATCTTGCATTTGCAGCAGACGCCCTTCGAGGTCCGAAAAGGTGGCGTGCCGTTCCCGAATACTTTGGAGACTTTTTTCGAGCTCTTGATCGGTCGGTTCGGCCGGTGGCAGGTTGACTTGAATTCCTTTGTAATCCGGAAGCTCGAACTCGGGCGCGGTGATTAAGGTCGCCGTAAAGCGCATGCTTTTTTCCGGAGTAAACTCGACGCCATCCACATCTGAAATCGACAATACTTTGAGACCCTTTTCCCGGATTGCCTCTCGCGTCGTTTCGGTTACCAGTTTCTTGGTCAATTCCGCCTGGATCTCTTTACGGAATTTTGCTTCGACGACGCTGTTAGGAGCCTTCCCCGGGCGAAACCCCGGTATTCGCGCGACTCGGCGGAATCCTTGAATGACCTCGTTCCGTTCCTTGGTCACAAGATCGGGCGGCAGTTCGATATGCAAAGAAGCGATACAATTCGGTAGATTTTCAACTTCGACGTTCATGGAATTCCTCGAAACCTTTCAGCCTAGTGCGGATCGAAAAGTCGCGCAATGGGATGTCGATAGGAGTTTTAAGTTTGACGTTCCGCGCGGATCGTGGCGGCGTCACCGTGAACCTGTTACGCCGCCTTGGCCCGGCGTCAACCGGTCCCGAAACTTAAAATCCGATATCACCGATCCAACGCTGCACTTTGGCGCTCTCGACAGGACCGACCACGCCAAGACCCATCCGCTGGGGAGCGAAACAGAGGTTAGCTACCTGCTGGATCTGATCGGCCGTGACTTCCTTAAATTTGGCCTGCACCTCTTCAGGATCGACAACCTTACCGTAGGCAATCAGTGATTCACCCATCCACATGATTTGATTGGTCGTGCTCTCCAGGCCCAATTCGTTCTGGCCAATCGTGTATTCCTGCGCCTGGCGAAGTTCTTTTTTGCTCGGAGGCCTTTTGCAGCACTTGTCCAGCTCTCGATGAATGGCACGCAAAGCACTTCGAAGTTTTGTCGGCTCAAGCCCCACACAAATGCTGACCAGGCCCGAATCCTCAAGGACCAACGTGCCGCTGTGGACGGAATAGCAAAACGCATAACGCTCCCTTAGCTGCTGGAAAAGTCGGGAACTCATATTTTCCCCGAGGATCACGCTCAAAAGCTTCATCGCATGCCGCCGATCATCGGTTCGGCTCATGGCGTGATAGCCTAAGGCCAAGTGAGTTTGTTCCGTCTCGTCCTTGGCAACAAGAACTCGCTGGTCACGCGTGACCTCGTTCCAACGCTGGAAGACAGGAGCACGGCCGCGAGGCAATCTCTTTAGTTTGCTTCGAAAATGCCTTACAACTTCCTCGTGCGCACAACGCCCGGCGACCGTTATAACGGTGCTAAGACCGTTGTAATTCTCAGCGACAAACTTCAGAAGATGGGTACGCTGGATTCGGGAAATCGACTCGACCGAACCGGTCAACGGGCGTCCAAGAGCGTGCCGGGGCCACATGGCCTCTGTCAGAAGTTCCTGTGAAAACTGTCCCGGTTGATCCTTGTACATCAGGATCTCCTCACGAATGACGTCCCTTTCCCGGTCAATCTCCTGCTCGACGATGAGGGAATTGAGGTACATGTCGCAAAGGACGTTTGCCAAGGTGGGCAGATGCTGAGCGGCGGCCTTGGCGTAAAGACAGGTGTGATCTTCCGTCGTGAAGGCGTTAATGAATCCTCCGAGACCTTCCACCTCTTCCGTGATATCCCTGGCCGTTCGTTTCGCGGTGCCTTTGAAGAGGAGATGCTCCAGAAAGTGAGAAATTCCGCAGAGTTCCTCCGGTTCATGGCGGCCACCGACCGCTATCCAGACGCCCACGCTCACGCTTTTCATCTCCGGCATCTCGCGCGTGGCGATCCTGACTCCGTTTTCCAAACTCGTTGTCTGATACTGCATTCTACATCCAGGCTACTACGAATCAGCTTAAGCCGTTGACCCAGTTTAAAAACTAAAATTCGCTCTAGGCTAAACTGATCATTTTTTCCGCTAGTTTCAGGTCTCTCGGAAAAGTGATCTTAACATTCCAATCGGTGTTCTGCAGCAAACGGACGGGATAACCTGCCTCCTGCAGTGCTGAAACCTCATCGGTGACAGAACGTCCCGAGTCAACAATTCGTTTATAAGCGTCCAGGAGCCAGTCAAATCGAAAGACCTGCGGCGTCTGCGTGGCCCAGAGGCCGGAACGGTCAACACTTCCGATGACGTTCCGCTCCGCGTCGGCCCGTTTGACTGTCTCCACAACCGGGGCGGCGAGAGAAACCGCGCCGCAAGCCCGGGCCAAGGTTACGCTTCGACCAATCAATTCCGAAGAAACCAGCGGGCGCGCGGCATCATGAATGGCGACTATCTCGGAGGCTTTCGATAGCTGAGCTATACCATTCCAGACCGAAAGGTGTCGTTCATCTCCGCCATCAACGAGGCGATTGACTTTAGTGAACCCGCACCCATCCACAACCCGTTGAAACTCCTCGCGCCGGTCGGAACGCACCACTAGGATGACCTCATCGATTTCGTCACATCGTTCGAAACGGTCAATCGAATGAGCAACTACCGGTTTGTCGCCCATCAGGCTCAACAATTTATCAAATCCCATCCGCTGGCTACTGCCAGCCGCTACAATAATGGCGGAGACCATAGGGAAGTGTCAGTGTCAGTGCCAGTGCCAGGAAAAGTTGTCAGTTGCCGAGGGGAAGTGTCGGTGCCAGGGGGAAGCGCCTTGTCGACAAAACGTGTCGAATGGGATTTCCGTACTGACACTGGCACTTCTCCTAGGCGAGCGCCTTCTGCACGGCCTGGCTGAGCGTTTTTCCGTCCACCCGACCTTCCGCCTTTTCGGTCGCAATCTTCATGACCGCGCCCATTTGGGCCTTGGAGGTCGCCCCAATTTGCGCGATTGAGTCGTTCACAATCTGCTGGATTTCGTTCTCTCCAAGCGGCTTCGGAAGATAGGCGGTTAAAAACTCAATCTCTTTACGCTCTTTCGCTGCTAGTTCCGGCCGGCCCCCCGTTTCAAAGCTTTGAATTGAATCCAACCGCTGTTTGACCTGTTTCCTAATGACCGCGACAGCTTCGAAATCCGAAAGGACCCCCGCTGCCCCAATTTTCTCGATTGCAGCATTCGTCAGGGCAGATTTAACCATCCTCAAGACCGACAGCCGCGCTGCATCCCTGGCACGCATGGCGTCTTTCAAGTCGCCATCAATCTCTTCCTGGATAGTCATTTTCCGAGTGTAGGCGGGTAATGCAGGGACTGCAAATCAGGAGTCCAAATCAGGAGTCAGGAGTTGCAGGAGTTCAGGAGTCGCAGAATGGGAGAGCTGATCCTTCGGACCTGAACTCCTGAACTTCTGGCTCCTGAATCGCCTTTTCTCTGGAAATTCTGGTCATGACAGCGGAAAGTCGGCAGGTGATGCGTCCGGTTGTCTTCTTTGGTCCCATCCTGCTCTTTCTGGTCGGCTTCCTTACAGTGTCGCGTGGAGCCGTCACTTTGCCCTACGAAAAAGTATTCAAAGGTGAATCTGAGTTTCAGCATTTAGTTCAACAGGCGGAGAACGCAAACTGGCGCTCATTACCTCTCGGAGAACGAACGGTAACTGTCGGCAAAGCTCTACTGGGAACTCCCTACGTGAACTACACGTTGGAGATCGATGATCACACGGAATCTCCTTCTGTAAATTTGCGAGGAGTAGACTGCTGGACCTATTTCGAGATTTCGCTCGGGTTTGCCCGGATGCTGGAACTTAAGACAGGAGGTTACTCGCCTGCGAATCTCCTCGCGATGATCGAACTCGATCGTTATCGCGGCGGCCAGTGCGACGGACGGTACACCACTCGCCTCCACTTTCTCGAAGACTGGATCTACGACAACGAGCGCCGTGGCCTGGTGACAAATTTGACACGATCGCTGGGTGGCGTTCCGATGCGGGGGCGCTATCTCAATGAGATGAGCAGATACTGGCGCGATTCGAGATATCTGCGGAACAATCCCGGCCTGGTGCCGGAAATGCGCCAGATCGAAGACAGGATCTCAAGCCGGACGATCTACCACATTCCCAAGAGAGAAGTCCCTGGAATCGAGTCCAAAATTCAAGACGGCGACGTCATCTGTATCAGCGGGAACGGCCCGGAAGGTTTTACAGAGCATGTCGGATTGGCATGTCGTGATCGCGCGGGTGTTGTTCACTTCATGCACGCGTCGAAGGACCGACGGCAGGTCATCGTCGACGTGCCCCTTCACAGCTATCTATACCGCTATAACAAATTTGCTGGCATCATGGTGGTCCGGCCGCGGGAAGCCCCGCAGTCTGCGTTGGTGGCAGAGGTCAGTGCAAGTGTCGGTCCCAAGGAACAGTGAGCAGCGCTCCCGGGCTGGCTCTGAGGAGTCACTCAACAGTTTGGAAAACGCAGCGACGGGGAGGATGGGACCTGCCGCTAAACATTTTTGATGAAGAGCCTGCTAATTAGGATATGTTCAAATGAGTATGGCTATGGCAAGCGATCCGATAGGCCAACCGCTCCGGGGGCGCGGCTCGAACATCAACCCGGCAAACCGTTTTGAGGCATTGCACTACGAACCGGAGGATTGGTGTGAGCCGGACACAGAGTCGCGACCCCTACGCACCCAGTTCCTGGTAGACGACTCACAAAGCATCATCTCGTACAATAACAGCCCTGATATTGGGTTCGACGCCAGTCTGAACCCCTATCGCGGTTGCGAGCATGGTTGCGCCTATTGTTACGCCAGACCAACTCACGAGTACTTGGGGTTTTCGGCTGGCATTGATTTTGAAAGCCGGATTTTGGTGAAATCCAAGGCGGCCGAACTGTTGGCTGCCGAGCTCCTCAGACCTTCTTGGAAACCGAAAAATCTCGCGCTCAGCGGCGTCACGGATGCCTACCAGCCGATTGAACGAAAGCTGCAAATCACGCGGTCTTGTTTACGGGTGCTGGTTGATTTTCGGAATCCCGTCAGTGTGGTGACCAAGAATCACTTGGTGACCAGAGACGCCGATTATCTTGGGGAACTAGCGAGAGTCAATGCCTCAGCGGTCTGCCTTTCAATCACCTCGCTTGACCCAAAACTCGCCCGGATTCTGGAACCGCGTGCATCAAGCCCTTCTCACAGGCTCGAGGCGATCGCCACACTCCACCAAGCTGGTGTACCGGTCGGCGTCAACGTCGCTCCAATCATTCCGGGTATCAATGAGCACGAGGTCCCGAGTGTCACAGCGGCAGCGGCGAAGGCTGGGGCGCAGTTCGCGTCTTACACGATGATTCGGCTGCCGCTGACGGTCGCGCCAATTTTTGTCGCCTGGGTCGAAACCCATTTTCCAGAACGGAAAGAAAAGATCTTAGGTCGAATCCGGTCGATGCGAAACGGAAAATTGAACAGCGCGGAGTTTGGCGCACGGATGCGCGGCGATGGGCCGATGGCTGAGGAGATCCGTCAAATGTTTTTGGTCAGCTGCCGCCGAGCGGGTCTGAACAAGGCTCGGACAGAGCTCAGTACGGCAGCCTTTCGAAGAGTTTTGCCAAATCAAATGGAGCTTACGCTTTGATCGCACAACCTCTCTGGATTACGCTCGATTCGAGAAAAGCGCGATGCTCTTGACCCGAGCTCTGAAAGGGCTAGTGGTGCCCAATGCGTTCGCTGGCCATTCTATGCATTTCGCTCGTGGTATTTCCTTTGATTTCAGACGCTGAGGACGCTGCCGGCTCTGCTTGGTTGCAACTCCAGGCGCTCAACGCTCAAGCGCATGCCCAGGTCCCAATCGGCACAAACGCGGTCGAATTTTATGCCGGGCGCGAGAAGGCGTTGCACGAGAATGCAGCTGTATTTACGAAGCGGTTTCCGCACGATGTTCATGAGCCGCAAGCAATGCTTTGGAAGTTAGAGACGACAGATTTCCCGGATCCTGCCGATCAGAGAATTGCCCTGCTCCGACAGAACGAAATAGACGCACGGCCAATCGCCGGCGACCCGGCATTGCCCGCAGATTTTCGATTTGAAGTCGAGAGCACCATTCTCGCTCAGTGGCTGGACCGCCCCGATGTGATCAGGCCCGATCAGGCGGTCATTCTCGAGAATCGGATCGCTGAACTGGTCCAAACGAATCCGACGGAACCCGCAATCATCTCTTTTCAACTTGCTAGAGCGGACTTGATGCTGAGATTCGATCACGAAAAAGGGGTGGCATTTCTGCGGGAGTTGACCACGACGTCCGACCAAAACCTTGCCAACGCAGCGAAGGCTCGCATGGCCAAGGAACAGCTCATCGGTCAGCCGATAAGTTTGCAATTCACCGCTACGGACGGTTCGTCCATCAATATGGGTGAGTTGCGCGGTAAGGTTGTACTGGTCGATTTCTGGGCATCGTGGTGCCCAGACTGCATTCGAGAAATGCCGGCCGTTCGACAGATTTACCAAAAGTTCAGGGAGAAAGGCTTCACTATCATAGGAATCTCTCTCGATAAGGACGAGCAGGCACTAGCTAACTTTGTGGCCAGGAAATTGATTCCATGGCCCCAGTATTTCGATGGGAAAGGATGGGAAAATGATTTTGCGAGAAAATACGGCGTCCATGCGATTCCAGAGATGTGGCTGATCAATCAGCGCGGTGAAGTGGCCAGCACCGATATTTCCGTTGAGGAGCTCGAGCAAAAAACAGAGCAACTGTTGAGTTTAAGTGGCCCCTCCCCGAAATAGCATGCCATTCGACGCGCTGTCGCTTGCCCATGGCATTCGAACGCGCTCGTTAAGTCGATGGTCATGAGTATTGCCGTGTTTGCGTCGAATGGATCACGTCAGCCGGAATTAAATTTTACGATTGACGATTCAGCCCCTACTATTCGCCAGCATGAGTGAAGGAACTCCCGCGATAGGGATTATTGGCGGCAGCGGATTGTATCAGATTGAAGGCCTCGAAAGACCTGAAGAAATCGTGGTCGAGACGCCTTATGGAAGTCCATCGGATTCACTTGTCTCGGGTTATCTGAACGACCGGCGCGTCTACTTTTTGCCGCGTCACGCCCGCGGGCATCGGCTGCTTCCAACGGAGCTGAACCATCGCGCGAATATTTTTGCACTCCGATCACTGAATGTTCGCTGGATTCTCAGCTTAGGCGCTGTCGGAAGTCTTCAGGAGAAATATCGTCCCCGAGATATTGTGCTTCCCTCGCAATTTTTCGATCGAACCAGCCGCCGAGGGGAGTGGACTTTCTTCGGGAACGGAATCGTTGCCCATGTTGGTTTTGCTGATCCGGTGAGCGCGCATCTTCGGACGATCATTGCGGAGGAAGCGTCAATCCTTGGTTATACCGTTCTGAATGGAGGGACCTACGTGAACATGGATGGACCTGCCTTCTCGACACGTGCGGAGTCGGAATTTCATCGCAAAATGGGTTTCGATATCATTGGCATGACGAACCTCCCGGAAGCCAAGCTGGCACGTGAAGCCGAGATTTCGCTTGCCTCGATCAATTTCGTAACCGATTACGACTGTTGGAAAATCGAGGATGAACCAGTGAGCGCTCAAACAATTATTGGGCACTTGGTGGCAAACGCCGACGCGGCTCGAAAGATCCTCCCAAAGGTCATCGAAAGAATTCCTCGGGAAGCAAACTGGCCTGAACATCGGGTGCTTGATTTCGCACTTGTAACGGATCGGAAGCTTTGGCCAGAAGCAACGGTCAAAAAACTGGAAATTATACTTGAGCGATTTCTTTAATAG
>DATHPI010000463.1:0-2616 GCA_035484035.1 Chthoniobacterales bacterium
GGGCCAGGCCCCAAGACCGGATCCCGCCCGGCCGCGCTAAAGAGGATGGGTACCAGGTTGGAATTGCCAAGACCGGCTACCGCAAAGCCAGCAATGGCAAAAATCGGACTGGGCACCAAAAGCGCGGCTCCTAAGCCGGCAATAATCAGCGTGCCGCTCAACCGCATCACAAAGCGCTCGCCCAAGGAGACAACCACGCGGTCTCCGGCGAACCGGCCCAAGGCCATCGCGGTGGAGTAGCCAGCGTAGCCCACGGCTGCAATCGAGACGGGAACGGCGACCACTTGCCGCATATAAACCGCCGCCCAATCCTGCAGAGCACCTTCACTGAACAAGGCGATAAAGGTCAAGATAGCGACATAAAGTAACGCTTTACCAGGCAGCCGAAAGCGCCTCCCACCTTCTCCTTCGGGCGACGCTGCGTCGCGCATCAGGTGAGCATAATAGAACAGGTCGAGCACCAGCATCACCAAGGCAACACCCGACAGATTAACCACCGGCGTAGAGCCCAAACCGAGGGTTACGCTCG
Source organism: Chthoniobacterales bacterium (assembly GCA_035484035.1). Classification (GTDB taxonomy): domain Bacteria; phylum Verrucomicrobiota; class Verrucomicrobiia; order Chthoniobacterales; family JAFAMB01; genus JAFAMB01. Next base: position 530 of record DATHPI010000463.1, read on the forward strand.
TCAAAAAGCCTCCGGCAAGACCACCGACACTCCAGAGGGCCTGGAACGAAGACATGATCGGGCGTCCATAACGATTTTCGACGATCACCGCCTGGGCGTTGATGCCAACGTCGACTCCGCCTTTGGCCGCGCCGAACAGAAGCGCTGCAACGACAAACAAGGTCAGGCTCGGTGCCAGTGCTATACAGACAAGGCAGAAGGCAAAAAAGGCAACGCTGACGACGATACAGCGCCGGCTTCCAAAAATCCGCACCGCTTGGCCCGCCAGTGGCATCGAAACGATCGACCCGGCAGCAACCGCAAGCAGCACGATGCTCAGCGACGAATCACTCAGCACGAACTTTTGTTTGAACGCGGGAATATGACCGGCCCAGACCCCAAAACCGATTCCATCAGCGAAGAACATCGCGTAGGCTGCGCGTCGAGCAGCCCGTACGCAGTGCGCCGAGTATTCTTCAGCCATCGCCGGAATGAAGTTTGTCAGCTCTAGTAACTTTCAGCATTTCAGTCGCCAGCTGGTAGTCTCCATCGATAAACGCCGGCTCTCCGATATTCGGCCCGGATGTCAATGTTGGACAGCCTGATGAACAATCCATCTGTAGCCATCGGAGCCTCTCAATAACCAGACGGCCGTCCGTTTTCCCGCGAAAGTAAATTGCCGGCAAGAAAAATCCAACCAATCCGATTACTGTCGGTTCGATTTCACTATCGCGGCGCAACTAAATGGTGGTTCGCCAAAAGGATCTCTTTGCAATCGCCAACGCCCGGCTGAGGGGCAACACGCGCCGCTTCTTCTTTTGACTTTTCCAACCAGACCGTCAAGGACCCTGCCACCCGCCCCCACGTAAGATTTTTGGATCTGTCCCAGGATCCGTCTGTCCGAGGGTCCGTCCCCAATCTCGCTGCCATCCTGTCGTCCAATCCGGAGCGCTGGCCAGGGTTAGTTCAGGCCACACGGTTAACACAGGTCGAAAGGTCGAAGAACGGGCTTAGTTAGGGACAAAACAGACTTAGGGACAGCCTGAAAATATCATTCGTATAAAATGTTTGATACATTTTCATTTTATGTTTTATTATTTCTCGTTATGCGATTTCCGCGTGTTAAAGCCGAGGGCCGGAGTTTTTACCACTGCATTTCCAGATTGGTTCATGGCCTCTTCATCTTCGGGACCTCCGGAGGCCGTTGTACTGAGGCCGAGAAATTTCTTTCTTTGATGCGCCGCTGGGCGGCCTTCTGCGGCATTCGGATCCTGGACTATGTGCTGATGGCTAATCACTTCCACATCCTGTGTGAAGTGCCTGAACCCAAGCCCTTGACCCAGAGCGAACTGCTGGAGCGCATTAAGGAAGGCTACGGATCGAAACGAGTGGAGCAGCTGCGAGAGAAACTGGCGCGCTTTGCGCAGCAACCAGACGAAATCGAGCAGAGCAAGCGCCTGTTCGAGTTCTATCTTCGGCAGATGAATGACCTCTCGATCTATATGAAAAAGCTCAAAGGCTGCTTCGCTCAGCAGTACAACCGGCGCAACAAGCGTCACGGGACTCTGTGGTCGGAGCGCTTCAAGAGTGTTCTTCTGGAAGGAGGCACTGCTGTGGCGGCGATTGCCGCCTACATCGATCTGAACCCGGTTCGCTCAGGGTTATGTGAGGATCCCAAAGATTTTCGCTACTGCGGTTATGCGGAAGCAATCGCCAAGGGAACCGCAACTGCCCAAGAGGGTCTCAGGACCATCTTGAACCTGCCGCCGACCGCGAGCCGGGAGGAAGTTGAAACAGAGTATCGCAAACGCCTGTATCTGAAAGGTGCGGTGGCGAGCGAGAACAAACCTCCGGCCTTTGACTTGGCCAAGGCGCAAAAGGTGGTCGAGCAAGAGAAGGGTGAGCTTTCGCTTTGGGAACGTTTACGATGCAAAATCCGCTATTTTAACGACGGAGTTATCCTGGGAAGCCACTCCTTTGTGGAAACGCACTTCCAGCGGCTGAAGGAAAAGCTCGGTTACAAGCGCAAGAGGGGCCCGACCGCTTTAAATATCCTGGGTCCATCGGGGCTGTGGGCTCTTCGCAAACTGCGAGTCCGAACCTTCGGC